>JAUUNK010000020.1 GCA_030844565.1 Bacteroides ovatus
GAGAAGAAACGAGATGCAGACTCCAAAGAGAACAGGAAAGAACATGCCGGATGGTAGATGGTAAACACAACTGAAATGAATTTATAATTAATACGTATGAAAAAACAATTAAGACACAGAAACGTTCCCAACCGAAGGAACTGTCTTATCGCACTCTGCTTACTGTGTGCCGCCAGCTTTGCCGCCGCACAGGAACAAGCCGGAGGAGGAAAAGCCAATAAAGCTTCCTCCAAGCAACTCACTGAGACACAAAGCGTCATAATGGGGAACCAAGACCCCGAAGTCTCTGTACAAGCCATCTCCACCGCATCGGGGGAGAAGCTGCAACACAGACCGGTATTCATGCTGGAATCTACACTGGATGGAGTGTTGCCCGGGCTATACGTCAACATGTCCCAAGGATACACCACTTCGCAACGCGCCCTGCGGCTGAGAGGTAACACGCCTCTCATCCTTGTAGACGGCATTCCCCGCTCGGACGCCAACATCCCCGCAAGCCAGATTGAATCAATCTCCATCATCAAAGACGGACTGGGGCTCTCCATGATGGGTATGTCCAGCGGAAACGGAGTAGTATACATCAAGACCAAGCGCGGGCAAAGAACCTCGATGAAGATAGACTTCACCGCACAGTTCGCCTTCAGCCAACAACTGTTCCGCCCGGAGTTCCTCAACGCCTACCAATACGCCGGACTACTGAACGAAGCCTTGCAAAACGACGGGAAAGCCCCCATGTACTCGCAAACAGACCTCGAGCTTTACCGAACCGGAGCAAGCCCTTATACCCATCCCGATGTGGACTGGCAGAAGCTGCTCTTGCGCGACACCTCACCCACGCAGCAATACAACCTCAACCTCTCGGGCGGAGGAAAGACTGCCAGATACTTCATCGACTTGAACGTATATCAACAGGACGGATTCCTCAAACAGGATAATTCGCTCAACAGCTACAACACACGGGAGAACTTCAAGAAGTATTCGCTACGCACCAACACGGACATCTCGATTACCGACCACACTCTCTTCAAAGTGAATGTCTTCGGCCAGATGTATCGCGAGACTACGCCGGGAAGGGCAATCATGGGCAGCATCTACAGAGACCTGTACACCACTCCCAACAATGCCTACGCCGTGTTCAACCCCGACGGTTCTCTGAGCGGAAGCCCCATCTACCAGAGCAACAACCTCTACGGGCAAAGCATCATGTCAGGCTACTACCTTTATCCCAAGACGGACTTCAACATCGACGCTACCCTGGAACACCACTTCCAAGGCGCCTTGAAGGGACTCTATGCCAGCGCCACGTATTCTTACAACTCCTCTTACCGGGAAACGCTGAACCGAAGCAAGAACTTCGCCGTATACTCTTACTGGAAAGACCCCACCGACCCCAACGCGGAAGAGCGATACGACCAAATGGCATCCTCCGGCAGCCAGGAGAATAAGACAGACTATGACCGCCTCAACCGCCTGCAATACCTAGAAGCAGCCTTGGGCTATGACTTCAGCCTGAAGAAACATAACTTCAAGACGAAAGCCCTCTACTCATACAGCAACTACATGGTGAGCGCCAAGAACATCCCCCTCAACAAGAACGCCGCCAGCTTACGCGTCGAGTACAACTACGACAGGCGCTACCTGGCAGAGTTGGCTTTCGCCGCTATGAACATGAACTGCCTGAAACCGGGTGAGCAATGGGGCATCTTCCCCTCTCTGGGCGCCGGCTGGAACATGCACAAGGAAGAATGGTTCAACCTGCCCGCTATCGACGCCCTCAAGTTGAAAGCCACGTTCGGCATCAACGGCAACGACGGCACGGGCGCCTACTACCGAAGCGGTACGGGCACATTGAGCGATTACTACTACACCTACCTCAAGTATTACAAAGGGGGCAACGACATCTACTGGGGCGCCACGCCCACCAAGCAATCTTCCCTGGTAGAGAACAACCTCCCCTATCTGACCAAATGGGAAAAGATTACCCGCTGGAACATCGGCGTGGATGTGCAAGCCTTCGACCGCAGCCTAAGCGCCACCGTAGAATTCTTCCATAACACCTACTCGGACGTTCTGCAAAAGTCGGTAAGCAAAGACGCCAACCACCTTATCGGTATCGACTTGCCGAAAGAGAACCTGGGAAAATACAGAAGAAGCGGACTCGAACTGGACGTAACCTACAACAAGCAATTCGGCGACGTACTGGTTTCTGCCAACGGCAATGCCCTGTTTTACAAAAGCAAGCTGCTTGCCAACGGAGAGAATCCCTATCCGGAATCCTACATGCAACGCGTAGGCAACAAATACGGGCAAACCTTCGGCTACGTGGCAGACGGACTCTTCCAAAACCAGCAAGAGATTGACAACTACCTGCAAACCACCCGGATTGAAGGATACATGCCCCAACCCGGCGACGTGAAGTATCGCGACCTGAACGGCGACCACGTACTAGACGGCAAAGACATCAAAGCCATCGGAACCAACGCTCCCCTGATTGAATATGGCTTCTACCTCGGCGCCGAATGGAAGGGACTGGCACTCTCCATGCAATGGGCTGGATTGGGCAACGCACAGACTACCAGCAAAGTGATGCCGTTCACCTTCAACGCACAAAACGGATACGGGCAAGCCCTCGAAGAACACCTCGACCGCTGGACGCCGGAGAACCCCAACGCCCGCTACCCGAGACTGTCTGCCGGAAGCAACAGCTACAACGAACGCACCTCCACCTTCTGGTTGCAGAACGCAAGCTACCTGAGACTGAAGAACATCGAACTCTCTTACACCCTGCCCAAAGCATGGACTTCACGCGCACACATCAGCGGAATCAGGTTCTTCGTCAACGGATATAACCTCGTCACCATCACCGGAGTGAAAGACCGCGACCCGGAACTGCTCGGCTTCACCGACGGAACATCGTCCGGACTGGTTCCCAATACGAAAGCATATAACTTCGGCATCAACATTCAATTCTAAATCAGAAAAGCAACATGAAAAAGTTACTATACAAGACATTTCAGGCTGCATGCATCACCGGACTGCTCACAGTAAGCGCATGCAACACGTTCGAATCCGAACCGCTTGAGTGGAAAACGGAAGCAGACGTGACGAATCCCAAAGATTCCATAGCCACCAACATGAAATATTTGTTCAACGCCGTATACACCTCACTCCCCAGCCTCCACACCCGCCTGAGCGATTCTTACCTCGACACAGCCACCGACGACGGAGTAGCCACCCGAGATAAAGGAGGCAGCAGCAGCCTCGAGAACTACCGCAACGGCAACCTCTCTCCCGAGAACATAGCCAGCCTCGACGGAAGTGCCTGGAAGAACTTCTATATCGGCATCCGCCGCGCCAACCTCTTTCTGGAAAAGATAGAAGGCTATCCATCCTCCACCCAGCTTCCCAAGGACGAAATCAAGAGAATGAAAGCAGAAACGAGATTGCTCCGCGCTTACTTCTATTTCGAACTGGTCAAGAGATGGGGAGGCGTGCCTTTAGTGGGAGACAGGGTTATCGACTACGACGAGAACTGGGACATCCCCCGCAGCAGCCTGGACGACTGCGCTAAATACATCCTGGACGAGATAAGCCCCGCAAGCCCCACATCTTGCTACAACGACTTGTATGATGCCATGTCCATGCCCTCCACCGACCTGGCGGGAACCGTGGGAAGAGTGAACAAAGGAGTAGCCCTCGCCCTCATATCCCGCTTGAAGCTCTACCTCGCCAGCCCACTTTACAACGAAACAGGCGACCGCGACAAATGGCAGGAAGCCGCCGACGCAGCAAAAGCTGTTATCGACCTCAACATCTACGACCTGCACACCACTGCCGAAGAAGGCAAAGTGAGTTTCCTCGAGCTGTTCGGCGACGACAAAGCGTTCCCCAACAAAGAAGTCATCATGGTGAAGGAAGCCTCAGCAGGCAGCTCCACTCTCGAGACCAACAACAGCCCCTGCGGCTACCAACGGAACAAATGCAAAGGACTCACCAGCCCCAGCCAGAACCTCGTAGACGCCTTCCCCATGCTGGACGGCAAAAGCATCGACGACCCTACATCCAAATACCGCTACGACCCGCAGGACCCCTACGCCAACAGAGACCCGCGACTGACCTACACCGTATTCTATAACGGCTCCCGCTGGCTAAAGAGGGACGTAGAGACCTACAACGGCGGACTGGACCGCTCCCGCAAACCCGGCTTATTCACCACTCAAACAGGTTACTACCTGCGCAAGTTCTTAGGATTGAACGAAGAGAAAGCGGACAACTCCGGCTTCAACGGGGCAGCCCACCACTACCAGATTATCCGCTACGCCGAAATTCTCCTGAACTATGCCGAAGCACTGAACGAAGTGGATACGGACGCCAACGCCTCACTGATAGAAGACTGCCTGACAAAACTCCGCCAAAGAGCCGGCATAGAACCGGGCGACGACGGACGCTACGGACTGCCTGCAACCTACACCCGCGAAGAAATGCGCCGCATCATCCGCAACGAACGCAGAGTAGAGCTGGCATTCGAAGAACACCGCTTCTGGGACATCCGCCGCTGGAAGATTGCCGACAGGGAAGAGTCTGTGATGACCCGCCCTGTGAAAGGAGTAGAGATTAGCAAACAAGCCGACGGTACTTTCCGCTACAACTATGTAGACGTGCGCACCTCTACCTTCGACGAAAAGATGTACTGGTATCCCATACCGAGAGGTGAAATGCAAGGAAACCTGAAATTAACCCAGAATCCAGGATGGAACTATTAAAAACACGGAATCTTATGAAACGAATCATCACCCTATTAATAGCGCTTATGCCGCTTGCAGCATGGGCACAAACAATCGTCAAAGGCACGGTGAAAGACGACCTTGGCGAAGTTCTGGTCGGAGCCACTGTCCTAGAGGTAGGCAATCCGTCCAACGGAACCATCACGGACATAGATGGAAAGTTCTCTATCAAGCTCAAGTCCGCCAAAGCAAAGATAAAGGTCAGCTACATCGGCTATATGCCCGCAACGATAACGGCGTCAAACGGCATGACCGTCACACTGGAAAGCGACGGCAACATGCTCCAGGAAGTAGAAATCGTACAACAGGGATTCGGAACCAAGTCCCGCCTCTCCAACGTCGCCTCTATCAGCCAGGTGAACGGGCTCACGCTTAGGCAATCGCCCACCGCCTCGGTGCAGAACGCGCTTGCCGGACGTTTGCCGGGACTTTTCCAGATACAGGGAAGCGGACAGCCGGGCAAGGATGCCGCCGACATCTTTATCCGCGGTATATCCACCTACGCCAATGTCAGCACTTCCCCGCTGGTGCTCATTGACGATGTGGAATCGGACATCGAGACGCTCTCCCAGCTATCTCCCAACGACATACAGGACATCAGTGTGCTGAAGGACGCAGGAAGTACGGCCATCTTCGGTCTGAAAGGCGCCAACGGCGTCATCCTCGTCACCACTCGCCGAGGCTCCGAAGGCAAACCGAAGATTACGTTCCGGGCGGATGTCGGCTTGCAGCAGCCTACGTATAAGAACACCTTCCTAGGCTCTTACGAAAGCCTCAAGCTCATCAAGGAAATGTATATGAACGACGAGAACATCGCCGCACTGACCGACCCTCTCTACAGCGACGAGTCGCTGGAACACTACCGTACCGGAGACTCCCCCTATCTCTATCCCAATGTGGACTGGTATGACCTGATGTATAAAAAGACTTCCCTGATACAGCAATACAACATCGACATACAGGGCGGTACGGACAAGGTGAAGTACTTCGTAGCCATAGGCTACACCAACCAGAACGGTCTGCTGAAAGACATGCCCAAAGAAGAAGACTTCAACAACGACTACTACCTGAAGCGCTACAACATACGCTCCAACTTTGATATTCAGATTACCAAAGACTTCCTCTTCAAAATCAACGCCAACGCCATCCTCTCGGAGCTGAACGAACCTTATCTGCCCAACCCGGGACAATCCGGCACGTTCAGCATCTTCACCCGTCTGCTGGGCGGGCACTTCACGCCTTGGCGCTATCCCGCCTACAACCCCGACGGCAGCTACGGCATGTATAGCGGAGCCTCCATGAACCCGCTGGCATTGATGTCGCAAGGAGGATATGACCGCGAATGGAAGAACAACGTAAACGGTAACATCACGCTGGAACACAAACTCGACTTCCTCACCAAGGGATTGAAGGTGAGAGGAGTGATGGCACTCACCAACCGCTGGGGAACCAAACGGACGCTGCACCGCAACTCGGATGACTTCCTCGCCTTCTACCACGACGCAGAGACAGACTCCTACAAGCCTATCAACCAGGATGTCTACGTGCTCCACCCCATGGCAGTGGGCGAAAGCAAGAGCAAACCCTACGTGCAAATCAACACCCGCGTGGACTTGTCATACAACAGACGATTCGGAGGACACAACGTAGGCGCCCTGCTGCTTGCCAACTGGTACTCCAACCGTGCCGGAGCCGACACTCCCAGCAACTCAATCAGCTACTCGGGACGTATAAACTACGACTACAAATCGCGATACTTGGTTGAATTCAGCGGCTCCTACAACGGTTCCGACCGCTTCACGGAGAACAACCGCTTCGACTTCTTCCCCTCCCTCTCCCTGGGTTGGAACCTGGCAGAAGAGCCTTATGCCCACGACTGGTTCAGCAAGATAAAGGTAGACATGTTGAAGCTGCGCGGTTCATACGGTCTCTCCGGAGCCGATGCAGTGGTAGGCGGCGTATACACTTACCTGGAGACTTACAAGAAGGACTACGACTACCCCTTCGGAGAATCCACCACCACTGCCAAGATACCCGCCTACTTCCTGAGCCAGATAGCCAACGAGAACGTGAGATGGGAAGTGGAGAAGAAGCTCAACCTGGGTGTAGACCTGCGGATGTTCGACAACCGCCTGTCAGCCACCTTCGAATACTTCTACAACCGCCGGCAGGACATCCTCTCCAAACCGGAGTCCATCCCCCTCTATGCCGGGTATATGGACGGAGTGTTGCCTTTCATGAACATCGGGCGCACCGAGAACAAAGGATGGGATGCCGAAGTGACATGGCGCGACAAGATAGGCAACGACTTCAGCTACTTCCTCCGCGGCATCGTCTCCCATGCCAAGAACAAAATCATTGAAATGGGAGAAGTGCCCAGCCCCTATGTACTCAGTATGAGCACAGGCAGACCCATCGGAACCATCTTCGGTTACGTAGCCGAAGGCTTCTTCAACTCGCAGGAAGAGATAGACAACGCTCCCGCCGACAAACTGAGAAACCTGAAACCGGGCGACATCCGCTACAAAGACATCAGCGGACCGCAAGGCATAGCCGATGGAATCATCGACGAATATGACAAAGTAGCTATCGGCAACTCAAGGCCCGACTACAACTACGGACTCACCGTGGGCTTCTCTTACAAGAACTTCGACGTCAGCGCCCTCTTCCAGGGAGCCACCGGAGCCTCGCTCAGCCTGCAAAAAGCCCTTCAGATTGGCAACGGAGACGGACGCCCCCGCCCGCTACATCTCAACAGATGGAGACAATATGACGACAACAACAACCTGGTGACCGACCCCGCCCAGCTAAAGGAGATGAACAAGAACGCCACCTTCCCCATCCTCAGCGAGCAACACGGAAACAACACCGCACAGTCCACCTTCTGGCTGCGTTCGGCAGACTATGTGCGCTGGAAGAACATCGAAGTAGGCTACCGCCTGCCCGAAGTGTGGACCAAGAAGCTCGGTCTCAACTCCGTCCGCTTCTACGGCTCCGCCCAAAACCTGATTACATGGTCGTCACTGGGCGACTACCAGGTGGACCCGGAAAGCAGCCGGGTCAGCTCGGGAAACCCGGTGGATACGTATCCACAGCAACGTGTGTATAACTTCGGATGTCAAATCGTATTTTAAAAGAGCATAGTAAAATGAAAAAGATTATAGCATTCTTTCTCGGCGCATGCTGCCTGCTAGCCGCCTGCACCGAAACGACGGAGGGATTTCTCGACAGCAAGGGAAAAGAGGCGGACGACCTCGAAGCCGTCTTCTCCGACAGTGTGAAAGTGATGGGGTTCCACGCCGCCCTCTTCTGGCAGGTAGGGCGTCTGACGATGACTCCCCACAACGTATCCAGCAACCTGCAAAACTACAAAGATTATGAAGCGGGCACAGATAACAGCCGGTATAGCTACTTCAAAGTGACGGAGTTCACCCCCGCCTACACGAAGGGAGACTTCAGCCAAGGCGGAACCAACGCCGGGTTCAGCGACTTCGAGAAAGGATGGAAGGAAGCCTACCAGACCATCTACCGCTGCAACTCCTTCTTGCAAAACTACAAAAAGTCGCCCCTCCATCCCAGCACCCAGGAACGGCTTGCCTACGAAGCCCGCTTCATCCGCGCCTTCTTCTACTTCCACTTGCTGCGCCAATATGGCGGGTTGCCTCTTCTTTACGATGAAGTGATAGACCCCTTCGCCCCCACCATGCTAGAGCGCTCCACGTTTGAAGAATGCGTCAACTACCTGGCAGATGAACTCAGAACGGTAGCCGCCGCCCTGCCCCTGGAACAAGGCGGAGTGGACTACGGACGCCCCACCCGCGCCTCGGCATTGGGAGTACTCACCGAGCTTTACGCCCTGGCAGCCAGCCCCTTGTATAACGGCGGCAACATAGGAAGCGGAAAGAACCGCCTGCTGGTGGGATATGACGACTACGACGTCAACCGGTGGCGAAACGTAGTCACCACCGCCGAAGAGCTGATGGGACTCGGAACCCACGAACTAGTGAAGGACAACGACACCCGCCCCGGAAACGGATTCTACCTCGCCACCACCAAACGGGTCAACCGCGAGAGAATATGGTTCTGGGTGACGGTGAGCACCACCTTCCCCCACAAAGCCCTTCTGCCCAAGAGCCGCGGAGGCAGCCACCTCATCTATCCTTACCATGAACTGGTGGAGGCATTCCCGATGAAAGACGGCACGCCCATCGACAAAGAGAGCGAAGAGTACAAGAACGACCCCTATGCCAACCGCGACCCCCGCATGGACTACACCATCATCCACAATGAATCGGAATGGATAAAAAGCTCGTCGAGCACCGTGAAAGAGAAGATATACACCTACCGCGGCGCCACCGACGACGGATACGGCGTAGGCTCCGGCTCGCCCACCGGCTACTACTACCGCAAGTGCAGCAACGAGCTCAAGCTGGGCGGCAACGCCGACAGCGAAGGACAGGGACTCTCCTTCATCCGCTACGCAGACATCATGTTGCTCTATGCCGAAGCCTTGACGGAGCTGGACCTGAACAAGAACCGCAACACCATCGAACAGCAACTCTTCGAAATCCGCGACCGCGCCGGCATCGAACCGGGAGAGAACCACAGATACGGCGTGCCCGAGAATATGGACAAAGACGAGATGATAGAATTCATCATCAACGAGCGCCGCATAGAGTTTGCCAACGAATGCGGCAACCGCTTCTGGGACCTCAAACGCCGCAAAATGTATGAACGCCTCGACGGAGTGTGGACCAGCGCCGCCGTGTGGGAGAAGTCCGGAGAGTTCTACACCTGGTCGGTGATACCCATCGAGCAGCATTTCTTCGACGAGCGGATGTACTTCTGCGCCATTCCTCAAAGAGAAATCAATGCTTCCCACGGCAAGTTAATCCAAAACCCGGGTTGGTAACCATTAAAACAAAGTGATATGAAATCAATCTATAATTATCTGACCGGTTCGTTCTGCCTGATTGCCGCCCTGATGCTGGCAATGGGCTGCTCGGACGAATACAAATACGAAACCGACTACTCGTCCTACAAAGACGTGAAACTGAAAGTAAACCTCACCGACGACAACAATGTGCTCACCGTGAAACTGGCAAACGGCACACACGCCGTCACCATCGGAGTGACCCCCGAAGAAATCATGATAGACGCCAAAGCCTACATCTACTCCCTGAGCGACGAAACCGTAGCCACCATCTCGCAAGACGGCACGCTCACCCTGCTGAAAGAAGGCGAAACGGAACTGACGGCACGCTTCCGCGGCAATCAGGACATCCGCACCACATGCACGGTAAAGGTAATACGCGACAAGATTCTGGTAAGCGACGTCAAAGTGCCCGAATCGGTAACAGTCCAGGAATTCAAGAGGGTGAACCTGGCAGAGCAAATCATCGTGCTGCCCGCCAGCGCCGACAATCCCGTCCTTAGCTACGCATCCGCCGACACCGGCATTGCCACAGTGGACGCCAACGGCATCGTGACCGGTGTGAAGGAAGGACTCACCACCATCACCGCAACCACTACCGACGGCACGGAAATATCTAAAGAAGTCGCCATACACGTGGTGGGCGAAGTGAAAGTCTCCGCTATCGAACTGAATGCAGCCTCGGCACTGAACGGAAAGACAGTAGCCATCGGACAGGTGTTCGACCTGGGCGCCGCCGTCAGCGTATCTCCCGCCAACGCCTCCAACCCGGATGTGACGTATAGCCTTGTCTCCGGCGAAGGCGTGGTTTCGCTCGACGAACACGGCAAAGTGAAAACACTGGCTGACGGAGAAGCCCGGATTAAGATAGCTGCCGCCGACGGGCACGGAGCCGAAGCGACAGTGACGCTGAAAGTGGACGCCGACGTAAAGTTCTTCGAGCGCGCTTTGTGGTTCGTAGACACCTCCATCGTCTATGCCAACGGCAAAAACTACACCACAGACGGTTCCACCGGTAACCCCGAACACCTGATAGACGGAAAGACCGGCACTTATCTGGCACTGACGAAACCGGGCAAGAAGTACAACGTCGAAGTAACCCCTGCCGACCACATCCTCTTCTTTGTTGTCGACATGGGAGCGGAACAGGAATTTAACTATTTCCAATACGTGCATAGAAACACCACCACTAACTTCCAGGCATTCAAGATTTCTATGTTCGGCAGCAACGACAACGAACACTTCACCGCCATTGAAGAAGACATCGCCGTGGGCCCGGCAACCACCTCGGCAGCCGTAACCTACGAGCAAGCTCTCGCTTTGTCCAGCTACCGCTACATCAAAGTAGTGTTCCGCGACTGGAACAAAAACGGCGGACTCAACATCACCGTTGCAGAATTCAACGTAAGCAAGAGGTGACGCTTCCCGCCACAGGATAATTGATGCGCAAGGCTGCTTCTCCACCGGGAGGCAGCCTTGCCTTTTAAAAAACGGCTCATCTGAAAAAACGTATATTCCGCCCGTCCTCTTTCGTTTCTTTCCACCCTGTGCAAGGGATGGATGAAAAAAAGCCCTGCTTTTTCACTTTCATCTTTTCAGTCTGACATCTATCCGCCCAAATTCCTGGCAAAACATCTGCCACCAAGCCAGGGACCTCTCTCTTTATCCGATAGAGAAAGCCTTTAAAAGAAGAATGTCAATATCGCCCTGCCCGAAGATTCTTTCCCAATGGAAAGTGTTTTCACCAACTTTTTACAGGGTATACATACCCAGCGTGTCGGGCATATATACGCTGCGCGCAGGGCATATATACTCAGCATGCAGGGTATATATACTCCGCGTATTGGGTATATATACCCCACACGCGGGACATATATATTCAACACCCCTCATGTGCATATCCAACAGATGAAACCTGCATATTTAACGGAAAAAAGAGAGCGAAAAGTGCTTTTTCTGCATATTCTTGCACTTTTTAAGGCACATTTCTTTCCGGAATATACATTTCAGTCCACCCTTCAGGCGCCGTTATCTTAAAAAACGACCATCCTCCCCCGCACAACCCTATCCAAGAGGAGGACCATCGCCGTATGTGCTAAAAACATCCATAGTAGGTATCAAAATCATCCAAACGGATGGGAATGCTTAATTTTTGTAACCATAACTATATTTTTCTTTATAGTTATTTTATACATTTGCAGTCGACGGTGAAATAAAACCGAACGTTATCTAAATCTAATTAATAACCTATTTAAGAGAAAGTACGTATGAAAAAAGGAAAAACACTCCTTATCTCCCCCAAGAGGGCGCTATTCTGTACCGCGCTGGCACTTTCGAGCCTCGGCATGTTAGCAAGCCCGGCAAATGGAAGCGGAATGGGGACGGCAGCAGTAGACATCGTTGCCCAGACAGGGAAAACTGTGACTGGTATAGTAACGGACAACTTCGGCCCGGTGACAGGAGCCAACGTTATCGTGAAAGGTACGACAAACGGTGTCATCACCGACATGGACGGGAAATTCACTCTCACGGGAGTGCCCGAGAATGCGGTTTTGCAAATTTCATTTATCGGATATACAACGAAAGAAGTCAAGGTGGCAGGCAAGAAAACCTTGAATGTCCAGCTCGAAGAAGATTCGCAGGCGTTGAGCGAGGTAGTCGTAGTGGGCTACGGTTCGCAGAAGAAGGTGAATCTGACCGGGTCCATCGGACAAATCGACTCCAAAGTACTCGAATCCCGCCCCATCACAAGCACAAGTAGCGCATTGCAAGGAACCATCCCCAACCTGCAAATCACCAACGTGAGCGGCGAGCCGGGACAGAGCGCCGAGATAAACGTGCGCGGTACGACATCCATCAACGGAGGTAGCCCGCTTATCCTGGTAGACGGCGTGGAGATGAGCCTCGACCTGGTGAACCCCAACGATATAGCCAACGTGACCGTGCTCAAAGACGCCGCCGCCTCCGCCATCTACGGTGTGCGCGCCGCCTATGGTGTAGTGCTGGTCACCACCAAATCGGCAGGAAAAGACATGAAGACTACCGTGAGCTACACGGGCAACTTCTCGTTTGCCAAACCGTCCGTCATGCCGGAATTCGTGGAGTCCAGCTCCGAGTTTGCCGAATGGATGAACAAGGCTTGCGAAAACGGAAACGCCACACTCCTTTATCGCACCGAAGTCATCGAAAAGATGAAAGCCTACGAGCAAGACCCAAAGAACAACCCGCAATATGAGGTGATAGACGGACAGCTCTACTACTACGGATTCTCCGACCTGAAATCGAAGATGATTAAAGACCTCACCCCCTCGCAACGCCACAACCTGAACATTGCCGGAGGAAACGAAAAGACGAAGTTCTACACCTCCATAGGCTACCTCAACCAGGAAGGTATGTACAAAGTGGGCGAGGATAACTTTAAACGCCTCAACACCCGCCTCACCGTGGAAAACCAAACCACGAAGTGGATGAAACTGGGAACCAAGATATTGTATAACTACAGCACCCATGACAAGCCTGTCACCTACGACGACAAAGACGTGTGGATGCGCGTAGTATACTCCCTGCCGACGGACTTCATCCAACCCTGGGTGAAAGACCCGCGCTATCCCGAACTCGACAGCTTCGACGGGATGTATATTGAAAACAACTCCTACGAACTGCTCAACAACGGCGGTAGAAAGAAATATGACGCACACGACGTATGGCTGACCGCCACTGCCGACTTCGACATCCTGAAAGGCTGGAAGGCACACGTGGACTTCAACTACAACATCAACTACAAGAAGCAGTCGGAACACAGCAAGCCCATCAAGTTCTTCGACAAGAGCTTCAACGAGACGTATGGCAGAACCAGCGACGGATATTATAAGATGACCAACTATAATACCAACTACTACTCGTTCAACGCCTATACCGAGTATGAGAACACCTTCGCAGAGAAACACTACGTGAAAGCCATGGTGGGATTCAACCAGGAACTGACGAAGTACTCCACCTTCAGCGGACAACGCTACGGCATCCTCAACGACAACCTGCCTTCGCTCAGCCTGGGAACAGGCAACCACATCACCGCACAGGACGGATATGAATGGGCACTCCGCGGTGGATTCTTCCGCTTGAACTACATCTTCAACAACCGCTACCTGGTGGAAGTCAACGGACGCTACGACGGTACATCCCGCTTCCCGTCGGACAACCGTTTCGTATTCCTGCCTTCCTTCTCGGGCGCATGGCGCATCAGCGAAGAACCTTTCATGAGCAAGACACGTAACTGGCTGGACAACCTCAAAGTGCGCGCCACCTACGGAGAACTGGGCAACCAGTTGATTTCTTCGAACGACTGGAAGGGAAACACGAAGTATTATCCCTACGTGCCCTTCATGAGCAACGCCACCGCAGGCAACTGGATATTCGGGAACGAGAAGGCTACACTCATCAACCCGGGTAACCTGACCACCTCCACACTGACATGGGAGAAGGTGAAGACCATCAACTTCGGTATCGACATCACCATGCTGCGCCAACGGCTCGACTTCACGTTCGACTACTACCAACGTACCACCTCGGACATGCTGGTGAAAGCCGCTTATCCCGACGTACTGGGTACTACCGCCCCGCCCGCCAACTCTGCCGAACTGCGCACACGCGGTTGGGAACTCAGCCTGAAATGGAAAGACCACATCGGCAAACACTTCAGCTACGACCTGGGCTTTGTCATCGGCGACTCACAAGCTGAAATCACCAAATACAACAACCCGACGGGCGACATCGACACCTACTACGTAGGAAAGAAGATTGGCGACATCTGGGGATACGTGACCGAAGGACTCTTCCAAAGCGACGAAGAAGTGGCTGCATCGCCAGACCAGAGCGCCATTGCCAACGTTGTGTGGGGAGCAGGCGACGTGAAGTTCAAAGACCTGAAAAAGGACAACAAGATTGACGACGGCAAAAGAACACTCGACGAACACGGTGACCTTACCATCATCGGTAACACCACCCCGCGCTACCAATATGGTATCACCGCCAACCTGAACTACAAAGATTTCTACCTGAACATCTTTATGCAAGGCGTAGGCAAGCGCGACTTCTATCCCAGCAACCAAGCCTTCTGGCCTGCCGCCACCCAGTACTACAACGCACAGAAGTGGCACATCACCGACTCATGGACGCCGGAGAACCCCAATGCTTACTTCCCCATCGTTCGTGCCACAGACGACAGAAACCGCAAGACGCAGACCCGCTACCTGCAAGATGCGTCTTACCTGCGCATGAAGAACCTGACCTTTGGCTGGAACCTGCCCAAGAGCTGGATTCAACACGTATTCCTCTCCAAAGCCACCATCTACGTCAGCGGCGAGAACCTGTTTGAGTTCACCAACATCAAAGGCGCCTACGACCCCGAAGCAGCCCGCGGAAACGGACAGATGCTCTATCCGTTCATGAGAACTTATTCATTCGGTATTAATCTAACTTTCTAAAACAGTGAAAGAAATGAAGAACTTTAAATTGAAATATATAGGGTTGGTTGCAGCCTCCCTCCTGATGACGTCCTGCAACGATTCCTTCCTCGACCGGACACCGACCAACGACCTGAACGAGAAAGCTTACTGGAAAACAGTATCCGACCTCGAAGCCTACACCAATGGCATCTACAACGAAGCCGCCGACAACGGAACCTACAAGTTCATGGTGGGATTCACGCACGGCGCATGGAGCAGCAAAACACAGAGCATCTACCCGCTGGAAGCCATGTCAGACAACTTTGTCACCGTAGACGGTAGCCAGAACTGGGCAAGCGCCGTGGCAGCCGGAGTGGAGAATGTGCCCAATGGTAATACACTCTACGGCAGTTGGTCGTGGGGATTGCTGCGCCGCATCAACGTCTTCCTCGCCAACTACGAAAAGGCGAAGGGCGACGAAGGACTCAAGAAACAATATGCCGGCGAAGCGCTCTTCTTCCGCGCATGGTTCTATCTATATATGGTGCAGACCTACGGCGACGTGCCCTTGATTACGAAGCCTCTCGACATTGATTCCGAAGAGCTCTACGGTCCGCGCACCCCGCGCAAGGAAGTGATGGCGCAAGTGTTGCAGGACATCAACGATGCCTGCGCTTACCTGCCGGTGGAATGGAAAGGCAAGTCGAACCGCGTAGACCGCGGAACAGCCCTGGCACTGAAATCCCGCATCGGACTCTACGAAGGGACCTATCGCAGATACCATAAGCTGGGCGACGACACCCCCTTCCTCGAAGCATGCGTAGAAGCCAGCGAAGAAGTGATGAAGATGGGCTATAGCATCTACAACACGGGCAATCCCAACCATGACTACACCACCCTCTTCACCAGCGAAGACTTAGGGACCAACAAAGAGGTCATCTTCTACCGCAAATATGCAGCCGACCTGCTTGCACACCGTATGTGCGGCTACATCGTCAACCTGCGCAACGGCGGAACAAAAGACTTTGCCGACGACTTCCTCCGCCTCGACTCCGACGGAGAAGCACGCCCCATCGCCCTGAGCACGGAGTTCAGCAACGACACTCCTGAACTGGAATTCCAGAACCGCGACCCGCGCATGGCACAGACATTCGTCGCTCCCGGCAACGATGCCGCCAAAGCTCTCTTCGAGGATGCTCCGCTGGGAAGCAAGACATTCCCCCGCTTGGGCGATATGACCAACTGGCCTACGATTACCGGCTACCACGTCATCAAATACTACATCCGCGAACAGGACAAGAAGGGCTACGGCAAAGAAACTCACGACTATCCCCTCTTCCGCTACGCCGAAGTGTTGCTCAACCTCGCCGAAGCCAAAGCAGAACTGGGAACCCTGACACCTACCGACCTGGACAACACCGTGAACCAACTCCGCCGCCGTGCCGGCATGCCGGACATGAGCATGACCCCGGCAATGGACCCCAAATATGCAGGCTCGGGTCTCTCTTCCCTCCTAGTGGAAATCCGCCGCGAACGCCGCGTAGAACTTAGCTTCGAGAACTTACGCTATCAGGACCTGATGCGCTGGGCGTGGGGAGAGAAACTGAAAGAACGCCCGCTGGGCATACGCATGGAAGATGCTGACTTCGACAACCCGAGATATGAAGGCAAAGTGAAGAAGGCAGGCTCCGGAGAAGGAACCAATGAAGTGGCTACCTTCCTCGCTCCGGACGGCAAGAAGTATATAGACGCCTACGCAGGCAGCAACTTTGCAGCCGAACGCCGGCAATTCGACCCGGCAAAGGACTACCTGAGACCGATTCCAAAATCTGCTTTGACTAAGAACCTGGCACTGGAACAGAATCCCGGATGGCCGAAAGGTGATTAAGAGAAGATAAGATAGCATAAATAATATAAGTCGGTAGTAACTCCAGCTACCGACTTTTATTATTTACCCATTTATCATTATTCCTTCTTCCTTATCCCTTGCGGCGCCACCCCGAAGAATGCCTTGAAACACTTACTGAAATAGCGGGGCGAAGAGAAGCCCAGACGAACCGATATTTCCGAGATATTCAACTCCGGACGATTCTTCAACAAATTCATAGCCTCGTCAAGCTTCACTTTCAGAATAAACTCGTTAGGAGTAAGCCCCGTCATTTGCTTGAATTGCATATAAAGCTTGCTACGCCCCATGCAAAGCCGGGAAGCAAGGGCGGTAACGTCAAAATCAACATTCTCGAAGTTCTCTCTAACGATGCCGACACACTTCTCGAGAAGCTCCTTATCCCGTTCGGTCACCGCATCCGCCTCAGTAGTCTCCACCACCGGCTTACCGGCATAATGGGCAATGAGGCGTTTCTTGTTCTTAATTAAATTGTTGCAACGCGCCACGAGGACTTTCACATTGAACGGCTTTGTCACATAATCGTCGGCGCCGAACATGAAACCTTCCACTACATACTCCACCGACGTCTGGGCGGTGAGCAGCACCACGGAGATGTGGGAAAGCTCCACATTGTTCTTTATCTTGTAGCACATCTCCTTACCGGACATCTCAGGCATCATCACATCACTGACAATCAAATCCGGCTGAATCCGGCGCGCCATATCCAGCCCTTCCCGGCCGTTGCGTGCCGTATGCACATCGTACATCGGACTAAACACTTCGCCTAGCATCGACAAAAGTTCTTCGTTGTCTTCTACAAGGAGGATAGCGGGTTTGTCCGTCTGTTCGTCTTCGTTTAAAGCAGCATTGGCTTCCGTCTCCAACGGCTCGTAGAAAGGAACCACAGGCAATCTTTCCCCGGAGAAAAGGGTAGTGACCTCGTTGCCTCCGGGATGTGAGAGTTCTTCTTCGGTGAAATGGCGGTTGCCTAAAGGAAGCACCAGGGTGAAGATTGTGCCTTGTCCTACCTTGCTCTTCACGTCAATCTTGCCGTGGTGCATATCCATGATGCCTTTGGAGAGAGCAAGTCCGATGCCTGTGCCCAGCGTGAAGCAAGAAGAGACGGTGTCCGTCTGGTAGAAGCGCTCAAAGATTTTATAAATGTATTCTTCAGGAATGCCGCGCCCGGTGTCGCTTACGGAGACTGTCACTTGCGAACTGGTCTTACGCACGTCTACGATGATGGTTCCCTTCTCGGGCGTATACTTGAAGGCGTTAGAGAGCAGGTTGAATATCACCTTCTGCAACTGCACCGGGTCGAACCACACCAAGATGGATTCTTCTACCGGCTCAAACCGGTAGTTGATTCCTTTCTTCTGCGAGTATTCATAGAAACACATGTAAATCTGGCGGGTGAAGGCTACGAGGTTCTGCTCTTCCACCTTCAGTTTCAGATAGCCCTGCTCCTGCTTGCGGAAGTCCAGGAGCTCGGAGATGAGGTTGCGCATGTGCCAGGCATTTTTATAGATGCGCAAGATGCGGTTGTAGACTGCCGGGCCCAGCTTGTCCATCTGCATCAGCACCTCTATCTGCCCGAGGATAAGAGTGAGCGGCGTGCGGAACTCATGAGAGATGTTGGTAAAGAAGCGCAGTTTCGTCTGGTTCAGTTCCTCCATCCGTTCTTTCTCCTTGCGCTCAAACTCGAGTGAAGACTTCAAGGCTGCCTGCCGGGTCTTAAAACGGATAAAAAACAGGGTTAGCCCGACAAAGAGAAGCAGATAAGCAAGATAAGCCCAGGGTGTAGCATAAAAAGGGGCGGCTACGTGAATGTCCAACAGAATCTCTTTGGTAGCTTCGTGGCGGTTGTCCAGTTGGCGCACCCGCAAGGTGTAGTTTCCCGGGGGGAGGTTGGTGTAAGTAAGAGTAGTTCCGGCAGTCTGCGTCCACGTCTTGTCAAAGCCGTCGAGACGGTACTCGAAGAGCAGATTGCGGTCGTAGCGATAGTTAAAGGTGGCGAACTCCACGAAGATATTATTCTGGTCATAGCCCAGATAGACGGCAGAGGTCTTGGCAAGGACGTTGCTCAGGATGCCTGTCCCGTCGTTGGGATGTATCTCGCGGTTGAAGATGAGTAGTTTGTCAAAGTTGAGATAACTGCTGGGGGAGTCCCGGTAAAGGAATTGTTCCTGAAAGAAGGCCAGCCCGTTGGTCCCTCCGATGAAGATAGTGCCCGAGGCATCCCGGTAGAGCGCAGAGCCCTGGCTGTAGCTTTGCTGGAAGAGGTGATAGGTGTGCTCTACGGTCTCCTTTGCAGGGTCGAAAATGGAAAGCCCTTTGCTATGGAGAAGGTAGAGGCAGCGGTCGCGAACCGATTCGCCCAGATAATAACAATAGTCACTGGGGAGGATGCCGGAAGAAACATTGTAGACTTTGAAAGACGCGGAATCTTCCTCGAACTTGAACATCCCCGAACCGACGGTGCAGAAATACACATCGCCACGGCTGTCTTCAAAGATATGGTCTATCTTGAACTTACCTATCGACATGGGATTGGCGGCATCCGCCACATAACGGTCTACGCGCGAAGAAGGCAGGTGGATGCACACCATCCCTCCCATACCGAGCGCCAGCCACATGCGCTGCCGGCTGTCGATAAAGAAGGTTTCGTAGGCATACTCCTTCCTGAGCAACTCTTGGATGCGGGCATCCTGGCTGAGGGGGGAGAAGCGTTCCGTTTCCGGGTCAAGATAGACAGGACCCGCCTGAGTGAGCAAGGCAAGCCCGTTCCTGTATTCTTGTATTTCGTTTACTATCGTATGGGACAAGGAAGCGGGGTTGACCGCCTCGCAGTACAGAGTATGTCCTTTTCCGGTCTTGGGGTCGAAGACGTACAATCCTCCGAGGTGAGTGCCCACATAGAGGCGGTCGTTCTCTTTGCGATAGAAGATGGATTTAGGATTGTCGCTGCCGATGCTTGTGGCATCCCCCTTGCGGTGGACATAACGGGTGAACTTACCGGTGTCGGGACGGTAGCAGTTCAGCCCGCCGCCTTCGGTGCATATCCATAGGTTGCCGCGGCTGTCTTCGGTCATGCGCCCCACGAAGGGGAAGCTCAGGCAGTCTTCCTGCAAAGGCTCGGCATGGTAGAAGTGGCTGTGTGTCTTGTCGGGGTTGAATACATTGGCGCCGCCGTAGTAGGTCCCCACCCAGATGTTGCCTTGCATATCTTTGTGTAGTGCCAGCACGGAGTTGTGGCTTAGCGTGTTCGAGGAGTCACTGTAGCGGGTAGAGTGGTTCCATGTGCCCGTGGCGGGGTCGTAGCAGTCGAGCCCGCGGAAAGTACCTATCCAGATGCAACCGAAATCATCTTCGAGCACACACCTTACCTGATTGTCGGAAAGTTCTCCTGAGGCGGCAGTATAATGAAACATCTCCCGGTCGGGAGAGACGCGGTAGAGTCCTTCCCAGGTTCCCACCCACACATTGCCGAAACTGTCTGCCGACACGCACCGCCCCTTGTCGAAGGTGGCTACGCTTTCCTGCCGGGAAGGGTCGCTACGGGAGATAGCTACCAGATGGGTGCGGCTCATCACCCACACCGTCTCCCGGTTTACATACAACGCTGTTCCCTGTCCCCACTCATCGCGCGAGCGGGCAAAGAAGGTCAACTGTGGATTTTGCGGGGTACAGTAATAAATTCCATCCATGCAAATCACCCATAAGGTGTCTCCTTCGCAGAAGATGCCGTAGACATCATCTTGCCGCAAGCAAGTGAACTGCTCTTTGTAAAGGTCGAGCTTCACCAGGTCGTTTCCGGAACGGATATACATCGTCCCGTTCTTGTCTCCACAAAGTTCGTTGATTTCGTTATAGGTGAGCCCCTCGCTTCCCTGGGAAGGACGGAATATCTTCACCTCCTTGCCATTGTAGCGGTTGAGTCCCTCGGAAGTCCCCAGCCACACCGCTCCTATCTCATCCTGGTAAATAGACGAGATGGATATTTGCGAGAGCCCGTCGGACACTCCCAAATGTTTGAAATAATAATCTTTAGCAACAGACACAACAGAACAAAGAATGCTCAAGAAACAGATGATTACTTTTTTCATGCCGGACGTAATTAGATTTAGCAGGTAGCAAAACTACAAAAAAGCCCCTGAATGGCATAAAAACGGTTGCTTTTTTTCTTCTATCTGACAAGAAAGGAGTATCTTTGTTACCATTAAGACACAATAAACCTAGAGAATATATGAAAACACCTTCTTTGCCCGTAGCTTCCCTCGCTACCCTTGCGGGGATATGTGCCTTCCCCCAATCCGTAGCGGCGCAACAACGCCCACACATCATCCTTATCATATCCGACCAACACCGCGGCGACGCCATGAACTGCATGGGGAATCCCTCGGTTATCTCCCCCAACATGGATGCATTGGCTGAAGACGGGACACTCTTCACCAACGGCTATTCGTCCACTCCCAGCAGCACGCCCGCCCGCTCGGGATTGCTCACAGGGCTTTCTCCCTGGCATCACGGCATGTTGGGCTACGGCCGCGTGGGTAACCGCTACCGTTATGAAATGCCACGCATGCTTGGCGATTTGAACTATTATGCTTTCGGCATCGGTAAGATGCACTGGTTTCCACAGCGCGCCCTCCACGGTTTCCGCGGTACGTTGGTAGACGAAAGCGGACGGGTGGAAAGCCCGGACTTTATTAGCGACTACCGCCTCTGGTTCCAATTGCAAGCCCCGGGACTGAACCCGGACTCCACCCACATCGGCTGGAACGACCACGGAGCCGCCACCTACAAGCTCCCCGAACGCCTGCACCCCACTGCCTGGACCGGAGAGACTGCCTGCGAAATGATCCGCAATTACCAAAACGGTGACCAGCCTCTCTTCCTCAAAATATCCTTTGCCCGCCCCCACAGCCCCTACGACCCGCCCCAGCGCTTGCTCGACGAATATGAAGGACGCGACGTACCCGCCCCCTGGATAGGAGAATGGTGCAAAGACAAGCCTTATGCCCAACTGAAATCCCCCGAAGACGTGCGGAAGGATGCTCCCTTTGCCAACTTCGGCGAAGAATATGCCAAGAACTCCCGCCGTCACTACTACGCCAACGTGACCTTTATCGACGAAGAAATAGGCCATGTGATAAAGACATTGAAAGAGAAAGGCATGTATGACAACGCCCTCATCTGCTACATCTCCGACCACGGCGACATGCTTGGCGACCATCATCATTGGCGCAAGACGTATCCTTACGAAGGTTCGGTGCACGTGCCTTATATAGTGAAGTGGCCTGCTTCCTATCACTTCTCCAAAGGGAGCAAGGTGGCGGAACCGGTAGAACTGCGCGACCTGTTGCCCACCTTCCTCGAAGTGGCAGGCGGTTCCGTCCCGCAAGATATGGACGGCAAGTCTCTTCTCCGCCTCATGGAAGGCAAAACAGACCAATGGAGAAAATATCTCGACCTGGAACACGCCACCTGCTACAGTGCAGACAACTACTGGTGTGGACTGACGGACGGAAAGATTAAGTACATCTGGCGCCTCCACACAGGAACGGAAGAGTTATTCGACCTTACGAAAGACCCGCACGAACTGAAAAATGTAGTAAACGACAAAAAGTATAGGAAGCAACTGGAAGAGCTTCGCCAGGCAATGGTAGAACACCTTTCGGAACGCGGCGAAGAGTTTGTAAAAGACGGAAAACTGCAAGTGCTGAAACGCACAGTATTATATAGTCCACTATTCCCGGATAAGAATCCGGTGGATACAGGAATTTAATGTCTACCTCTTTTACTCTCCGCTACCCTCTTCGTAGGGAGAAGTGGTAGCGGAGAGTGATTGAAGTCAGACAGTGGAGAGCCGAAGGTCAGTTCTCACCGTTCCTCCATAAACTCTTCATATAAAGCCACAGGACCATAATGCCATAACTTGGTGCTTTCCTTCTCCAGTTTCTTATAGGTATTGGAATGGTAGAACTTCCGTATAGCATCCACTAGAGAACCACCATGTTCTTTCACATACATCCGAGCAACAAGACTAACCTTAGAGGGCAACAATAAGTAAAGATTGCTATCTGTGATTTCTCTGTTCATTTATACACCTCCTTCGCATCGAGAAAGGTTAAATATAACAAAGCACGCTCCGTATGAAACAACAATTGATCTACAAGAAGATAAGTCCTCAATTCTTGAATCAACTCTTGCTTATTAAGCAAACCTCCTTCGTAGAGAGCAAAAGCCGCATACACACGGTCGTTTGCTACAGGGCCATACACAATATCATACTCATGATGATAATCCCCGTTTGTTCTGTTCGCCATTACAAAATCCAACCATTCTTCTGTGGGCTCTATAAAGCGTAAAGTATCCAATTCCATCATCGCCGACAGATTGAAATCATATATATTAATGAAGCCTTTACCTGCTTTCTCACGGATTTTGCGCTTTACCCATAACTCTGCCTGTTCTTCCGAAGTGGTGGTAAAAGCCTACACCGTAATCTAATGTACGATTAGAAAGCCGTATTTGTGGTATTTCTATTTTCTCCAGGCTTCCATGATATAACTTCATTGTTCTTCCTCCTTCCGTTTGGCAATATAGTCTTCTATTTCCTCCGTCATCCATTGTCGGCTTTGAGTATGTAGTATTTCAAAGTTATCGGACAGATAGGACAATACATCATACTTCTCGAACAAGTTTACCGTTTCTTCGCCCGATAAATGATGCTTCGTCTTATACTGCTCGATACAAAACGAAATGAAGTAAGCTATATCCACATCTTTTTTCTCCATAACAGAAGTATTTTTATAAATCATTCTACAGACTTCAACTTCTTCTGATACTCCCCCGAATTAAGAATCTCCAATGCTTTCTGTACACTCTGATTGGTAGCATTCATCACCTGGAAATACTCACTCATCTCCCACAAGTCACGGGCTATAAGTGCTTTGAGCTGGGTTTTGATAAGCGGGAGGGACGTATCATACTGCTTCTCATCGAACTTCACGCCTTCATCATCCGCCATCTTGCGCAGGGTAGCCAGCATTTCATCGTCTATCTCGAACTTCTGATTGAAGCTATCGAACGTTTTATACTTGTTCGTCAACTCCTTGCGGTGCTTCTCGATAAACTTCATGGTGAACTTGATGACTACTCCTTTGGCAACCAGGTTGCGGTGATAGTCCGTATAGAACGTAGTATCTATCGGCACAAAGAAGTCAGGCATGATGCCACCGCCGCCGTAAACGGTACGTTTCAGCTTCTTGGTCTGCACCTTCAAAGAGTCGGGGAAGTGTATGCTGTCCGCATTCGTCAGCTCGCCGTGGTTGAAGCGGTCCATGAGATCGCGGTTATATTTGCGGAGGTTATCCTCTCCGTCCCGGGTTCCGGCGGTGCTGCCGTAAGGCTTTTGGATGCAGCGACCTGCGGGAGTATAATAGCGTGCCACAGTGAGACGAATCATCGAGCTATCCGGCAGTTCGAACGGGCGTTGTACCAGCCCCTTACCGAAGGAACGGCGTCCCACAATAATCCCGCGGTCCCAGTCTTGTATCGCGCCGCTCACGATCTCGCTGGCGGAAGCCGTATATTCATCTACCAACACCACCAGGCGTCCCTTGCGGAAGTCACCGTTGCCCTTGGCAAAGAACTCGCTTCGGGGAGCCACCCTGCCTTCGGTATAAACTATCAGCTCCTTCTGGTCGAGGAATTCGTTGGCAAGGTCGATAGCTGCGTTGAGATAGCCGCCCCCGTTGCCTTGCAGGTCGAGGATAAGGTCCTTCATACCCTTCTTTTGCAAGTCGGAAAGGGCTTTCTTAAACTCTTCGTGCGTGGTGGCGCCAAAGCGGTTGATGCGGATGTAGCCCGTCTTGGGTTGTATCATGTAAGAGGCATCGAGGCTGAGGATGGGTATCTTGTCACGTTTCACGGTGAAGCGCAGCGGGTCTTTCACTTCGCGTCTTACGATGGTAAGCTCCACTTTGGAACCCTTCGGACCGCGGAGCCGCGACATAATATCCTCGGTACTCATCTTCACGCCTGCAATGGCAGTGTCGTTCACTGCCACGATGCGGTCTCCGGCAAGGATGCCTACTTTCTCCGAAGGACCGTTGCTCACGGGTTGCACCACCAGCAGCGTGTCTTCAATCATCTGGAACTGCACGCCGATGCCCTCGAAATTGCCCTGGAGCGGCTCGTTCATCTTCTTCACCTCCTCCGCGTTGGAGTAGGTGGAGTGGGGGTCGAGTTGTGCCAGCATCTCGATGATGGCTTTCTCCGCCAGCTTGTCCTCGTCCACTTTATCCACATAGAGGCGGGAGATGCCAAACATTGCTATCCCCAGCTTACGCATGGCAGGGGTATTGAAATTTTGCTGTGCCCGGGCAGCTACCGCACCCAGACACACTAAAAGGATAATATATATTTTCTTCATTGGTCTAACTGATTTTCATTCCTTCGGGGATGAACTGGCTGATGTCTTTCTTATACGTCAGCAGCTCCCTCACGATGGTGGAGCTGACGCAGGTCAACTCCGGTTCGGTAAAGAGCAGGATGGTTTCTATTCCTGCCAGTTTGCGGTTGATGTCCGCAATGGTTTCTTCGTACTCGAAGTCTTTCACGGTGCGTATGCCGCGCACGATAAACTGAGCGTCCACTTCGCGGGCGAAGTCGATGGTCAGGCAGTCGTAGGACATCACCCGGATACGCGGATTCTCCCTGTAGAGGTCGCCAATCATCTGCAAGCGCTTCTGTGTGGGGAAATAAAAGTTCTTGTTCTCGTTGATACCGATACCGATGACTACTTCGTCCATAAAGGTCAGCGCACGGGTCACCACCGAGGCATGCCCGATGGTGAAAGGGTCGAACGTACCCGGAAATATTGCTCTTCTCATGATGCCAGGTCTTCTTCTATCACTAGGTTGTCTATAATAAAGCTTTGACGCTCCATGGTGTTCTTGCCCATGTAGAACTCAAGGAGTTCCTTCACGGCATCGGTCTTGCGCAGCGTCACTTGCTCGAGGCGAATATCTTTGCCGATGAAATGCCTGAACTCGTCGGGAGATATTTCTCCGAGTCCCTTAAAGCGGGTGATTTCCGGATTGGGACCCAACTCGCGGATGGCATTCACCCTCTCTTCCTCGCTGTAGCAATAGAGCGTCTTCTTCTTGTTGCGCACGCGGAACAAGGGAGTTTGCAAGATGTACACATGTCCTTTCTTTATGAGGTCCGGGAAGAACTGCAAGAAGAACGTGATGAGCAGCAAGCGGATGTGCATGCCGTCCACATCGGCATCGGTCGCCACAATCACTTTGTTGTAGCGCAGTCCCTCGATGCCGTCTTCTATATTGAGGGCAGCCTGGAGGAGGTTGAACTCTTCGTTCTCGTAGACCACCTTCTTAGTCAAGCCATACGAGTTGAGGGGCTTACCGCGAAGGCTGAACACCGCCTGAGTGTTTACGTCGCGGCTCTTGGTGATGGAACCGCTTGCCGAGTCTCCCTCGGTGATAAAGATGCACGAGTCTTCTTCGAGTCCTTTTCCCTTTGGGTCGTTCAGGTGGATGCGGCAGTCGCGTAGCTTGCGGTTGTGCAGGTTTGCCTTCTTGGCGCGCTCGCGTGCCAGCTTGGTGACACCTGCGATGGCTTTGCGTTCTTTCTCCGAGTCTTGTATCTTTTGCAGGATGACGTCTGCCACGTCGGCGTTCTTGTGCAGGTAGTTATCTACCTCCTGCTTGATGAAGTCGCCTACGAACTTGTTCACCGTCACTCCTCCGGGAGACATGTTGGTGGAGCCCAGCTTGATTTTGGTCTGGCTCTCGAACATCGGTTCTTCCACATTGACGGCAATGGCAGCCACCAGCCCGTTGCGGATGTCGGTGTAGTCCATGCTCTTGTTGTAGAACTCCTTGATGGTGCGGGCGATGTGCTCCTTGAAGGCGCTCTGGTGGGTACCTCCCTGGGTGGTGTGCTGCCCGTTGACGAAGGAGTAGTATTCTTCGCCGTACTGCCCCGTATGGGTGAAGGCAATCTCGATGTCCTCCCCCTTGAGGTGCACGATGGGATAGAGCCCGGTGGCGGTCATATTATCGTTGAGCAAGTCCACCAGCCCGTTGCGCGAGAGGATGCGCTGTCCGTTGTAGATGATGGCAAGCCCTGTGTTGAGGTAGGTATAGTTGCGCAGCATCGTCTCCACAAACTCCGGGCGGAAGCTGTAGTTGATGAAGAGCGTGGCATCGGGTTCAAAGAAGATATACGTTCCGTTGTTCTCTTCGGTGTCTTCGGTGCGGTCGCTCGTCAGCTCGCCCTGGCAGAAGGTGGCGATGCGCACTTTCCCCTCGCGGTAACTGCGTACCTCGAAGCGCGAACTGAGGGCGTTGACAGCTTTCACGCCGACTCCGTTCAGCCCGACGCTCTTCTTGAAGGCTTTGCTGTCATACTTGCCTCCGGTGTTGAGCACGCTGACGGCTTCGATAAGCTTTCCTTGCGGAATGCCCCGTCCGTAGTCGCGCACGCTGACACGAAGATTCTCTTCAATGATGATTTCTATCTTCTTGCCTGCCTGCATCTTGAATTCGTCGATACTGTTGTCTATCACTTCCTTGAGAAGCACATAGATACCGTCTTCGGCATGCGAACCGTCGCCCAGCTTCCCGATATACATGCCGGGGCGGGTGCGCACATGCTCCATGTCATTGAGGTGACGAATGTTATCGTCGGTATATTCTACGTTATTATCGTTTAAAGGTATGAGTTCGTTCTCTTTTTCTTTCATATAAAATGATTAGTCTATCTTTTTAATATACGCGCGGCGGCGCTTATGTTGTTCTGTTTGGAAATACTCCCATTGTGCCTGTACCTTTCCGTTCATTTCCAACTCAGGATTACTTTCTGCATAGACGAAGCCCAACTTCTGATAGACTGGGATGAGGTCGGAGAAGAGCAAGGCATTGACGCCTTTGTTCTGATATTCCGGCTTCACTGCCACCAGCAGCAGGTCGAGCACCTTAGAACGCCGCTTCATGAAGAGGGCTTTCAGCAGGTAGAACCATCCCAGGGGCAGCAACCGTCCGTGGGACTTCTGCAAAGCCACCGACAGGGAAGGCATCGACAGGCCCACAGCCACCAGGCGGTCGTCGGCATCGGTGATGAGTGTAATCATGCGCAGGTCTACGATGGGAAGATACATCTTCACGTATTGGTCAATCTGCCGTTGCGAAAGCGGGGAATAGCCGTAGAGGGGGCGGTAGGCTTCGTTCATCAGTTCGAAGATGGCTTGCCCGTAGTCTTTGGCTATCTTCTTGGCAGATGTATATTTTTTAATCTTAAGGTTGTACTTGCGTTGGATAAGGTCGGAAATCCTTTTATGCTTATCCGGTATGGCATCGGGAATATAGATTTTATATTCCACCCAGTCGGCGTCTTTTTCATATCCGAGCTTTTCCATGTGCTCGGGATAGTAAGGGTAGTTGTAGATAGTGGCCATGGTGCTCAATTGGTCGAACCCGTCGACTAGCATTCCTTCGGCGTCGAAGTCAGTGAAGCCCAGCGGTCCCTGTATGTGGGTCATCCCGCGTTCCTTGCCCCATTCTTCCACCGTCTGTAACAGGGCGGTGGACACTTCGGGGTCGTCGATGAAATCAATCCATCCGAAGCGTACGTCTTTCTTTCCCCATACTTGGTTGGCGCGGTTGTTGATGATGGCAGCCACTCTTCCCACCAATTTCCCCTCTTTGTAGGCAAGAAAGTAGTCTGCCTCGCAAAACTCGAATGCTGCATTTTTCTTTTTGTTGAATGTGTTGAGCATGTCGTCGTATAAATCGGGAACCGAGTAAGGATTGTCCTTATAGAGTTTGTAGTTAAAGCGTATAAATTGTTTCAGTTCTCTTTTACTGGTAACTTTCTTGATTGTAATAGCCATATCTTGTATTGTATAATTGAGCATACAAAGATACGTGATAATCTTCAAATTACAACGTTAAGAAGCTAAAAACTAACTTATAAAGACACAGCGGAGGGGGTGGAAGACTGGTTAGACATTTTGAAACGAAGGAGGGGAAGAGGGGGGAATTTCTTATGCATCTACACCCGGCGTGCAGGGTATAGTTACCCAGCGCGCAGGATATATATACCCAGCGTGCAGGGTATAGTTACTCAGCACGCAGGGCATATATACCCAACACGTGGGATATATATGCCCAGCAAACCACACATAAGAGGGCTTCCGCCACCCTGTTTTTGTCCTTCTATGCTTATGTCTTTCTCTCTTTTTCTTCTACTCCGATATTCTTCTCAACGCGAACCGAAAGAATAAACATTCCCCGCAAAATCGCACACCACCATCCTCTTTCCCGAAAGAGCCGGAGTAGAGAAAATGGGAGCTCCGAGGTCTATCTTCTCTTTTATAATGCCGGTGGACTGGTCGAGAGCATACAGATACCCATCCGATGCCCCCACATACACAATCCCCTGCGAAGCTACGGGACTTGTCTCCACGCCCGCCTGCGGAGAAGTGGAATAAGGGGCGGTATACACAAGAGAAGGATGAGTCTCGGCTTTCCACTTCACGAAGAAAGTCTCCTTGTCGAGTGCCATAATCCCGCGGTCTGCGGTTCCGAAGATGACCTCGTTGTCGGTGACGAGGGGCGTAGACGTGACATCCACGTTGGCAGACAGTTCTTTTTGCCGGACAACCTTGCCTGTTTCCGGTTCTATCACGAACAGGCTTTTAGCGGAAAGAAGCCAAAGTTGCCCGTCCCTGTATACGGGGGAGGCGCCACGGTTGCGAAGACCGTCTTCGGTAAGTTTCCACAGCAACTTCCCGGTGCGGATGTCGTTGGCGTAGAGTCCGCCCCATTGCGTACCGCTGACGAGGGAGTTTCCTGCTACGGTCAGTGTAGTGGTAGCCCCTTCGCGTTGCGTCCACTCCCGGTTTATCCACAAGAGGCATCCCGTCTTCAATTCGTAGGCGGAAAGGCTGGAGCCGATGCCGGCGTAGACTACTCCTTTGTCAACGGTAAGTCCTTCGGTGAGGTAGGGATAGGCTTTCATGTCCAACGTCTTTTTCCATGCCAGGGAGCCAGAAGAGGCGTTGACTGCATAGAGGTTGCAAGCGGCGTCCTGGGCAAGGATAAGCCCGTCTTCGTAGGCGATGGTATTCTTCACGGAGTTTTCGGTAGCGTATTTCCAGAGAAGCTTGCCCGATTGCAGGTCGAAGGCGCAGAGGGAGGCGTCGAGGGAAACGTTGTCGTCGGTGGTGGCAACAAATACTTTCCCTTCGGCTATGAGGGGAGAAGTCATGAAGATGTTGCTGCCTGCATTGGCCACCCAAAGCGTTTGCAGAGGCAGGCGGACATCGGAAGAATTGATACCTCCCGTGTGGGCGGCGTTCCCGAGCAGAGTAGTCCAATCCCCGCCCTGTTGGGGAACGGAGGGAGACTGGTTGCGGCAGGCAAAGGTGTGGGTGGCTACGGCAGTCTTTCCGTTGGTAAACCGGGAGGTGACTGTCAGCTCCAGTTGCCCGGCAGGCAAAGAAGCGGGAAGAGATATTTCGTCCGCCCAGTTCCAATCGGTGCAGGGGCGAAGGTTGCCGCGGGCTATTTCTTTGTTGTCCGCCTTATTCTTCAGGAGGTAAGAGACTTGCTGCGTCTTGGCTTGCGAGCAATAGGTGTTGACGGACAAAGGGAGCTTGCCGCCTGCCGCATCCTGCACTTCGCCCGAAGGGGAAAGCAAGCTTATGCGGGGTTCGATAAAGGTGTAGCGCAAGCAGGTGGAGAGGTTGTTGCCGGCGTCTACATGTATTTCCCGGAAGGCGGAGGGGGAATGGTCGATACCTCCTTTGTCCAGCGTGGCGGTGCAGATGGTGTAGATGCCTTTCTGGTTGCGCACATAGTTGTAGTGCATGTGACCGTAAATCTCGGCTTTGGCATTGTAAGGGCGAAGGTCGAGGATGTGTTCTTTGTCTGCTCTGAACACGAAGTTGTCTCCCGCCGTGAAGAGGTCGTGATTAAAAAGTACCAGCGCCTGGTCTTTGCGCATCAGGGCGAGGTCGTTCTTCAACCATTCGTATACATCTCTTTGGGTGTAATCGGAGGGGAAGTCGCCGTGGCTCATAGGGGTCACCACATAGTGCACATTGCCTACGTCGAACGAGTACCATGTGGGTCCGTAGAGAGATTCATAGAGTTCTTCTCCATACTTGCCTTTCACCAGGTCGTGGTTGCCGATGCAATAGTAGACGGGGCATCCCATAGTCCCGGCGTTCACCACACGGATGTGCATGCGCTGCCCGGCTTCGTAGCAGATGTCTCCGGTGTGTATCACGAAAGCGGGCTTTTCGTTGGCTACATAGTTTTTCAGGTCGGTCACCCATCTGCCCAGCCCTCCTGTCACTTCGGTATCAGTGATTTGCAGGAAGGTATGCTCTTCCGCCTTCGTCCGTTTGCTGGGGAGAAGTTGGAAGTCATAGCTTCCGGTATTCCCGGGGGTGACAGGCAGATAGAATTGTTTCGCCTCATAGCCGGCGGGAGTGGTGAGCGTAATGAAGCGGGTCTTCTCATAGCCAGGCAGGGAGAAGCGCCCTTTCTTGTCAGTCTTCACCACGTTGCGCCCGTCCGTGACGGAGACGTCTACCAGAGGGGTATCTCCTTTATCGTAGACGCCGGAACGGTTCTCGTCGATATATACTTTCCCTTTGAACTGGGAATGGACGGGCAGGCAACCGAGGCATGCCAACAGGGTAAATGTAAGTATTCTCATAGTAAACAGGGTTATAGAGTACGGATACGTGTCAATCTATTTTCTTCATCTCTTCGTTATACCTTGCTTCTTCGCGGCAAAGGGGTTTGTACCACGTCTTGCGCAATATCAGCGTAGTGGCGAGCAGTAAAGCAATGGAGCTCCACAGCCCGAGTTGTTCGCGGACAACCAGATACATCGGGATAATCGTCAGGCTGCATTGCCAGATGATGCCAATGCCCACATTGAAGGCATCCCGCTTGAAGTTCTTATTTTTCCGGATATGGGGATAGCGGGCAAGAGCCTTGTCGGCAACCGGCTTCCACCAGCCCCAGGGGCGGACACGGGTGTAGAAACTGATAAGCGTCTCTTCGTCGGTGGGGGGAGCAGAGTAGGTTCCGGCGATACAGCCTATCAGCGAAACGCCGAAGAGCACGGGGAAGAAATACAGCACCCAGGCATCGGGAACGGTGAACTTCATCACGATGGCAGCCACCACGCCGGCGGTCATGCCCCAGAAGTAACCTTCGCCGTTGAAGCGCCACCAATGCCACTTCAACACGTTGGCGGCAATATAGCCACCGAAGAGTGCGCCCACTATCCATTGGAATATCTCGTTGATGTCTTTCAGGAAGAAGCCGATGGCGGTGCTGATGATAACAACGGCAACAGAGATAAGGTAGCTGCTGCGAATCTGTGTCTTTACGCTGGCTTTGGGATTGATATATTTCAAGTAGATGTCGTTCACAATATAAGCCGGAGCAGCATTCACGGTAGAGGCGAATGTAGACATGAAGGCGGCGAGAAGCCCGGCAAGCAAAAGCCCGGCAAGTCCGGTGGGCACATAGCGGGTGATAAGGTGGGGAAGAATGGTTTCAAAGTCGGTGCGGGTAACCTCCATCTGCGCCATGCCGCCGTCCATCTTGAAGAAATAGATGGCAAGAAGGGCAAAGCCCATAATCATCAGGTAGCGCGGGATAAGCAATACTACCGATACCGAGCCGCTCATAAGAGCCGCCTCTTTGGGAGATTTACACGAGAGAATCTTCTGCATGTCATAGTTGGGCGCGGGACCTGCCATGCTCATAAAGATACCTTTCAGCAGAGCCATCATCACGAAGATGCCCATCAGGCTATACGGCTCGTTTGCCATGCGCTCCGTGAGCAGGCTCATGCGGCTGCTCCAGTCAATGTCCAGCGTCCAACCGAAGAACGGCGAGTCCCAACCGGCGGGCACGAAGGAGTGAATCATGTCCGGGGCTACCATCTGCATGCCGATAACTACAATCACCACTCCGGCAACGGTCATGATAAGGAACTGGACCACGTCCGTCCACACGATACTCAGCATGCCGCCCAGCATCACGTAGAAGGTGGCAATGGCAGTGAAAAAGATGCCATAGACATGGGGGACATATTCAGCAGGAACGTGGAAGGGGAAGTAGGGGGATATAACCTCCCAAGGGATGAATATCTCCATGAACTTGCCTATGCCGATGAATCCGTAGCTAAGGAACCCCAGCACGCTCAACAAAGCGAAGACCACCACGATGGTATGTGAAAGGGTGGCGCCTTTCCCTTTGCCGAAGCGGGTCTTTATCCATTCCGCCCCGGTGAGCACATTGGAGCGGCGGAGCCAGACGGAAAGGTAGACCATCAGGAATATCTGGTTGAAGACGGGCCAGAGCCAGGGAATCCACAAGCTCTTGAAACCGTATGCAAAAGCCCAGTAGACCATGAGCATAGTGCCCGTAATGTCGAACATGCCCGAAGCATTGGAGAGCCCGAGCATATAGAAAGGAAGCGTTTTTCCTCCGAGAAAGTAGGAGTCCATGTTGCGGGCGGCGCGTTTCTTGAGGATAAGCCCGATGAGGACCATTAACAGAAGATAGATACAGATGATGACAAGGTCGGCGGTGTGTAGTTTCATATTATGGATAGAAATAATTATTAGAGTATAAACCTTAAAAATAAAGAAAGCACAAAGTTACTTATTTTAGTGGGGGTTTAAATAACCTTGTGCTTCCTTTTTAAAAGAAGAAGTGGGAAAAAGTCAAGAAAAGGAGCTTTCCTTAACCTGTCACATACTCTTGCTGCATCTTCTTCTCTTCTTTTTCCTTGAGATAAGCCTTGTTGCGGTTGATGAGCTGGCAAAGAGTCTCTACCGAACCGGTGGAGCGGAACTTATCTCCGGGGGTGTGCAAGCAATAATCTATCAATCGGTCGATGGTGGAAGTAGCCACGTGCATGCGGGTATCGGAAGAGGCGTAATAGATAAACACCTTTCCGTCTTCATCGGCAATCCATCCGTTGGAGAACAGCACATTGGATACATCCCCTATTCTTTCTTCGCCTGCCGGGGCAAGCAAGAAACCGCCGGGCTCGGCTATTATCTTAGCAGGGTCTTCGAGAGAGGTCATGTACAGGTATAATACATAGCGCAACCCGGCAGCGCAGGCACGCACGCCGTGGGCAAGGTGCAGCCATCCTTCAGGGGTCTTGATAGGATGGGGACCTTCGCCGTTCTTGACTTCCTTGATGGTATGATAATGGCGATAGTTGATAATGGTTTCTTCCTTCACTTCCGCACGGGTAATATCCTCGATAAGCGCCCAGCCAATGCCGCCACCGTTTCCGGCGTCGATGAAGCTGTCTTGGGGGCGGGTGTAGAGAGCATACTTGCCGTCTACAAACTCGGGATGGAGAACAACGTTGCGTTGCTGGTGGGCGGAAATCAGGTTGGGCAGGCGTTCCCACGTCTTGAGGTCCTTGGTGCGTACGATACCGGCTTTTGCCACGGCAGAAGACAGGTCGCCCGGGGCTGCTTGCGGATCGAGGCTTTCACTACAGAAGATGCCGTATATCCAGCCGTCTTCGTGGGCGGTGAGGCGCATATCGTACACATTGGTTTCATCAGGGTCTGTGTCGGGCAAGATTATCGGATAATCCCAGAAGCGGAAGTTGTCTATGCCGTTGGGGCTCTCGGCGATGGCAAAGAAAGATTTGCGGTCGTTGCCTTCCACGCGCACCACCATCAGGTATTTGCCGTTCCATTTGATGGCGCCTGCGTTCAGGGTGGCATTCACTCCCAAGCGCTCCATCAGCCAGGGATTGGTCTGGGGATTGAGGTCGTAGCGCCATTCCAACGGGGCGTGTTCGTTGGTCAAAACGGGATATTCATATCTTTCAAAGATTCCGTTGCCCGGCAGGATTATTCTGTTGGGGCGGGTTATCAGAGATTCATGCGCTTTCTTTAGAAGGCGCAATCGGTTGCTATACAATTCGTTCATGATAATGTGTTTCTTTATAAAAGTAATTCCGGAGGCAATGGATTAGCATCCGGAATGGTACTTTATGCTAATAGGGGAATTTGTGTGTTAGGTCCATGTTACGATGTAGGAATCTTCATCCTTGCCTTCTTCACGGAATTTGATCCAATATTTGCCATCGCCGCTTGCATCAATCTGCTCTGTCTTTTCGATGCGCAGGTCGGTGATAGTAATTGCATCTATCGCGTTGCCCGAGGCGTCGAGATGGTGGAGCGTAGCGTTGGTCTTGCTGCCTACTTCGCGTCCGCCTTCGAAGGAAACTACGAAGCCCTCTATGATGACGGTCTTTCCTGATACTTTTTTAGTCTTTCCTACGCTCAGGTATTCGCGTCCTTCTTTGGTATCGAAGATACTTCCGGCAGGAACTCCGAAGTCGCCGTCAATAAACCATCTTGCCTTGTAAGTGTCGAAGGGATAGTCCATCCATTTCACTTTGATTTCTATGGACATGCCGAAGATATTATCGGTAAAAGTGACTGTCTGGTTAATAGCGCTTTCTTTGCCGCTTATAATCAACTTGGTATTATCGGCAGCAACACTGCCTTCTATCGCCTTGCTGCTGGTTTCAATCGAATAGTCTCCGCTACCACCCAATATGGCTATTTCCTGATCTTCGCCAATCCACAGTTTGTCGATGACAGTGGTTTCCAAAGACGGGCCCACTCTTACTTTGATGGTTGCAGTTGCCGTCAATCCCATCTTGTCCGTAACGGTGATGTTAGCCTCGCCTTCGGCGTGTCCTGTCACGCTAACGGTATTCTCGATAATCTCGGCAGTTGCGACAGCTTCGTTGTCACTGGCAACTTTGTATTCGCCGTTACCCGAAAGAATGTCGAGGGTGGAAGTTTCGCCAATTCCCCAGATTCTTCCTGATACATCTTCCAATTCGAGCATGCCATCCGCAACGGTTACTTTCACGGTTGCTTTTTTGCCGTCGGCATCGGTCACTGTTATATCGGCTATACCTACGGTCAAAGCTGTAATCTGTACTTTATCCTCTGTGGTCAGTTCAGCAGCTGCCACTTCCGGCAGGCTGCTTTCTACCTGGTAGCCTCCATTTCCGCTCATGATACTCACCACTTGCGGAGCAGTTACATCTTTAATCATTATCAACTCCGACTTATCCAGTTTCAGGTCGAAATCTTCTTTCACCTTCAAGGTGATGACGGTGGAGTGCTTGGTCCAGTCCATAACGGTGGCAGTGGTAGAACCGTTTTTAATACCTGTAAAGGTGATGTGAGTTCCCTCGAGACTCGCTGTGGCGATGTTCTCGTCTGCTACTGTTATTTTATAGTTTCCATTGCCGTTCAGGATATTCACCTCGGCTGTGGGAGTGTCGCTATCGGCTTGGATAAAGACCTCGTTCTTGTCTACAGTGATTTCACTATATGACGGAACATCATCATCCGAGCAACCGAATGCCAGTATGGCGGAGCTAAACAAAGCTCCTACCATATATAGTATATTATTTTTCATCAGCATCTGTTTGTTTTAGTATTCTACTGTCTGATTGCACCTTCTTATTTGAATCTTCCCGTAATGGTTACTACGCTATACTTGGGCACAGTCACCGCGCGCTTGCCACTCAAAGAAGGATTTATCTTCTTGCGCAACCATTTCACGCTAGCATTGGAAGTATAAGAAACCATGCTCTCGAATTCTTTGCCATCAATCTCTACTAAGGTATCGAAAGCCTTGGTCTTAGAATTATTCACCAAGACAATGGTGTAAGTGTTATCCTTGATATAAGCGGAAGCAGTGAAGTCTTTCGGAATCTTGTTGCCGCTGCTGGAAATCTTTTCTACATCTACCCGACGTGAGTCGCGCTGGATGTATCTGGAGAACTGTCCAATAGAATAGTAACGGTCTACACGATAGTATGAACGGCTAATGGGCCATCCGATGGTCTGAATCAAGTTTTCTCCAGTGGTGCTACACTGACGTGCGCCTGCCCACCATACAACTGCACTGGTATGTGCATTCATCAGATAACTTTGATAGTTCTGCGCCCACTTCATGGCGTCGTCCCATGTTTCGTTACGAGTCTTGTCGTCGCATGTTTCCGTTTGCCATACGTGGATTCCCTTCTCTTCGGCAGCAGTCATCGGCTTGATGTTTGCAGGAACGGTAGAATAACCATGTCCGGCAGCTACAATATCATCTTCCACCAATTCAGGCTTGTATTCCAATGAGTTCTTCACCCATGTGATAGAAGGGTCCCACCAAGGCAGCTCTCCATAAACAATCTTAGTATCCTGCATGCCTTGCCTGTTGAGTTCGGGACGCAAATAATCGTGCACAAAGTCTGCCATTTGCTGATAAGTCCATTGGCAACCGGACCATCCTCCCATTGCCTGGTCCGGTTCATTCCAACCGGAGATTCCATAGACATTGATGCCGAATTTGTTCTTAAAGGTCTTGCCGAACTCCGTAAGCCAGCGTGCATATATCTCGCTATGTTCGCTGTTGAAGAATCCACCACCCAAACTGGGTTCTTCGCCCTCATCAAAGCTTTTCCAGATGACGGGGGGAGTCCATACAGAGAAGAAATAGTAAATGTCCTTAATCTTTTTCTTGCATAGGTAGTCGATAATCCACAATTGGGCATATTGCTTTTGTCTGCCACCTGATTCTCCGTTCCACACTTCACTATAGAGTGCTTCGATTTCTGGAGAGTCTGCCGCCATATGATAATTGTCATTCTCGAGGAAGTTGAAGTTACCGTTAGCGTCTACGGAAGAGGCAGTGATTTCTCCACGATAGATGTTGAATCGAAGCCCTTCTTCACCATAGAGGTCGTTCATGATTTGGTCGCGCTGCGTACATTGATAAACAGCCTCCGCCCATCCAAAGCAGCAACCGAACCCGTCGATAGTCTGATGTTCGTGCCCGTCGCCCATTTGTACTTTGAGGACCGATTCTGTAGTAGGTTCTGTGGAGTAACCATCATCTTCGTCCGAGTTTTCCACGGGGTCCGGAATGTATACGTCGTCATGACTCAGGCTGCCATCATCACAAGCAGTGATACCTCCAAGCAGTAAAGAGAGCGACGTGCAAAATAATAGATATATCTTTTTCATAAATTCGTTTTTATAGTATTCTTAGTTATTTCCATAATTTGTTCTGTTCCATAGCCGAGTTGTTGTTCAATTCGCCAGACGGAATCGGATAATATTTATATTTCTCTTTGAAGTTGGACGCACCTTGCTTGTCGTTTTCCTTCAATATCATTTGTATCTGAGGTGTGGTGTACCAACGCTTCAGGTCGTCGAAACGGTGTCCTTCACCAAAGAACTCGAGTAGGCATTGATGCTCTACTTCTTTCATCAAATCCACTTGTGCAAAAGTCTTTTGAGGCAGACCGGCTCTCTGGCGAACTTCGTTGAGTGCCCAGTTGGCCTGGGTGGCATCTCCCTCTTTAGCACACGCTTCGGCATAGAGCAAAAGAACTTCAGAGAAACGCATCACACGCACGTTATTGGACTTGCCTTCTTTGTTACCCATGTTGTCGGCATTTCTGGACTTAACATAGTAAGCGGTATACTTCTTCAGAAGGAACTTACCGTTTTGTGCACCGGTAGCCTGACTGACAATGAAGACGGGAGCACCGCCTGCCATCTTGGAGGCATTGCCGTTCCATAAATCATCCATGGTAAAGATGCCGCCATAGAACTTCCCATCATACCATCCATTATCTTCGGATACCCAGTCGCCATATTCGCTGGGAGTGAAGAAGAGGCTGGCATAGATTCGCTTATCATACTTGGAATCGGGTTCAGCCGCCATATCGGGATTGGGTTTCCAGTTTCCGTTTTCATCCTGGATAGTAGGACGTGAGCCGCGTGTTTCTTTCAGGAACTCGCTGACAGCGAAAGACGAAGGCATCAGCTTTGCCCATCCGCCAGATACAGCCGGACCGATAAATTGTGCCATGGAGCTACCGAGGTTAATGCCGCTTTCGTTACCCCACGTCAGGTCACCATCGCTACTATATTGCAGTTCGAATACAGATTCTGCATTGTTCTCTTTAGCAGTAGTGAAATTGTCAGCAAAGTTTTCCATCAACTGGTAGCGTTTGCCCGAAGTCCCGTAAGGGCTGTAAGAAGTATCAATTAATTCTTTCAACACGCTTTTGGCATCGGCATACTTATGCTGAGTGGCATACACTTTTCCAAGTATAGCCTGCGCTGTACCTTTCTCTATGCGTCCTTTTTGTTCAGCAGGACGGTTTTCGGGCAGGTTGCATTGGTCGATAGCCGTCAGAAGGTCGGTTTCTACCTGTGCCCAGATGGCTGCTTCGGGAGCCGCCGCTTTATTAGGCTCGTCTTCGTTGGACGGTATCAACCGCAAGGGAACTGCGCCATAGTTATTCACTAAGAGGAAATATTGATAGGCTCTCAGCACAAGGGCTTCACCTTTTATCATGGCACGGTCGCTCTCGGTAATTGACGGCACTTGGTCGATGTATCTCAACACAATGTTGGCACGCTGAATGCCGGCGTAGAGGGCACCATAAGGGTCGTTTCCTGTGGTGGCAGAGTTTTGGAAATTTGCAATGTCCCACATGCTGGCTTCCTCATTGAGGATAGTAAAAATATCGTCGCCCCGGCTATTGAGGTTCAACCATCCATCGAAGGCACCGTAGTAACCGTTCATCTGGTATTTGATAGGCGAATAAGCCGCTGCCAGAGCACTTTCGGCATCTGCCTTGTCACGCCAGAAATTCTCGTTAGTGAAGTGATTCGGGTCTTTCAGATCCAGGAAATGGGATTCGTTACATGATGTCAGCGCTCCTGACAAGAAGACTGACACGAACATATATGATAGCCAATTCTTTTTCATAAATTTCATTTTTCTACGTATTAATCTAAGTGTAATTATAAGCTAACCTGAATACCAAAAGAGAAAGTGCGCGGAACGGGATAACGTCCTTGGTCGATTCCTCTGGAGAAGACGTCGTAGCTGACACCTGCCGATGAGCTTTCACCCAGATCGGGCGTATAGCCAGAATATTTAGTCAAAGTAAACAGGTTCTCCATAGATACATACAGCCTCAGATTCTGAATCATTGCTTTCTGCACCCATTGTTTAGGGAAAGTGTAACCGATGTCCAGCGTCTTGAGCCGAACAAAAGAACCGTCTTCGAGCCATCTGTCAGTATAAGCCAGTTTATTGTCCGTACCATCTGTTTTAGAGAAGCGGGGCATGTCGGTATTGGGGTTATCCGGTCTCCAGGAGTTGGCCACCGTTGTGCTCAGGTTACCGTTGCTCGAACCGGATTCAAGGCAATAGCGCGGATAGTTATAAATCTTATTACCAGCCATACCGTCGAAGAAGAGGTTGATGTCGAAGTTGTTCCAGTCTCCACCAAGTCTCAAGCCGTAAGTGAAGTTGGGTAGCGGGCTGCCTACGTCATGCTGGTCGTCGGTATCGATGACGCCGTCGCCATTCCAATCTTTGTAGCGTACATCGCCTATCTGTGCACCCGGCTGAATCATTTCGCCTTTCTTATTTCTATAGCTCTCTATCTCTTCCATGCTGCGGAAGATACCGTCTGTCTCTATCAGGTTGAAGTAGGACATGGAGTGTCCTTTCTTGAACATGTTGATACCGCGACCGCCTGCGCCGTGAGCTGAGTATCCGGATATAGACATGCTCCGTCCTCCGGCGGTAATCTTAGTCACCTGATTGCTGGCTGTGCTGAGGTTAGCTCCTACGTAATAGTTGATTTTATCACCGATGGAGCTGCGCCATGTTGCCGAGACTTCGATACCCTTGTTCTGTACCTGTCCGGCATTCTCGATACGAAGTCCGCTGATACCGCTAGAGGCTGCATAAGGTATAGGCAACAACACGTTATTCGTATTCTTGATGTAAGCGTCGGCAGTCAGCGCAAGTCTTCCGTTGAGTAAAGTAACATCCAAACCGACATTATAGGTTTCTGTATTTTCCCATGTCAGGTTCTGGGGAGATACGGCATTTACAAACGGCAGTTTACCAAACCAAATGTTACCGCCTTGCAAATAGTTCATGCCATCGGATACCACACTTAACGTAGGATAAAAGCTATCCATTTCCTGATTACCCAACTTACCGTAACTGAGACGCAGCTTTACTTGGTCGAAGATGCTTTCCAGTGGTTTGAAGAATTTCTCACGGTTGATGTTCCAACCTATGGAAACAGAGGGGAAGCTACCGTATCGATGTCCTTGCATAAAGCGTGAAGAACCATCGCGACGGATAGAAGCAGAGAACAAATAACGGTCGTCGTATGAATACATCACACGTCCGAAGAGAGAAACCAATGCTTGCTCGTAGATGGCGCTACTGGATTTCATCGTAGTGACATTGCCAGTCATCGTATCGATAAACTCGGGTAGGTCGGAGTTACTTCCCTTCTGGTAATAGTGTTTATCTTTCTGTGCCGAATAACCCACCATGGCAGAAACAGTGTGTTTACCGAAAGTACGGTCATAGTTCAACGTATTTTCAAGTACCCAAGAGTCAAAAGTAGAGGAGTTTTCGCTCAAGTCGGGAGCTTCGTTTATACCAAAAGTTCCTAAGTCGTATACATTGGTATAAGTACGATCCTTCGTACGGTTTCTTCTCAGGCCGAGATTAAGCTTGTATTTCAAGCCATTGATGATTTCCGCCTGCAAGTATGCATTGAGGAAGATTTGGGTATCTTCGCTCGATATATCCATGATTTCAGAATAAGCCAAAGGATTGGGCAGGTTAATATCGGCAGAGGTTCCCCATCCGCTGGAGTTGGTAGGGTCGAATACAGGCACTACAGTGGGGAAGCGGAGGATTCCGTTCATGGTATCCTGGTCTGTACCGCCCTTGCCTTGTGCCAGGCGTACAATCAAAGATTCGCCTACAGTCACACGATTATTCAGGAAAGAGAAATCGCTTTTCAAACGAAGGTTATAGGATTCGTGGCTAGTGTTGCGCAAGATACCGTCTTTGTTCAAATAGCCTCCCGAAGCGCTGAAAGTGGCATTCTGGGAACCGCCGGAGATGGTTGCGTTGGCTTTGTACACCATGGCTGTGTTCAGCATGATGTCTTGCCAGTCTGTTCCTTCACCGATAAACGGCGTAGCGTCTGCTTCAGCTCCATAGCCATCGCCCGCCAACCCGTAGTAGCGCGCAAAGCGGCTATATTCTTCACCATTCAATACATTCAGTTTCTTCGGATTCTGTTGTATTCCCGTAAACACATTCACATCCACTTTGGTAGGCATTTCTTTGCGTCCGCCTTTGGTAGTGATAAGCACTACACCTCCTGCAGCACGCGAACCGTAGATGGCAGCGGCAGCAGCGTCTTTTAACACTTCGATGGATTGTATATCGTTAGGGTCTATCATATTAATATCTCCGAATGCGCCGTCAACCACATATAGCGGTGCATTGTTGGACAAAGAACTGATGCCACGCACGTTGATAGTCATTCCTTCATTGGGGCTACCACTGGAACTCATTACCGTCACTCCGGCAATCTTACCTTGCAAAGCGGCAGCGGCAGTAGTAGTCACATCTCCTTTCAACTCTTTGGCTCCCACGGAGCTTACGGCTCCCGAGAGGTGGCTCTTCTTCACTGTACCATAACCGATAACAACCACCTGGTCCAATGCCACGTTGTCTTCTTCCAATGCTACATTTATAGGAGAATTAGAAGATACTTGCTTCTCCACTGTTTTCATACCCACAGTAGAAAAGACTATGACGTCACCTTTCTTTGCCTGAATTGTATAATGACCCTCCATATCCGAAATAGTTCCGGAGGTTGTCCCCTTCACCTGGATAGTGACTCCCGGCAGTGGATCTTTTGTCGAGGCCTCCGTTACTGTACCCGCCACTTTTATTTCCTGGGCAAAGCCGGAAAGGGCAAGAAGGCATAAGAAAAAGAATAAATAGAATCTTTTTTTCATAATACTTGTGTGTTAAACATATATTGTTTTAGGAGATTTCCATAGAAACTTGCACTAACCTCCCCTCCATGGCTCTCACGCAAGCCGTGGCAGAAGAAATGCTATTCGGAGTAGGCGGAAGAGAAGCCTATTGTTTTCTTCTCTCCGCTTTTACTCTTACACTAAAAATACTGTTTGTAGCGTTTCCCGAAAACTCCCTCTTTTGTTTTACTAGTTTTGCATTAGCCTTTTACAAACTTCAAGCCCAGTTTCACGTATCCGCATTCTCCGGAGTATGTATCTGTATCTTTATCATAGTCATGATACTTCAATGCGTTTGGCATTGTCTCCAACATTAACATTATGTTGGGACCAAAATCTCCCAGGCTGCTATTAATAAAGTCTACTACAAAGTCGTGCGCAAATTCATCATTAGCCAGTTCCATCAGCTTGCTGAGGATTGCCTTTAAGAGCTGTCCGTCTATGTTGAGAGTCAGTCGGTCGCCTTCGAGCACATAGTCACAAGGAATACCTTTCTCCAGAACCGGAGTCAGAATTTCAATCAGCTCTTGACCAAGTTGTATAGTGGTTCCCTTATCGGCACGAGTGATGACAGGATTGATTAACCCGTTGAGAAGTCCTATAAGAAAATCTGCATTAACCTCCAAGTTAATCTGACCGGGGTTACCATAATAATAACGTAATGCGTTGCGAGGCATCTCCGAACTCCATTCAGGATTTTTAAAGTCGCCGCTATATGAATAAGTAGCAAACATACATCCATCGGGCTGGGCAGTCACACCCTGTAACAGATTTCTAATAAGGGGCTGAACTTGGATGTTTGTTCCTATCAACGAATTCATTACCAACCCACTCATTGCTCCGGTCAGCAAAGTGAAGATGCCGTTAAAGGCATATTTATCTATAGGCAAAGTCATAAAACCTACGTTGACTTTACCCAAGCTGACAATCACATTGGAATCCCAATCGCACCACAAAGGAGAATAATCTTTGCTGGCGCCAGCCGCTTTAGCTTCCGCCAAGTTCCATGTACCTGCCAATTCTTGATTTACGAGTTGATGAGTGATATTGATTTTCATCCGTCCTTCTTCAACCTCGCCGTCGCACATCATTGTATAAGTGGGCTGTATGTATTCACCTTTAAATACATATACGTTTCCATTCCTATAAAGAGTCAGATTGGTTAAAGTGATTTCTTTCTCCCCGGGTATCGGGCTATAAGAGGTAAACTTAAATTCTAATAATCCGCCAATTAAGGAAGACAAATCATTTTCCATTCCGGAAAGAATTACAGTAGCCGTTTCATTCTTATCATCAGCTAAGAAGGTAACTTTTTTCCCTGCCAGTTCTTCACCATTATAGATCATGGTTAATTCATAATCTCCCCCTTTAAAATAATCTCCATTTAAATCAGGAAGTGGTTCTTCCTCTTCTTCCCCATCGGTACCTCCGCTCTGCGAGCCTTGCAACTCTAAATACTCGTCATCGACACCGTTTATACAAGAAGTAAACATGCTTGTGGAAAACATAAAGAACGCTGCTCCAACAAGATAAAATAATCTGTTTTTCATTGCATCTAAATTTTTTATTATTTAACTTGGCGCAAAGGTAAGGGGCTTTCGTCGTGGGAACAAATGCAATTTTATCATTTACTAATACAATTTTATCGCTTTGCCTAAATTCATGTATTTATAGTCATTTTTACTCTAGTATTCTAAAAAGAGAAGGTTTCCTGCTGTATCACTACACCCTTAAATTCGATAAAAGCTATACCGTTCGTAGACCATTAAAAGATGGGTTGTCAGGTATTAATAGTTGAGTTCTCAGGTGT
>JAUUNK010000246.1 GCA_030844565.1 Bacteroides ovatus
GAAACATTGCTTATATCCCCGTTGCTCTTGCCCTTTTCTACAAGGAGGACGGTTTCAGCCTTATTGTTCAGCTCCGTGCCGATAGAATCAAGTCGGCAAAGAAATCGCTGTTGCCTACTTGAAAATGCTCCTGTCGGGCGACAAAGGCAAAGCCATTGCCCATTTCCAACAAATAACGGGTAACGTGTTTTACCAGTTGTTCCTCTATGTCTCTTTCGTCTGCCTTTTCTTTCGCTCCTGCCAAATCGAAGATATACGGGTCTTTCAGCAGGTAATTGGCAAGATCGCTTTGTGGTGCCGGAAGTGTGGCTGTAAAATTGTTTACCTTGTTGCTGCTGATTTGTCTGTTATATAGGTTGGTTTCAATTTGTATTTTAAGAACATTGCTGCTCCAGCCCATTTCGACTGATTGTCTCATGTACCAATATCTTACACCTAATGGAAGCGCATTATTGAGCATAATTACATGGCTTGCCCAATTTATTCTGGCAACAGGGGATGCCAAAAATAATTTTTCTATATCCTCAATCGTTATCCGGTAAATGGCAGATACAGTTTTGGCAACATTCTGTATTTGCGCAGTAAGTTCTTGCGTAAATTGTCCGTTGTTTAGTTTCAATACTTCATCTGTAACATTCTGTATGTTTGGAACAGATAGCCTTGCATCCGTATCAATGAAACTTCGTAGCACGTTCAGCAGATATAACCGTGCGAATTGGCACATATAAGTAAGGTTGCGTTCCGAATAGCCTTTCTTTTCAGGATAATTGAATCGGATAGCCTTTGCCAGTTGCTTGATGATTTCTGTACCTCAAATTCCTTGAACACGATTTGAATCTCGGCATAGTATTTCAGCAAGTCTGCATTGATTTCGGATGCGCTTTGTTTTAGTTTGTTGGTGCATCCGTTCTTTACCCGTTGTTTGTCGGCATCCCATTTGGCTACGTCAATCCGGTAGCCTGTTGTAAACTCGATGCGTTAGAAAGATTTAGATTTACTCTACACTTTAGATAGTATATGATTATCAGTGATTTGCGATTTTATGATGTTTCTTGAAAGTATAGGTTCAAGAGCCAACCGATCCGTAATAGTCCTTCCTGCATGATATGATAACGGTTTTCGTTATAGATACGCTCATAACGACAGTTCAGCAGGAAAAACAAGAATAAGGTAAGTTCTTAGAAACTAGGGATATTTGCTAAAAAGTATATTGAATACCTACTTGGTAACCAATATATATTTGTTGTAGCTTTTTCTCTGTGTATTTATTCCAAATATTTCGATTAGAGAATAAATCCATGTCATCTTTTGATATGAGATAGTTAATGCTTACACCTCCCAAAACATTGTAATGCTTACTTATTTTAATAGAGGGAAGCAATGAATACCCAGTATTAAAAGATGGCATTTCGGACATTGAACCGATAGCAGAAACTTTTAATTCATTGTTTATCTGAGACCATTTACAACAGAGAATATGTACCCCAAAGCCAGCTTCCTGAACAAATTTATTTCCTTTAGCCTTAGGGTTATATCCTAAGCCGAAAATACCGTAAGTGTATTTCGTTCCCGAACGAAACGATAAAATAGAGTTTCCCAAAAAATCATAAGTTAGGGCTATTCCCATTTCTCTATTTTTTTTAATGATATTGATTATACCAATAGGATAATCATTTTCATTTGCAATATTAAGTAATCCAAATTGCACTCCACTTACTTTTTGAGCAATATTTACTACTCCGGCAAATTGAAATCCGTTTATTTCTTTAGCATAGTTCACCACTCCAGCAAATTGGAAACCGCTATAAGAACCTTTCGTAATATTCGCTAACCCGGAAAATAGCATACCTTTACCATTATTCCCGATAAAATTTGAAAGTCCGGCAAATTGAAATCCTTTAGCGTCATTAGTTATCACATTACTTAGTCCGGCAAATGAAAAATTATCCTCATTTCTTGATATACCAGCTAACAAATTAAAGGATGCTCCATTGGTATATTCATTAGCCTTTATACCGTTTGTACTTAAAGGAGGAAGAAAATTCAAATGAAACGTAGCATACTTATTCACACTATCTTGTGCTATTGCACTGACAAGGGTAAAAATACTCATTAGAAACAAATTAAATTTTCTCATATTCTTTTTTGAGGTAAAGTTAAGTTGTAGCAACTAAATTTATACCTACAAGTATGAGTTTGTACAAAAGTCTAAAAAGAGTTTTAGACTTTTAGCGCCCAAAGGTTATTTTTCGCCGTATTTTGCTCATTGTTATCGGAGTAATTTTTAAATAGGAGGATAGTTCTTTCAAGGTGAGCATTTGTAATATTTCAGGGCATCTGCCTATTATTTCTTTATACCGTTCTTCCGGAGTTTTTCTATATAAATCTATATAGTTCTGATAGACACAAAATAGAATACGTTCTGCATTATGCCGTGCTTTCATTTGTGCATCCGTATTTTCATTGAATATTTGTAATATTTCCTGTACATCACAGATATATACCTCACACGGCGTTATTGCCTGTATGCTTATCTCTGATGGAACTTGATATATACAAGCTGGATAGTCTGTTAGAAATTCTTTTTCAAAAGCAAAACCTGTACTGTATTCTTTTTTTTCTGGTAGATTGACACACACATACCTAAAAGCTCCTCGCTTGATGTAACCAACATGTGCTGTCACATCTCCTGCTCTTGAAAAATATTCATTACGAGAATACTGAATAAGTCTTCCTTTACTGATACATACCTCTTTTACCCAATTCAGGTCTGCCCCTTTTAGATATTTATTAAATTCCTCCATATAACTACAAAGATAACAAGAAGGTACTTATTAGAAAAACAATTCTAATAATCTTTATATTGTTTATAAATAAAAAGATTCTCTTTCTGAAGAGTTATTTGAAGAAATATAAGGTAAACAGAGAAGAATGGCACATTGCTAACTCGTTACCTTTTGTAAGAACACACTTTGCAACCCATTTATATTCAGAGCAATAAAGCAAAATGATATAATAGTTGCGAATAAAAAGTAATATAGGTACATATTTCAGTAAGATGGGTATAGAGTGTTTAGGAGCAATTGCCTATTTTTGCATTGAGAAAAAAGATAAATAACAAACCTGATGAAAATATGATACGCAGTGTAAACTTTAGTTTTCTTCTTTGTACAGCCTTATCCCTCGGTGCGGGGGGCATAAAAGCACACGAAACGACAGATACACTTTCACGACAACGAACGCATGTTATCAATGAAGTAGTGGTGACCGGTACACGTAATGAAACTGATATGCGACATCTCCCTATGACAGTTTCGGTGGTCGACCGCAAACAGATTGAACAAAGCAACTCTCCCTCTTTGCTACCTCTGCTGAACCAGCAGGTGCCGGGGTTGTTCACTACTTCACGCGGGTTAATGGGTTATGGCGTATCTAACGGTGCAGCCGGACAAATGTCACTGCGTGGTATCGGCGGAGCTCCCCAGGCAGGTTTGCCTACTACCGGATTGTTGGTACTCATTGATGGGCATCCACAATATATGGGTTTATTCGCCCATCCGATTTCCGATGCTTACCAACCTTTTCTGGCAGAACGAATCGAAGTTGTACGGGGACCGGCATCTGTGTTATACGGCTCTAATGCGATGGGTGGCGTAATCAATATCGTTACACGAAAGATACAGGAAGATGGAGTGAAAACTCATGTGAACCTGGGTTACGGTTCCTATAATTCTTTGCAAACGGAAGCAACCAATCGGGTAAAAGCCGGACGTTTCAGCAGCATAGTAAGTGCTTCTTATAACCGTACTGACGGACATCGGGCAGATATGGGCTTTGAGCAATATGGCGGGTATCTTAAACTGGGATACGAAATGTCGCATACATGGGATGTGCAGGCAGATGTAAACCTGACACATTTTAATGCCTCAAATCCAGGAGAAGTTACCGCTCCACTATTGGATAATGACCAACGTATCACGCGTGGCATGACCTCGTTTGCCTTAAAGAATAATTACGAGAAAACGTCCGGCGCACTGAGCTTTTTCTACAACTGGGGCAAGCATTGGATTAACGACGGGCACACCGCCGACACGCCACCTCAAGATTCCCGTTTCAACTCACGGGACAATATGCTGGGCCTCTCCTGGTATCAAAGCATTCAACTTTTCAAGGGAAACCGCCTCACAATAGGTGTGGATTATTTTCACTTTGGCGGTGAATCATGGAATCAGCCAGTCGACGGAGGAAACCGCAAGACACAGGTAGATAAAAGTGAAAATGAAGTGGCAGGGTACATAGATTTCAGGCAACATCTCAGCCACTGGCTGACATTGGATGCGGGAGTACGCATAGACCACCATTCGCAGGTAGGCACCGAATGGATTCCCCAGGCAGGGCTTTCTTTCCATCTGCCAGAATATGCCGAGATTAAACTGATGGCAAGCAAAGGTTTCCGTTATCCCACAATTCGTGAAATGTATATGTTCCGCCCCGCCAATGCCAACCTGGAACCCGAACGGCTCTGGAATTATGAACTTTCTTATTCGCAACAATTATTAGAGTGCAGGCTTTCATACGGAGCGAATATATTTTATATCAACGGGGACAACCTGATTATGCGAATACCCGTAGACAGTCAGCAAAAGAATGTCAACACTGGGAAAATTGAGAATGCCGGTGCCGAAGCACAAATTGCCTATCGGCTCTCGCATGCCTGGTCCGTAAATACCAACTACAGTTATCTCCACATGGAAAATCCTGTGTTGGCATCGCCCGAACATAAATTGTATGCGGGAGCCACTTTTACGCAAGGCAAGTGGTCGGTAGGGACAGGTGTGCAATATGTGGCAGGTCTTTATACCGATTTGTCCACTGACAAGAAAGAGAACTTTGTGCTGTGGGACGTTCGCGGAGAATTCCGTGCTACCAAGCAGCTCAGCATCTGGGCGCGGGGCGAAAATTTGTTGGCACAACGCTACGAAATCAATGCCGGATTCCCCATGCCCAAAGCAACGGTGATGGCGGGAATGAATATAAAATTTTAATTCTTTATTATAGTTACAATGGAAACAAACGTTATAGAACCAAAGAAACTGGGATTCGGCTGTATGCGGCTGCCACTGACCGAACCGGATAACCACAAGGCAGTGGACATACCACAACTGGAACAAATGATTGACACTTTCATTGAACGGGGATTCACTTACTTTGATACAGCATATATGTATCATGATTTCACAAGTGAATGTATTATGCGCGAAGCACTTGTCAAACGCCATGCCCGCAATAGTTTTACGCTGGCTTCGAAACTACCCACTATGATGCTCTCCAAGCCGGGCGACCAGGAGCGGATATTCAATGAACAGCTCGAAAAGTGCGGAGTGGACTATTTCGACTATTATCTGCTTCACAGCCTGAACATCTCGAACTACAAGACTGCAGAGCGGCTGGATAGCTTCGCCTTTGTCAGCCAGAAAAAAGCTGAAGGAAAAATCAAGCATATAGGCTTCTCTTTCCATGACAAAGCTGACTTGCTCGATGAAATTCTGTCGGCTCATCCTGAAATGGAATTTGTACAGCTACAAATCAATTATCTGGATTGGGACAATGAAAGCATCCAATCCCGTAAATGCTACGAAGTAGCCCGTAAACATGGCAAACCTGTGGTGGTAATGGAACCGGTACGGGGAGGTGCACTTGCCCATGTGCCTGCTGAAGCGGAATGTTTGTTCCGGAAAATACGTCCCGAACTTTCTCCTGCTTCATGGGGCATTCGTTTTGCTGCCAGCTTGGAGGGGGTAATGATGGTTCTCAGCGGCATGAGCTCAATGGAGCAATTGCTAGAGAATACCTCTTATATGCAGGATTTTGAACCCCTCTCGCAAAAAGAGTACCATGCGATAGAACAAGCGGTAGAAATCATTCATCGCTCCATAGCCATCCCCTGCACGGCATGTCGCTATTGCACGGCAGGATGTCCGAAACAGATAGCCATTCCTGAATATTTCGCGCTTTACAACACTGAACAACAAGTGCCCAAACAGGCTTTCTCCATCCAACAAGCCTATTACGAAACGTATGCTGAAACCCACGGTAAAGCATCAGACTGCATCGGCTGCCACAAGTGTGAAAAAATCTGCCCGCAACATTTCCCGATTGTGGAGCACCTGAAACAAGTAGTTACCGCATTTGAGTCTTAAACTATAAATTATAAAAAAAGAACGGATATGAAACGAATCTGCATGATGGCAATAATGCCAGTTATATGTTTGGTGGCTGTAGCCTGTGGTCAGGCTAAAAACAGCAAAAGCTCAACCGCCGGGGAAACAACCGTAGAAACGGAAACTCCGGCAAAGGTGTATATGATTAAAGAAATCAACTCACAAAACCTTATCAAAATCTATGAAGCACTCGGTCGCCAGGCAACAGGCAAAAATGTAGCGGTGAAACTCTCTACAGGCGAACCGGGCAACAACAACTATCTCAATCCGGCTCTTATAAAAGACCTGGTACAGAAAGTAAATGGTACGATTATCGAATGTAACACTGCTTATGGCGGCGGTCGCGCCAACACTGAAAGCCACCTCAAAGCAGCCGCAGACCATGGATTTACAGCCATCGCTAAAGTAGACATTATGGATGCCAATGGGGAAACGCCACTTCCCGTAAAGGGCGGAAAACATTTGAAAGAAGATTTCGTCGGTAAAAACTACCTGAACTATGACTTCACTGTGGTTCTCTCCCACTTTAAAGGACACCCGATGGGTGGCTTCGGCGGAGCGATTAAAAATATCTCTATCGGCATCGCCTCTTCCGCTGGAAAAGCATGGATACACTCTGCCGGAAAGAGTAAAAATCAATCAGAAGTATGGGGTAATCTTCCCCCACAGGATGATTTCCTGGAATCAATGGCAGAAGCGGCAAAAGCAATTACCGGCCATTGCGGCGATAAAATTCTCTACATCAGCGTAGCAAATAATCTGTCGGTGGATTGTGACTGCGTGGCAACACCCGAAGACCCTAAAATGGGCGACATTGGTATTCTGGCATCTCTTGACCCCGTAGCGCTCGACCGGGCTTGTGTCGACATGGTGCGTGCATCGAAAGACCATGGAAAAATTCATCTGATAGAACGGATTGATTCACGCAACGGTATGCATACGCTGGATTATGCTGAACAGATGGGGATGGGAAGTCAAAAGTATGAATTAATAACATTGGAATAAATACGGTAATCCCCGTTTAAAATTTATCCTCTCTCCTATTTCCGGCAATTATATATATCGTCGGATGAGAAGAGAGGATAAACTTTTCCCTTTTGCAACAGAATCTTGATAATTAAAGAATCAATATCGAATCAGACAAGAAAAAGATTTAAATATTTCTTTCGAACTCAAGCGAATAGGTAAAACTGTCTGCACGATTAAGGACGAAGCGTTTGAATAATGGCTTTAGTAAGCATGTGTATCTTATAGCATTTAACGATAGTCGTTTCATCATGAGCAAATCCAAAATTAAAATCGATTGAAAATTTGTCACAAGCTGCGATAAATTCAGTTATCACAAGTAAAAGATTATCCATAGTATGTTTTTTAGCGAGCAGATAGCTGCCTGATACACTACCTATATTTATAGCTTTTAATAGGGGG
>JAUUNK010000247.1 GCA_030844565.1 Bacteroides ovatus
CTTCTTGGTCAACACAGTGTCATGGTCTGGTTCACCGGGCTGAGTGGTTCCGGCAAGAGTACAATTGCTATTGCTCTGGAACGGGAGTTACACCGTCGCGGCCTGCTGTGCCGTATTCTCGATGGAGACAACATCCGTAGCGGAATCAACAATAACCTGGGTTTCAGCGAAGCCGACCGCGTGGAGAATATCCGCCGCATTGCCGAAGTGTCCCGCCTGTTTATCGACAGTGGCATTATCACCATTGCTGCCTTCATCAGTCCCAACAACGACTTGCGCCGGATGGCGGCGGAGATCATCGGACACGATGACTTTCTCGAAGTCTACGTCAGCACTCCGCTCGAGGAATGCGAAAAACGCGATGTGAAAGGTTTGTATGCCAAGGCGCGTAAGGGAGAAATTAAAAACTTTACCGGTATATCCGCTCCGTTCGAGGCTCCGGAACATCCGGCGTTGGTGCTCGACACTTCAGAGCTTACTTTGGAAGAATCCGTAGACCGCTTGCTGGCACTTATTCTCCCCCGGGTGAGCAACGCAGCCCTTTAAGCATCGACTCATATAAATCACGATAATATTCACATAAAAAAGAATGGAAGAAGAATATAAACTAAGCCACCTGAAAGAACTCGAAGCAGAGTCTATCCACATTATCCGCGAAGTGGCGGCGGAATTTGAAAATCCGGTGATGCTCTACAGCATAGGAAAGGATTCCTCGGTGATGGTGCGCCTTGCCGAGAAGGCATTTTATCCCGGCAAAGTGCCGTTTCCGCTGATGCACATCGATTCGAAGTGGAAGTTCAAGGAGATGATTAGTTTCCGCGACGAGTATGCCAGGAAGTATGGGTGGAACCTGATAGTAGAGAGCAACATGGAGGCTTTCAATGCCGGAGTGGGACCTTTTACCCATGGCAGCAAAGTGCACACCGACCTGATGAAGACACAGGCGTTGCTCCATGCACTGGACAAATATAAGTTTGACGCCGCTTTCGGCGGAGCCCGGCGCGATGAAGAGAAATCGCGTGCCAAAGAGCGTATCTTCTCTTTCAGGGACAAGTTCCATCAATGGGACCCTAAAAACCAGCGCCCCGAATTGTGGGATATTTACAATGCCCGCGTCCACAAAGGCGAAAGCATCCGCGTGTTCCCGTTGAGCAACTGGACCGAACTGGACATCTGGCAATACATCCGCCTGGAGAATATTCCTATCGTACCTTTATATTATGCCAAAGAACGCCCCGTAGTGACAATAGACAGCAATCTCATCATGGCGGATGACGACCGCTTGCCGGAGAAGTATCGCGACCAGATTGAAATGAAGATGGTCCGTTTCCGCACGCTGGGTTGCTGGCCTCTGACAGGGGCGGTGGAGAGCGAAGCGGACACCATCGAGAAAATCGTGGAAGAGATGATGACCACCACCAAGAGCGAACGTACGACACGGGTTATCGATTTCGACCAAGATGCAAGCATGGAACAGAAGAAGCGCGAAGGTTACTTTTAAACATTATGACTATGGCTGAAAAATTAGATATAAAAGCATTTCTGGATAAAGACGAACAAAAAGACTTGCTGCGCCTGCTGACGGCAGGGTCGGTGGACGATGGAAAATCAACGTTGATAGGTCGGCTGCTGTTCGATAGCAAAAAATTATACGAAGACCAGTTGGACGCCCTCGAACGGGATAGCAAGCGAATGGGCAATGCCGGAGAACATATCGACTACGCCCTGTTGCTCGACGGGCTGAAGGCAGAGCGGGAGCAAGGTATTACTATCGACGTAGCATACCGCTATTTCTCCACTAACCACCGTAAGTTTATCATTGCCGACACTCCGGGACACGAACAATATACCCGCAACATGATTACGGGAGGCTCTACAGCCAATTTGGCGATTATCCTCGTGGATGCACGCATGGGAGTGATTACCCAGACGCGCCGCCACACGTTCCTGGTGTCTTTGCTGGGAATCAAGCATGTGGTGTTGGCTGTCAACAAGATGGACCTTGTAGATTTTTCCGAAGAATGTTTCAACCGGATAGTAGCCGATTATAAGGAGTTTGTTACTCCGCTGGGTATCCCCGATGTAACTTGCATACCGCTTTCGGCACTGGATGGTGACAATGTGGTGGAGACTTCCGAACGTACTCCCTGGTACAAGGGACTTTCTCTACTCGATTTCTTAGAAACAGTACCCATTGACAACGACCATAACCTGGAAGACTTCCGCTTCCCTGTGCAATATGTGCTTCGTCCCAACCTGGATTTCCGTGGTTTCTGCGGAAAGGTGGCTTCGGGAGTTATTCACAAAGGAGATGCAGTGATGGCATTACCTTCCGGCAAAACTTCACGCGTGAAGAGTATTGTCACTTATGACGGTGAACTGGATTATGCCTTTCCACCTCAGTCCGTTACCTTGACACTGGAAGACGAAATCGATGTTTCGCGCGGTGAGATGTTGGTGCATCCGGATAATCTCCCGTTGGTGGACCGCAACTTCGAAGCAATGATGGTGTGGATGGACGAAGAGCCGATGGATATTCATAAGTCTTTCTTTATCAAGCAGACTACCAACCTCAGCCGCACTCGCATCGACAGCATCAAATATAAGGTGGATGTCAACACGATGGAACATCTGTCGGTAGAAAACGGGCAACTGACAAAAGAAACCCTGCCTTTGCAGCTCAACCAGATAGCACGTGTTGTGTTGACTACGGCAAAAGAACTTTTCTTCGACCCTTACCGCAAGAATAAGTCGTGCGGTTCGTTTATCCTTATCGACCCCATTACCAACAATACTTCCGCCGTAGGAATGATTATCGACCGCGTGGAAATGAAGGATATGAGCGATACGGAAGATGTCGTGGTGCTGGATTTGCCAAAATTGGGCATTGCGCCCGAATATTATGAGGCAGTGGAAAAAGCTGTGAAGGAGCTCGAACGCCAGGGACTTGCCGTGAAGATAGTGAAATGAGAAGTATAAACGATATTAATATTCGATAAGAGAGAGTGGGACTACTGGAATTTAGCAAGCTTCCGATAAATACATTGGTCGGAGCTGATTGGAAAACGTTTAAAGCTGTCACTTCCGGCAGGGAAATCGACGCAGCCTATAAAGGAAAATACCGCCTGACCAAGGCCGTGTGTCGGCTGCTTTCGCCGCTGGCGTCGTTTCAAGACAGCCGTTATGAGAAGTTATTGGCAGACAAACCGTTGGAACACGACCCGGTGTTCATATTGGGACATTGGCGTAGCGGGACCACGTTTGTACACAATGTCTTTTCGTGCGACAAACATTTTGGCTACAATACGACCTATCAGACGGTCTTCCCGCACCTGATGATGTGGGGCCAGCCTTTCTTTAAAAAGAACATGAGTTGGCTGATGCCCGACAAGCGCCCCACGGATAATATGGAATTGGCGGTGGACCTTCCGCAGGAGGAAGAGTTTGCCCTTGCCAACATGATGCCTTATACCTATTATAACTTCTGGTTTTTGCCGAAGTACCAGCAGGAGTATGCGGATAAATATCTTCTTTTCGATGACATCAGCGAAGAAGAATTGAAAGTGTTCGAGAAGACCTTCACCAAACTGATAAAGATTTCGCTTTGGAACACGCATGGAACGCAGTTTCTCAGTAAGAACCCGCCGCATACCGGACGGGTGAAAGAACTGGTGAAGATGTTCCCCAATGCCAAGTTCATTTACTTGATGCGCAATCCTTATACGGTGTTCGAATCGACTCGCAGTTTCTTCACCAACACCATACAACCGTTGAAGTTGCAGGATGTTAGCAATGAACAATTGGAGGCGAATATTCTTTCTATCTATGCAAAGCTGTATCATAAGTATGAGGCGGATAAACAGTTCATCCCCGAAGGCAATCTCATCGAGGTGAAGTTTGAAGATTTCGAAGCTGATGCGATGGGGATGACAGAGCATATTTATGACGCTCTTTCTTTGCCGGGATTTGCCGAAGCACGCGGATGTATCGAGCAGTATGTCGGTGGAAAGAAAGGTTATAAGAAGAACAAGTATAAATATGATGACCGCACTGTGAGGCTGGTACAGGATAACTGGGGCTTTGCTTTGAAACAGTGGGATTATAATTTATAAAAGAAAGGAGAAATGATGATTCGTAAAACATATCGCTGCCTTTGGATGGCAGGTATAATGGCATTCTGCCCCGTGCTGACCGTCGTGGCGCAACACAAGGTGGAGATGCTTCCTTTTGGAAATATGGACCAGTGGGTGGATCGTCAGATTAAGGAATCGGGTATTATAGGCGGGGCTACCAAGCATGTGTATGAGATAGCACCCACTGCTACTATAAAAGGGGATAAGCCTTACGTGAATATGGGCGGTTCGCCCTGGGCAACGTCGAATGTGATGGCAAAAGTAGCGGGTATTACCAAAACCAACACTTCCGTATTTCCCGAACAGCGGGGAGACGGATATTGTGCCCGCTTGGATACGCGCATGGAAAGTGTAAAGGTACTGGGGCTGGTTAATATCACTGTGCTGGCAGCAGGTTCTATCTTTACCGGTAGCATGCTCGAACCGGTGAAAGGTACGAAGAATCCGCAGAAGATGTTGCAGACAGGCATTCCGTTTACCCAAAAGCCCGTAGCACTACAGTTTGATTATAAGATAAAAATGTCCGATAGGGAGAATCGCATCCGGGCTACGGGTTTCAGCAAGATTACGGATGTGCCCGGCAAAGATTTTCCGGCAGTGGTGCTATTCCTGCAAAAGCGTTGGGAAGATGAGAAAGGCAATGTTTATGCCAAGCGCATAGGTACGATGGTGAACTATTATTATCATACTACCGACTGGAAAAACAATGCTACTTACGAAATCATGTATGGGGATATAACCGGTCGTCCGGAGTATAAACCTCACATGATGCGTTTGCAGGTAACGGAGAATTATACGGTGAACAGTAAAGGCGAAAGCGTACCTATTCATGAAGTAGCTTGGGGAGATGAAAACGATGTGCCTACTCACTTATATCTTCAGTTTACCTCCAGCCACGGAGGGGCTTACATCGGCTCGCCCGGCAATTCAATGTGGGTGGATAATGTGAAGCTTGTCTATTAAATAATAGAAAAAATATAGGGATTGTAAGAAAGAGGAAGAAGCCGCTTTTCATTGCTTTTATAGGGCGATGGAGAGCGGCTTCTTCCTTTCTCTTTATTCTTAGTGCCGGTTAGCTGTGTGCCTTTGAATGTCTACATACTCTGCCTGCAGGAAGTACATATAGAGAACACCGAAAGGAAACTACTGCCTCAAAAATCATCAGCATGTTTTTTTAAATCAATGTGTTGATTGATTCTAATCATCAGCATGTTTGCAATCGAACATTGCGATGTTTTTTAAGAAGGGTAGGGAAGGGAGAAAGACCTCGATGATAACACAAAAAAATAGGTGATGCAATCCATTTGCACCACCTATTTCTTTTTCCCCTCTGCACCGAAGTGCAGAATCTATTTTATTCCAGAATTACTACACGGTTCAAGTATGCTTTACCGAACATGTCTTTCGTTCCACCGAATCCAACACATTCAAGCTGATCCGGATTTACACCTTCGCTGATAAGAGCATCGCAAACGGCTTTTGCACGAGCTTCAGACAGTCTCTTGTTCGTAGCTTCGCTACCAGTTGCTTTGTCAGCATATCCAGCTACTTTATACTTAGTCTTCGGATTAGCCTTCATTGCTTTAGCAAGCAGTTTGATATTAACCATACCGTAGTCGTCAATCTTAGAACTACCAATCTTGAAGAAGACAGCAATCGGATTAACAATCACGTTTTCTTTCACGACTTCTCTTACTTCCGGTTTCACGTTAGCCAGAGCATTCTTAGTCTGAGCCAGTTCTTGTTGAGCTTGTTCCAGTTCTTCTCTGTACTTGTTAACGTTTTCGTTGATGGCAGCTTCGTTAAGTTTCTTGGAGCTGCAAGATACGAATTTCTTTCCACCGAACGTATAGGTAGCACCTGCTGTCAGATGAAGATAACCATCTGTTTTAGCGCTGCTGTATGCACCCAGGATAGAAGGAGTTACCTGACCACGCAGTTCGAGGTCGATAGCCCATGCATCATTGATGTTATACTTTCCACCTAAACCAAGGCTGGCGCCTACGAGACAACGCAATTTATGTCCTGCGGGAACAGTTTTGTTCGGGTCGAGTTTTGTTGTATAAGTTGTCGTTCCGTTTTCAGTAGTTTCTACTGTTTGATAACCATAGCTCCATCTGCTGTAGTTCTTCACTATATTCATAGACGGACCGATGAAAGCAGTAAACTCAAATGCTCTTCCGGGTTTGTAGCCACAGATAAGGTTAGTCAAGTTTACCATACCATCGAGGTTGATACCGAAGTATTTCTCTTTTCTCTTCACATCCTGGCTGCCTTTAAACGGATACCAGGTAGACATCTTGGATTCCCAGCCGTAAACTTGTCCACGGAATCCAAAAACCGGATTGATGAACTTTCCGACTGATACATTGATCAGCGGAGAAATGGCTTTGCCAAAATCAGTGTCCGGGTTAGTCGTAGCCTGAGCACCAACGCCTACGCTCACAAAGATATTATCCTTCCAGCTTTCGCTAGTGAATTTCTCCTTTGTTTGTGCGGTAGCAATAGTAGCAGAACCAGCCAACAATAAAGATAATATTACTAATTTATTTTTCATTGCTTTTTCTGTTTTTTATAATTCAACTCCTTTCAGGTTCAGGAGGAGTTACTCCTGTTTCTAGTTCTCAGAGCCGGAAGAGAATTAGAGTCTTTTTTCCGGCTCTGATGAATCAGAGTAGGGTTTATTCAGCTTCTACGATACCACCGCCGGCGTTAGGATCGTCACCATGACCATGTCCATGTCCGTGAGAGTGACCATGACCGATAGAAGATGTTTTCATTTCGTAGCTATTGCTTTCTGCTGTTTTGTAAGCTGAGTAATTGTCTTCCATTGCTTTTACAATGTCTTCACCAACAGATGCATCAGAAGCGTCTCCTGTTGTTTGAATGCTTAATTGTGTCAATTGCAATTTACCTTCTGTGAAGTAGTGATGTACAGTTATACTTTCTAATAAAGTAAGAGGCAATATAGTAAGAACTTCTTTTTTCTTCTCTGTCTCTATACCTTTATATCCAGTTGCAATCTTATCGTAAGCACTTACAATAGCATTGTATAAACCGGTTCCCATATTGATTCCCAGAGTAGACAGTTTGGATGCATCAAATTTAGGCTCTGTGATTTCGCTTCCGGTATAATAATTCCAAGTAAAGTCAAGAGTACATTCCCATTCGCTATCATTCTTATGATTGATTTCTTTCTTCCAAGGTTCATCTACTCCTGTTGCTGTTTCTATAGCTTCAAATGTAGCATTGAAAAGCATATCGAAGTCTGCGGAACTTTCACTTCCTTCTCCGCCTTCCTGTACGGAAACTGTTTTATCAAATTCAAATACTTGTCCGCTAATGTCAATAACCTTGAATTGGAAAGTTGCTTCTTTTTCACTTCCTGCGGCTCTTGTCTTAGGAGCAAATAAATCTTCAGGAACTAAGAAAGTGTA
>JAUUNK010000248.1 GCA_030844565.1 Bacteroides ovatus
GGGAGCATCTCCCCCACTACTAGGGGAGCACCTTCCCTTTAACGTTAAACCTCTACCAGACTATTACCGTCTTTAACCGGATTCCAGCCATCGTTCCCGGCCAACACCTTTTCTATATCATATCCTTTCAAATCTTTCAACTGACAAGAGAAAGCAGCCCGTGCCCCGGGATTGGCTCCTTCGCCACGGTTTTGATATTCAGCATAAAACACCGTCTTTTCAGCCTCCTTCTTACCCCAGTTGTGCCAGCCCTGTGGAAGAATATGCTTACCCAGCTCACAACGGACATACACAGCCCGCGCGTATGGACGCCACGGTCGGGAAAGATAGACCTTGGAAACACCTGGCTCTGTCGTCAATCGACAATCATAAAAGATATAGCCATACGGCTGACCGGCATCTGTGGAGGGCGCCGTCACGTAGCCATCTCCTTTACTATGAATGTGGCAACGATTGAACACTGCCGCAGACCACCCGAAGATGAAATCCACTGTGCCTTCTATGTAGCAATCTTCATAGTATTGGCGGCTTTGCTTACCATACGTGTAAAGCGTATCCTGGAAGCCAAGAAAGCGACAATTGCGAAAATACGCCCGGTCGCCGGAGACGAAACAAGCCACTGCCTGCCCCACAGGTCCCGAAGAGTTTTCGAACGTGAGGTTCTCCGCAGAGAAATCCGGAGCATAAATGTAGCAGGTAGACGAACCGGAGGTTCCCATGTTCTCTCCAAAGACATTCTTCTTGTTGGCATAATCGTCATTAGTCAACACAGCTCCCTCCTCTCCTATGAGCGAGATATTAATCTTGCTTTCCGGAACTACGACCTTTTCTTTGTATACGCCGCGACGGATGAGGATGGTGGTCCTCACGTTCTTGCGAAAATCAGGCACGGCGTCAATAGCCTCCTGAATGGTGAAGAAATCGCCGCTACCATCTTTTGCCACCACGTAGTCGTAGTGACGGATATAGCGGGCAAGCTCCGGGATAGCATCGCCGATGGCATCGACTGTTATCCCCGCTACTATGCGCGCGCCGTAGACGTTGAGATGTGTATTATCTTCACGACCTTGTGGCAACACAGGAACGGTGTGGGGAGCCACCCACATAAAGAGTTTCTTAGACTCCTGGGGACCCAACCCCTGGACTAGTTTATGGGTGAGGCGATTCATGTCGATAAACGTGACGCCTAACTTTTCCGCCACTTTGCGGGGAGAGTCCAGATAGTCTCCGTGGGTGTCGTAGAGTGTATCGCCTTCTTGTGGCAAAACGTCCTCGCCGGGTATCTTACGGACATCGTTGCGCATATCTTTGTCCAGCGGGCGGACGAAGTTACGGCGGACAATAGAGTTAAAGAGCACAGGGATACCTCCTTTTTCACGGGTCTCGCTGACAAAGCGGCTCAGGTTGGCATCGAAGGTAGTGCCGGGGTCGGTGTGCCGGCTGGGGTCGTCTTTCTCGTCGTTGTGTCCGAACTGGATAAAGACATAATCTCCTTTCTTCACCTGGGAAATCACCCGCGCCCAACGTCCCTCCTTTATAAAGCTTTTCGAGCTTCGGCCGTTGACGGCATGGTTATCAATACGTACTTCCTCGCTGAAAAAGCCCGGAAGCATCATTCCCCAACCTCGCTCGGGATTGCCGCCTTCGAGTTTTTTATTTGCCATGGTGGAGTCTCCTATCATAAAGATGGTGATTACAGCAGAACGGTCTGCCCGGAAAGCGGACAGGAGAAGGAAGGCGCTAAAGAGCAGTAAGAGTTTATTTTTCATGTTCGTAGATAGTTTGATTGCACGTGCAATATTACGAAGTTTTAGCGGAACAGACGTAGAGAAATCGTTTCTTTAGGTGGAATAATTGTATAAATGAGGAGCCGTGTCCCGGGTACATGCGTCCCTGACACGGCTTTCTGCTGCAAAGAATGCCCTTTCACAAATCTCGCGATTTCACCCTAAGGACTTATCTTGATTGATAGTGCAATGATTCTCTATTTTTACCAGCTGGGATTCTGATGTCCTTCCAGCATCGGATTCAGCTCGATAGCATCCAACGGGATGGGACGCAGGTTAAACTTGGCAACAATCTGCCCTTTAGAAATATCCGGGTTATGGGCTTCTACGTATTCCGCCAGTTTTCCCGTGCGGGTGAGGTCGGCATAGCGGTGATATTCGCCTGCCAGCTCGCGGGCACGTTCGTTGAGGATATAGTCGATGCTCATCTCGTCGGCAGTAGCCGGAGTGGCATGGGCACGGTTGCGGACGACGTTTACATATTTTGCCGCTTCATCCTTATCGTTCAGTTTCACGCAAGCTTCGGCTGCAATCAGATTGGTTTCGCCTAAGCGTGCCAGGTAGATGTCGCGCATGGAAGAATTATTGCTAAAGTAAGTGCGTCCGTTCTCCACGTCATCGAACTTGCGGAAAGAGGCAACGCCGTATACGTCTTCTTTCATCTTTGCCTGATAGCTGGTTTTGCTACCGTTGATATTCAGACCTTCGGGAAGCATCTCCACAACCTGGGCACCGGCACGACTGGGATATTGGGCACGCCAGGCATCCACATTGGCTATTTCCCAAGAGGGGCAGTAGTAGTAAGTGACCGGACTCTCGTTCTTGTCAGCATCGTAATAGTCCCAATAGCTTTGGCGGAGTTCCATCATGAAAGTTCCTTCGTAACGTTCGTCCTGGGCCGGGTTGGTGGTGTTTGTGTTAAACACTTCGTGCATCCACAACGTCGGTGTCAGGGTAGAAGAAGTATACTTATGCCCTTTCTCCTGTCCGTCGAGGTAATCGCAGAAGTGGGCCTGTTGTTTGTTACCATCGCTCTTCGGGTCGTTCACGGAAGTCTCATCATATACCACGGAAAAAAGCACTTCGGGATTGCCTTCTCCCTCATTGCTGAAGAGAGTGGTGAACGGAGTGGCCAGCGCTGCTCCTGCCCCTGCCGATTTGGCGGCGGCAAGAGCATCCCGGAAGTCTTGTTCATTATTCGTCAAGTAGCCTTTAGAGAGAAGGGCTTTTGCCAGATAATGATAGGCTGCCTTGCGGTTGAAACGTCCGTCGGTGGCGCTTTCCGGCAGGTTGGCAGAGGTAGAGAGGACTTCCATCTCGCTGATAATGAAGTCGTAAACATCTTCTGCCGAGCTGCGGGCTACGCCGGTCATAGGAGCAGAAGCACGCTGCGTCACCATCGGCACGCCGCCGAATTGCTGGACAAGATTGAGGTAGTAGAGCGCACGCAAGCCACGTGCTTCTTCCATACGGGCGGCGCGTGAGGCATCTTTCCCTCCCCAATAGAGGACTTCATTAGTCAGGGAAATGGCTTTATAGTGTTCCTGATAAAAAGTCTTTACATTTCCTTCGGCAGTGGAATAGGCATTGCTATAGAGGTTGCAAGTGGGCACAGACGTACGGCCGGAAGCAAATAAGTCTGTTCCTCCCTCGAACAACCAGGGGTCACCACCATAGATGGCGCGCAAAGAACTGTAAGCAGCATTGGTTAGGGACTCGAATCCCTCGGCAGTCTCATAATATTCGGCACCCGGAGTGTCCGACTTCAAATCCTGATCCAGAAAATCAGAACAACCGGTGAAAACAGCCAGCATGGCGGCTGCTGTTAGCATATATCTCTTTTTCATAATCGTAATAGCATTAGAATTTAACATTAAGACCTATTTGGTAGGAAACGGAGCTCGGTCCGCCTTTACCGTCACTGATACCGGCGTCTGCCCACTCGGGGTCGAAACCTTTATAGTCGGTGAAAGTAAACGGATTCAAGACATTGGCATAAATACGGAGGTATTCAATGCCCACTTTCTTAGTCAGCTTCTTGTCGAAGGTGTAGCCCAATGTAATGTTTTTAATCTTCCAGTAAGAGGCGTCCACGTAGTTGTTGGCTTTAAACTCGGTGTTCTTCCCGGTGTACCAACCATTTCCTCCGCCATGGTTATAGTTCACATCATTGAAAGGATAAGGATAGCTGCCCGCGTGGGTTTCGCTTGCCACAGCCGTGCGGTCGGAAGTAAGTGAAGAGGGGTCTTTTCCGTCCCAGGTATAATTAAAGATAGGAGCCCCCTGATGTAGAAATCCATCTTCAACTTGGTGCGTCCACGGTCAGAATAATCGGTGAACTCTTGCATGAAGGGGCTGTAGAGTGTATGTCCTTGTTTGGTGTTGAGCGTCATGGAGAAGTCCCAGTTCTTGTAAGAGAAAGAAGTGGAAAGGCTTCCGGTCCATTTGGGCATTGCCTGACCGATAATCTGGCGGTCGCTGTCGTCAATCTTTCCATCCAGGTTCAGGTCTTGATAAGTCATGCAACCTTCAAAGTAGCCGTACCATTCACTCTTCGTCTTGGTCACCCCGTCAATGGTCAGTTTTTCGTTGGCGGTGGCTTGTGTGCAGATACCTGTCTGGCGGAGGTCGTAAGCTACGTCAATCGGTTGCCCGATGAACCAACGCTCGGCACGCATGTCTTCTTTCTTGCCTTGCAGCTCAAGAATCTCGTTTTTATTCTTGGCAAAGGTGGCAGTGATGTCCCAATAGAAGTCTTTGTTCTGAATAACTACACCTTTCAGCATCAACTCGATACCGCGGTTACGGACTTTACCCACATTGGCAGTCATCTTACCGGTTGGAGAACCTTGTTCCAGCAACAACTTCTGGTCCATCAACAAGTCTTTAGAAGTCTTGTTATACCAATCTACCGTACCGGACAAACGACCATTGAAGAATCCGAAGTCCAAACCGAAGTTAAGCTCTGTTGTCTTTTCCCAGCTCAGCAATTCGTTAACTACTTCGGGACCATATCCTTTGCCGAAACCGGAATAATAAAGTTTGTTAGCGAGGAACATTGTCTCATAGTTGCCTACCGAAGCATTGTTACCCGTAGCACCGAAGCTACCGCGCAACTTCAAGTTGCTAATCCATGAAGCATGGTCTTTCACAAAAGACTCTTCACTGATGCGCCATGCCAAAGCTGCCGAAGGGAAACATCCCCAACGATGTCCGTCCTGAAACTTGGAAGAACCGTCCCAGCGGGAAGAGAATGTAGCCAGATAACGACCTTTATATGCATAGTTCAAGCGAACGGCATAAGAAAGCATAGTGGCTTTGCCATAGGAACTGGAAATATCACTGTAACTCTTTGCCGAACCGAGGTTATACCACAGTGTACCCGGAGTGACGCCTTCGCCCGTAAGACCGTATTTCTCAGCTTCGGTGCTATATACGCTCAATAAAGCCATGGCATTGATGCTGTGGTCTTCCTTAAATGTCTTCATGTAGTTAACCTGAGTATCCCATGTATAAGAGAAGGATTCATTGCGGGTGACCGTTGCGGAAGAAGTTCCGGTGGGGTTGGAAGTTGCATTGTAAGTGCTGGATTGTGCGGAAGAAAGTCCTCCATAATATTCTCCCCGGCGACGGGTGGAGAAGGTAGGAGAAAAAGTTGTCTTGATAAACACATCGTTGATTGGTTGATATTGGGCATACATTGTACCGAGAACGCGGTAACCTTTCGTCTTGTCTTCTGAGTTCTGCGAGTCGATTAACGGAGATACGGAAGAAGAGAATCCGGCAGGGAATGTCAGGCTGGAACTTTGTCCCGGCGCCAAGTCTTTGCCCGGCTGATAGTTCACCTCACCTGTTTCTGTGTTATAAGGTAACCAATATCCGTTGGCGCGGAAAGACTCCTGTACGGCACGTTTGGAGCCATAGTTATATTCAAAAGTCACCAAGTTGGCAGTGGCTCCCACCGTAATGCGCTTATTAATCTTTCCATCGATGGCCAGTTTTAAGTTGAAGCGTTGCAGACCGTCGCCCATGATACCGTCTTCCTGTTGATAACCGGCACCCAAACGATAGGAAACCTTTTGGCTACCGCCTGATACTTGGAGGAAATGGTTCTGCTGGGTTCCGTCTTGCAGCATCAGGTCGCGCCAGTCGGTAAAGTCCCGGTTGATAAACTGCTCCCGCATCTTGGTAGATAGGTTGCTTCCTTTATCGTTCCACACGGATGCCAAGTTGCCTTGGGTCATCTCCAACTGTAAACGTCCGTCCACGATGCCGGCTCCCTTCACGGGAGTAGCATATTTATAATAACGGTAGTCCATCCATTCCACATCATCCATAAATTCGGGCATACGCGCCACCTTTTTATATCCTACGTAGCCGTCATAAGATACATTCACTTTGCTATCGGTTCCCACTTTTGCCTGCTTGGTAGTTACAATCACTACACCGTTCGTGGCACGTGAACCGTAGATTGCCGTAGAAGAAGCATCTTTCAGTATATCTATCTTCTCAATGTCCGAAGGGTTCAGGAAGTTGATGTCGTCACACACCACTCCATCCACTACAAACAAAGGGCTGGTGCTGCTTCCTAAGGTACTCTTACCGCGGATAGAGATGTTAAAGCTCTCACCTACGCGGCTGGAAGACTGAGAAATGTCTACACCCGGAACCTGGCCTTGCAAAGATTCCATCACCGTGGTGGCTCCCTTACCGGTCAGTTTCGCATTGTCTACACTACTGATAGCACCGGTTAGATCCGACTTCTTCTGCACGCCGTAGCCGACTACTACAACCTCGTCCAGAGCTTGTGCGTCTTCTACTAGTTTCACCGAAACCTGGTGCTGGTTTCCCACCGCTAGCGTTTGGGTAACATAACCGATGAAAGAGATTTTGAGTTTTGCATCCTTAGGAACGGACGGCAAGGTGAAATGTCCATCCAAATCAGTTACCGCACCGTTGGTAGTTCCTAATACTAATACGCTGGCGCCTATAATGGGTTCGCCAGACTGATCGACTACGGTACCGGTCACCTGGCGCTCTTGAGCTAAGGCAACCATACATAGCAAACTCATACACAGAGTAGCTATAGCCCTTCGGGCAAGTCTTCTTACATTCATAATTTTATGTTTTTATAGTTATTAAAATAGGTGACAACAAAGTGTGTTATTTTGCCGTTATCAGCGCTCAAAAGTAAGAAACGCCTAATGAACCATTGGGTAAATTCTGATTATTTATGTAGAAATATCCGTATAAGAGACTAATATAACATCAAGTACCCCTATACATAACGCAACCAGCCTCTCTCTTACTCTCCATAAGACAAAGGCTGGCAAAAATGCCGGACACCACGATGTCCGGCTCACTATTTATCTACACTTATTTATAAGGATACCAGTTGCTGGAATCTTCAAATATTTTATCGGGAGTATATTGCAGTGCTTCTTTGGCAGTGAGCTGACGTGCCCATTTTGCCCGACCGGAAGTATCGGCTCCTCCTCCTGTATTTCCGAACTCTGCATAGCGGGCAGTGCCTTCATTCTCCTTTTTCCCCCAGTTATGCCATCCTTCGGGACGAATGTGGTTGCCAAATTCGCAATTAATAAATGCAGTAGCAGCGTATGGGCGCCAAGGACGCCCCAGATATACTTTATCCACGCCTGGAGCGGCAGTCAGCTTGCAGTTTTTGAATACATAGCCACAAGGGATGTTTTGGGGAGTGGAGGCAGCGGTAATATACGAATTACGCTTACTGTGAATCACACACCGCTCAAAAAGG
>JAUUNK010000249.1 GCA_030844565.1 Bacteroides ovatus
ACGATACAAAATAGGTATTTAATCTTCATTATTTTCATTTGCTATTATCAGTAATATCCGGCAGCTAATTGCCTTTTAGGGCAATTAAGGTGCATATTATCGGTATCCAAAGATTTTTATAGTTAGTTTTTTGTTATCAATATCATATTCTAATTTCCCCATTTTTTCAATCAAATCGTTCATTCTTGATAATTCCTTTATTGATACAAAGGGGATAATGATATATTCTATATCTTTAGTTCTTATTGGACCAGCTATGCCATCTGCTGTGTACTTTCCATCGCCAAGATAGTCAGCAAGTCGTATATGCCAATGAGTATCACATACAAGATCTTTTGCACAGACTTCACTTTCAATATACTTAATATCTGATTCTGCAATAGCTTTTAGTAACTTAGACCATTTGGCATTACTCATATAGCTACCTTTTGACATAGCTATTTTTTTAATCAGTTTATCATAATTGTCCATCTTTACCATAGAAATATTTCTTTGTTTTAATACCGATAATGGTTCAGCGGGGAACGCTGTAAGGCGTTATCGCGCTCTGTTATCAGTTCATCTGAAAAATATATGGTTGCAACTTTCTTTGGCCCCTCGTAAATATCTAAATTCTCAATAGTATTTAGTATCTCGTATGGGGCTTTATCGACTAAAAAAGAAACTTCGCAATCACTTATACATTCGTTTGGTTGTAACAGATGTATTGTTATACTCCAATACGAAGATAGCTGTGCAATATAAGTTGTTGCATAGTACGTTTCTATTGTTGGATCGTTTTTTCTTCCACCTTCTTCTGTACTTAACCAATATATTTTCCCTTTTCTACTCATTGTTGATTTACATATTACTGATAATGGCTTGACAAGGAGCTGCGTTTAGCAGCTATCTTGGCTCGTTAACAAGCTGTATTCCTGTCGATAATAAACATTTAATTAGTTCTAATAAATCCGGTTGTAAGTAGATGTGCCAATCAAATGATACATTAATACCAGCATCTTCATCATCCCATAAGTTTTTACCTTCTGTTTGGATATGGATTGTATCTCCGTCAAGACTGCATCGTTTCAATTTATACCGTTTAGACGGTTTCGGATGTACTAATGTAAAATGATTACCATATTTATTGCTATATATAACATTCAGCCATTTACTTTCATCTGCATTTTGAATAGAGAAATAGAACGAATTATCAAATTCATCATGCCGTATTTCAACTTTATCATTTAAATCATCTAAAACATAGTTATTGATAACATCTACTTTTTTTATAAACTCAGCAATGGCTTTAGTCATTTTATGGGATTGAATATCAAGTTTTGAGTGATATGTTTTCACTCGCTTCTGGTAGTCAAATTCTAAATACTTGTCACTAACTACGATATTTTGCATTAATACAAGCGTAGCGTCACTATAAGGTGAAGTATTATAGTAGAACTTGCCTTTAAAAAATCGAATGCCATCATTCATAATAATCTCTATTCCTGTAGCATGGCTTACGTCTAATTTGAACTCAACTAATTCTATCTTTTTTGCTCTCATATTTCCTTCCTTTTATCGACAAACACACTTCTTTACTCTGCTTGCTAATGGTTTAGCGGGGAACGGCGTTAGTCGTTATCCCGGTTTGTTAGAAACTAAATTACTTTTCCTTTTCAGTATATCCGATAACCAATTAGGAATAAACTTTTTCGCTCGTGGGTATTTATTAAAATCCTCACTAAAATCACTATCAAAGAACTTTTGCAGAACTTTATCTCTCGTATCATAATCAAATCTTATATTCATTTTACTATCCATACCTATTGTTATTTTACATAGATAAAAAGCTCCCTCTTGCGGGCATAAAGAGTACATTACATCTTTGAGCATTTTTATTCTTTTGGAAAGGAAGATTGTAACATTGACATCAAGGTCATAATTGACAAGTTTGTTTCCTTTATAATAGCAAACTTTAGTATAAGATGTAGTTCCGACACGATAAAAATAAAAATCACTTTTATTCCACAGGGTAATATTCATTATCTTTACTAAGATTTCTTTGATTTTATCCATGTGGATACAACACTCTGCATCATCTTTCCAAAGACTTAGTTGTGTGCGGTGTTCCTTACTATTTTCCAGAAAGTGTTTGGCAGATGATGATATTGACTTATTTGTAGGATATAATAGTCTATCATCAGAATAAGCAGTTTCGATGCAATCAGTTAGATACCAATTCCAAAACTCTTTATTGCGCTCGTGATTGATTTTATCTAAAGCGACAGCACCACCGTTATAAGCTAAACTTGCAAGAAAAGCAGTGTCCCATTCGTCAGGGTTCTGCAATGCTTCTTCATCTGATATGTTTTCAGTGATACACTTGCCTGCAATGGTATCATAGGCAGCCTGAACAGCCACCATGCCTGCAAATATTGCTGTCATATTATCCTCATTACTATAATCCTGAACAAACACATCTAAATGTTCGGCATTACTCAATAAATCTTTTTCACTCATTTGTCTCAATAGAAATTTCTCCGATTGTTTTATCAATCCGATTATTTCAGTATCGTTCATGAAAAAGTCATTCCATATCGGATATACTTTCAATGCACATAAAATACTTATTCTTCCAATGATACATGGTTCATTGATAGTTTGTAGTATCTTGCGTCTTGTTGGCAAGGACAAATGTCCGTTACTTGAATGGTTAACTTCATCCAAGCCCTTTCTTATCAATAACTTTATGGTTTCGCTGTATTTCATGCGCACTAATTGTTTCTAATGGCTTGGAAAGGAACACCGTTTAGGAGTTATCTTTCTTTGTTATAAGCTTATTTTTTACCTCAAATATATCTTTCACCACTTTAGAATCATTGCTATTAAATGAATAAATGCTACAATGTTCATCGAAAACCTGTAATATTTCCGTATCTGTTAGTCCTAAGTTATACATTATACCTATAGGAAGAAACCAAGCATCGGGAGCTTGTTCTCCTTCTATTTCTACTGTTGGTATATTAAATTCTGCATTTTTTTCACAAGGCAATATACTGCCTCTATCTTCTTCATAAATATCTCCGACATCATCAAACTCTACGCAGTAGAAACGTTCTTCTTTTCCATTTTCATAATAAGCATAAGCGGAATAATCAGACCATAAATCTATTGAAAAGTAGTAAGCATAACTATTTATAGAAAGCCTTTCACACAATGATTGATAGATATATTGTAAGCCAGTTCCCTCAATGATATAGTGCCCGTTTATTAACGAAGTAACAAGTATTTTATCAATGTTGTTAAGTCTTGCTTTATAGTAATCATTCACTCCTTTATATTCTGTTATATAAATAATAGGATTGTTTGCCCATTTCTCGTTATGCGAGATAGCAGTCAAACTTAATATATCTACTATACCGTTTCTGACGGATGCGGGAATTACTATCCAATCAGCACAACTAAAGTGGTCTTGTATCTGTTCGTTCATTTTTCTTTTGCTTATAATGGTTTAGCAGGGAACGGCTTGCCCGTTATCCTGCTTCGTTAATGGTGAATTATATTTTTCCTTGTCGGTATAATGCTTCTATGAAAAAGCCAACCAAGGTTACTACTATATATATTGTAAGTACCCATGCTCCGACTTTACGTTGCACCTTGTTTTCATTGTCATATCTGGCTATCACCTTTTTATATCTTTTTTTGAAGAGAAACCGACTACCCAACAATACTATTAAACTACCTTCAAGAATATAAAATTGAATATCGGACAAGCATGTCTCGGCAATACCATATTGGATGAATATTCCCCATACAGTTAAGGCATTGATGCTCAACATGACCGAAAACAGAAGCATTGCCATAAATACGGCTCCTTCTGCTAAAGAAGAATGAAGCCATAATCTATAAAACCTATAATATAAATAGTCTATCATATTCAATTACCATTAATGGCTTGGTGAGAAACAGCGTTTAGCTGTTAGCTCTACCTTGTTAAATGTTTTGTTCTATTATTTGATTAAACAACATTGCAGAATCTTCACTTAATCTGCGAATATGCCCCTGAAAACTCAATGATAATTTAGGCTTCAAAGGCAGTTCTTCTCCTTTCTTTATTCCTAATTTTATCAATGTGAGTTTATCTGATGGTACTAAACGGTCTTTGATTATGGTTCCGTTTATTCCAATAGCTACCTTATCCGCACAAGTACGCGGTATTTTATGTGTAATAGTATCTTGGTGCTGATAAGTATAACTATCCCACAAACTATTTGTTTGAATACCTAGGGATTGTATGTACTCATCCGCATTTATAATCTTCTCAACTATCATTCTTCCCATAATATACAAATTACCACTTTCAACTCTAACAGGAAAGATTACATCACCCACTTTTACTCTATTTAATGACGGTTGAGAAGAATGTGGACCGCCATAAATGGCAGATAAAATACTATCCTTATCATTTTTCAGTATTTGTTTAGTCCAATCGTTAGACCATAAAGTTGTATAAAATTCCATGTCTATATTATTTAATCAAGTATTTACATTTAATGTTATGCAGCTTGCCGCCGTTAGGCGGAACAGGTGCTTATTATAAGCTAAAATTCGTATTCAATCTTGTAATCTTCATATACATTGAATACTGTTTCACAATCTGATAAAATATTTTCAAGCAAAGGTTTGACCTCACTATTCCAATCCAATTTACCCAAACCTGCACCTATTTTCGGGAGTGACACGGTTTTAATACCTCTACTTACACATATTTTTTTCAAGCGTTTCAAACCTTTATTCAGATATGTAAGCTCCGCATGGTACATATCGGGTTGTGTAGCAATGTAGATTATACCCGGAGAGAAACCTTTGATTTCTCCTATAAACACATCGCCAGCTTGAAACTTGATGCTTCGTGTGTGCTTCTTAAAGAGTTTTTGGATTTCAGGGAATTGACTGGACAGCTTAAAGGCAAGCCCAGTTCCTAATCCTTCTTGTGAGCCAACAGCCACACCTTGTGCTATATACTCATCTTTACTCTGCAATATATCTCCCGAAATGTATCTTATCATATTGTTTCCGTTTTTCTGTTGCTTATAATGGTTAGAAAGGAGCATCGTCAGATGCTATCTTTCGTTGTTAGTAATAGTTCTTATATTCTGCAATATCATTCGCCTAACGATGCACTTACCCACTTTTGTTTAAATTGGCTATATCTTTTCTTTGAATCAATAAGCCATTTGCTATTTTTCCTTATAAATACATATTGGTATTCAGATTGAAGAGCATCTTCTCGTTTAGAGTAAAGTATAGCTTTATTAGTTACACTTTCTTCAATCCTAAGTATATTTTCTTGAATAGGCTTATCACTTTCCGACATTACATAATATGATATGCAATTAGGTATGTCTTGTACTCTTTTCTTAGAGGTACAATGTTTTGTTACTATATCAGCTATTTTAGACTTTTGCCTGCGCTGTATTTCATCGTTTGACAGCGAAGTGTCTTTCTCAATCTTGTTGCAGAATATATTCCAATCATACAGTTCTTTTAAGAATGATTGGAACGTGATACATATTGAATTATAATCTTCTTGTGTCATAATCAATTGTTTTTATTACTAATGGTTTGATAAGGAACACCGTTTAGGGGCTATCTTTCCTCGTTATAAACTTATCTTATTCCTTTCAATTCTTCTTTCATTCTACCTTTTAGATGAAAATAAGCCAGTACACCCAAAGCATTGAATAATGCGGTTTCATCTTCATTACGCTCTAATGCCTTATAGAATTTTGCAACATTCTGATAAGCCAATATTAGAAAGATTAAATAAACGACAACTAAAATTCCCCCACTGAATACAAGAGTACAAATACCTATCAATGAATTTCTATTGTATGCTTTATACTGTTTTTCAGCTTCATCATAATCATAGTTTGTTAAATAACCAAATTGTTGCAAATCATCTCTGCTCCATCCTCGCTCTCCCAATAAGTTGATAGCATAATCACGAAGTTCGTCATCATAGCCATAACGTTTATAATTTTTCACTACGTCTATCAACTTGTCATTATCAAATTTATTAAGAATATCAATATCTCCCATACAACTTCGTTTTATTGTTTATAATGGTTAAGCGGGGAATGCTGTAAGCGTTAGCCTGCTTCGTTATGAACTCATTTAAAAGATATAAGCCTACTATCTTCGCAATCAGAAGAAAATAGTTCTAATAATTGATTGAAGCTATTACAAAGAAAGTCTGCCGAGTCTTCAAATTCAGGTTCTAAGCCATAATAGATTTTACCATAATTTTCAAATGACAAATCAATACAGAGATATTGATATTCACCCTCGACTGCCATAGCAATAGGAATATGTGTATTCCAAAAGTTACGGATTTCATTACAGGCTTCTTCGTCACCTTCAAATGTTTCGAGGCTCATAATCTCAAATTCATTCCAACGGATTTCACTATCACCTGCTTCATTAAAATCTTCAATGGAATTAAACCAAGCGTTATCATCTTTATTCGTGATAAGCTGGAACTCATTCAAAAATATCATATAATCTGCCGGGAGATTATTGTATCGCTGTAAAAAGGCAGAAGATAATTTATTAGCTTTTGTTCTTTCTTGTACAATAAATCCTCTATTTCTTAATGCTTCAATCATATATTGTTTTTTAATTGTTCATAATGGGATGCAGATAGCAACCTGTTAGGGTTGCTTATCTGCGTGTTATCCGCATTTACATTTCATCGAAAATTGAATCTAAAAGGTTATTCAATTCATCATCAGTGAGATTGAAGTTCTCTTGTTCAATTTTCATGCTCTCGTATATTTCTGCCATTTCCTCTCCTTCGGTAGAGAAAAACTGGTCGGCTGATTTTATGCCGTACTCGTCAACAAGCATTCTTCTGAATACTTGTTTGGCTTTTTCGATTTTCTTTTCTTTTTCCATTTTTCTTTTTTTTAGTTGCGGATAATGGGTTAGCGTGGAACGCTGTTAGGCGCTATCACGCTTTGTTAGCAACCTAATTCGTTTATATTATATATGTTCCACATTTTTGAAATATCAAACCAAATTCTGTTTCTAATTCAATTTGCCAACCTTCTCCCTTAAACAATAAGTGAATTATATGGTTATCATATTCTTGCATTTCACAATCACATAAATCCATATTACAATTCTGCCAATTGCAAATATTCAGTTTTTGAATTACATTATCTGATATTTCTATTACACCCACATTATAATCTTTATTCCAAACTCCCCATTTAGAAACTTCTACTAATGGTTTATCAAAAACATGAAGTTGGAGATTTATCTCACCTATTCCCAGTTTTAATTGTCCTATGCAGAATTTTTCAAAGCCTTTAGGATACAACTGTTTTAGGAAAACATTTCTTTGTACTATATCAATTAAGTTTGTTCTCATTTATGTTATGGTTGCTAATGGTTTGGTGAGGAACAGCGTTAAGCTGTTATCTCGACCTTGTTACCAATATAATTTATAAGGAAACAGATAGCCATTTTTGCTTCCATGA
>JAUUNK010000250.1 GCA_030844565.1 Bacteroides ovatus
CCAGCACCGATAAAAGCCGCGATACCAGCCAGGGCAATCGTCATCACCATCATGTTGCGTATGCCTGATAATATAACAGGAAAAGCCAAAGGAAGTTTAATTTTCCACAAAGTTTGAAAGGGAGTACTGCCCATTCCACGTGCTGCTTCGGTAATTTCGGGATCAATGCCTGTGATACCCGTGTACGTATTCCTCACCATAGGAAGGAGTGCATAGACAGTCAGAGCAATGATGGCAGTAGTGTTTCCTATCCCGCTGAAAGGAATAAGAAAACCAAACAAGGCTATGGAAGGAATGGTGTAGATAACATTGGTGAGCCCCAACACCAATGGGGCACTGCGACGATATTGGCTGACAAGTATTCCAAGTGCCAGCCCGATAATAATCGCTCCTGCAATAGACAGAAATGAAATCTGAATATGCTCCCAAGTGAGTGAGAGGAAGAACCTCCAACGCTGGGCATAGATGTCAATAAGGTCTTTCAACATAAGGCTATATGTATTTAGAAGTAATATCCGATGTTCACGTTAAAGCGGGCATGCCACGAGTTGCTTCCGTCGCCCACGCCGAAAGCTCCCCAGTCAGGTCCCAACCATGCCTGGTGTTTGCCCAGAGCATAGTCGATATAAGTAAAGATGGGCCCGGCAGTCACAAGGCATCCGGTCACATTCTGATAGCTGTTGTTAAACTCCTTCTTCCATTTCTGAATATAGCCGAAGTCATTATAGAACTGAAGACTGCGAATGGGCCCCCACTTCACAGGGACGGTATATGCTACACCGAAGGTATAGATGTTCGCCTTTGCAGCCACCACATAGGGCGCCCCGTATGCGGTCATCATGATGGTATCCCGCGCAGCGCCTTCTTTATTCTTGGGATACATGGCGTAGGTGCTTATCTGCGTCTTCACGCTCAACCCTTTCCACAAAAGCTCATGGTGGAGGGCGAAAGCGAAGTGGGTCCCTTTCTTTTCCGTATCCAGGTTGTAGAGCTGTCCGAACTCCGCCGAAGCTCCCAGGCGTTGCCTCACTTCTCCTCCCCATTTATAGAATACCTGTGCATTGAGCTGGTTAATTTCCTTGTTTCTTCCACCTACGTCATATCCGTAACGGTTGCCGGATGTCTCATCGCCGGGACGGAACAACATTTCGTCAGCATTCTTAAAGAAGGCAAGAGCATATTCCCAACGATCCCCCGTATAAACGTACTTCACCCCCATATCCGCATCGTCTTCGAGACCTACATAATAGGATATCTGGAAAAAGAAATTATGGGCACTACTGGGCTGAATGCCGAAAGGAACTCTCGTTAAGCCTAACTGTAACTGGGACTTCTCATTGAACTGGTAGCCGAACCAACCATATTTCAACATCCTCCCACCAAACTCGGGAATATAGAAACGATAGTCGGCATCGAGTAAGAACTTCTTATAGGAGCCTTTCAGATTAAAGAATAGTACGTCATAGCCGAAGTCTCCCCCGTGGCGACGGTGGCGGTCGTTCCAATTAGAATAATTATAGCCGAAGCGAAGCCCTCCACCCAGTTTGAAACGAGGCGTGTCCTTTCTATCAGCGCCATAAAGTGGGAGCGTAAGAATCACCAGAAAGAAGATAAGCAGCTTTTTACATTTCATAATTAAAAGTGATTAATAGGGGTAAATTATAACATAGTTAGACTTCCTTAAAACAATCTTTAGTTAATTTGGTTTGCTTATCCTATAAAAAAGCCCCCCTGCGAACCAAGCCGAAAGGTATCTTGTTCTTAACCTGAACCTCTAAACAGTAGAACTTATGAAGAGAGAATTCTTGAACTATAATCAATGGCAGGATACTGCGGACACCCTCCATGCGCTGCTACAAATGGCGGGAAAAATCAAACTGGAACGATGCGAGAAACGCCCCGAATGGGCACAAGTGAGGCTCTACCTCACTACAGAAGGACTGACAACCGGACTTATCCCCAGTAGGAAAGCCCCTTTCGAAATTTTCTTCAACCTGCGCAAGCATGAGGTGGATGTACGTAGCGCCAACGGAAAATATGTGATGATTGCACTAAGCGATGACTTCCCGGTGTGCGACTTTTACAAGGAATTAATGAAAGCCCTTCATTTCATAGGCTCTCCCACGGATATTTGCCTGCAACCGCAAGAATTTGAAGACTCCATCCCTTTCGATCAAGACAGCACCCACCGATCGTATGACATCCGTGCCATAGACATCTTTCTAGACAATCTGTTGTTTGCCCATCGAAGCCTGACAAGCTTTCTCTCCCCTTTCCGGGGAAAAGTAGATTTCCCCGCCCTCTATTTCGGGACGATGGATTTATCCGGCAGTGTGTATAGTGGAAAACATGTCCCCTACGAAGGAGACGACCAAGTATCAATCATCGCCTATGACGAGCAATGCTGTGAATTCGGTTTCTGGCCGGGCGACACGAACTGGGACCGCCCATCGTTCTACATGATGCCCTACCCCTTTCTGCGGGGAATCGAAGGATATGAAGGTATGCTAAAACCGAATGAAGCCACTTTCTTGCCGGACAACCAGCAGTTCATCTTCACGCTCGAAGACGCTTTCACGCATGAATATCCGGAAGAAGCGGTCAGGAGTTTCTGTCAAAGCAGCTTCGCTATCCTGCAACACCTCGATAGATGGGAGCACATCAAATGGATAACGAAGCCGTTGCCCACCCTCTGCTAGAAGGCGGACGCAATGACTTGTATAAATAGAATAAGGAATACCATCGCAATAGGATAAACAGTGGCATAGGCTACGCTCGGAATATTGCTGTCCACCATTGAATCGGCGGCGGCAAGTCCGGGTGTGCTCGTCATGCCTCCGGTGATGGTTCCCAGCAAGTCCAGTAGGCTTATTTTGAATACCAACCTCCCCACAAGCACGGCTACGAGCATAGGAACCACTGTGATAGCCGCCCCCACACCGAACATCAACAATCCACTCTCCTGAAAGGTGGCTACCAGATTCTTTCCGGCAGAAGTTCCCACCTCAGCTAAGAAAAGTAAGAGACCGAGCTGGCGCAGCAACTGGTTGGCCGGTCCGGACATAGACCATAGGATGGGACCAGTCTTACCGATAGCACTCAGGAAAAGAGCCACCATCAACACACCGCCTGTCAATCCCGGCGAAAAGGAGAGACTGTCTGAGAAGGAAAGATTCAACTTACCGAACAACACACCAAGCACGATACCCATAGCAATAGGAAAGAAATCTGTATCGGAGAGTTGTTTCTCATTGTTGCCCAGTAAACGTGCCACTCCTTTGATACCTTCCTTCTCTCCCACCACCATCAGCTTATCGCCAAACTTCAAAGCAAGGTCGGGCGAGGGAGACAAGTCGATGCCACTTCGGCGGATACGTGTCACGGTACATCCAAAATTCTTCTGTAAATTAAGGTCACCCAATTGCTTATTTATCATGTCTTTCTTTGTCAGAAGCAAAGACTCGATTTCCTGTGTCTGGTCCAGAGGCAATTCACCATCCTGACGCTCGCCCACCAGCACCGCCAGTTGGTTAAGGGATTCTTCGCTGCCTACCGCCTGGATGTAGTCTCCTTCATGGAGCACGGTATGGGCTTTGGGAATAGATATTTCTTCATTATGCTTCACACGGGAAATCACGGCTCCTGTCATCGCCCGGGCATTGATTTGCATCAGCGTGCGGTCGAACACATTAGCGTTGGTTATGCGATAGATGCAGGTAGTCAGCTCTGGAAATTGCCCGCGACGTTCCAACTCAAGCCGACGTGCTTCCTTGTCAAGGTCTACCCTCATTATCTTAGGCAGCAACTTCACAAAGAGAATAACGCCAATCACTCCAAACGGATAAGCGATACCATAAGCTATGGAGGCAAGAGGAGAATGAGTACTGTCGATGGCAACTGCCAATCCGGGCGTACTAGTCAGCGCGCCTGCTATCAGCCCCACGACACTGGGTGTATCCACCCCGAAGGCAAACTTCAACCCGACAGCAGTGAGACAGGCGGAAGCAATGATAAGCATAGTAATAAGGATGAGGGTCTTCCCCTTGCTGCGGAACGAATCGAAAAAACCGGGACCTGCCTGGATACCAATGGTAAAGATGAAGAGAACCAATCCGAAGTTTCCTAATTCCTTAGGGATGATGACACCGAAATGCCCGAAAAGCAGGGCAATAAAGATAACCGCCGACACGTCCAGCGATAATCCTTTTATCTTAATTCTGCCTAGCATGAAGCCTAACGCTACTATAAGGAATAGCGAGAAATAAGATGATTGCAATAAATCCATAAACATAGGTCAAAAGGTGTTAGTTAGTTTTAGGGGCGCAAAGGTACGTTTTTTTGTTATGCGCTGCAAGCAATGAGAAAAAAGATAGTGTAAAGGGATAACTCATCAAAATAAAACATGCTTGACAATACCTATTACTAGGCATTGACGCTCCTTTTTTCACTCTAAGTGGGTATTTCGCACCTTTTTGCGAATATCGAACTTTGCAGCGCAAATAACAAGAGAATAGTAAACATCAAATCCTTTAATTAAAAAAGCAATGTATATGAAAATCTCAAATTTACTCTTTATCGCATCTCTAGTGTGCGTCAGTGTAGCTTGCAGCAATGATGACGACGAAAAGAAAGGGAATGAAACAAAAGCGAATACCCTCACGGTGGACGCCACAGCCTACAACCAATGGGTATATGTCAATCTTAAAAATGGGGAAACTCAAACCGTCACTATGGAAGGAATCGACGATGAATCGAAAGTCGGCATCGACTGGCAGATTGCCATCCACCGATATACGGAAGTAAAAACAAATGGCGGCGCAGTGGTTCAAACGGATATGACGGACATGAACAAAGTTACCACTATCCCCACTGAAGGATATACGGAGGACGAAGATAACCAAAAGGTGCTAGCCGAATTCGTGATGCCGCCTACTGACGAAAATTATGTGGTGACTCACGTAAATACCCTTATTAAATGGACCGAAGGCTCGGCAATGGATGGTACATTGGCAACCACCAACAAAGTGTTTGTCCTGAGATGCAAAGACGGAACTTTTGCCAAGCTTCAATTCATCGACTACGCTAATGCGGATAATGTAAAAGGACACGTAACATTCAACTACGAATATCCTGTTAAGTAACCCCTCTATGAAAAGAATATTCACATTGTTATGGTGCGTCCTGCCCACACTGTACCTATCAGCGGAGACAGGACGTCTCTATGAGAACAAGGACGACGACAGCTCCCTCACCCGCCGCATCACCGGAGTGGTATTGGATGAGAACGGCAATCCCCTGCCGGGAGCGTCTGTCGTAGTAGTAGGTACCGCCATCGGTGCAGGAACCAACACGCAAGGAGAGTTCATTCTTAGTTTGAAAGGGAAAGAACCGCCCACCTTACGCGCCAGCTTCGTAGGCTACGAGCCTTCTGAACACACAGCCCGCGAAGCCACTCCTATCATTATCCGCATGAAACCCACCTCCAGCTCACTCGAAGAGGTGGTCGTCACCGGCACACGCACGGAGAAACCATTGAAAGATGTCCCCGTACTGACCCGGATTATCAGCCAAAAAGACATTCAGGCACTTAATCCGATGGATATGGAAACGCTTCTGCAATATGAATTGCCCGGCATCCAGTTCAGCTATAACTCCATGAGCCAGCTACCCGAAATCACTTACCAGGGAATGAGTGGCGAATACCTCCTCTTTCTCATCGACGGGGAACGTATCAGCGGCGAAGGCTCCGACCACAATCCGGATTTCAGCCGCTTCAATGTAGACGACATCGAGCGGATTGAAGTAGTGAAGGGAGCGCAATCCACCCTCTACGCTTCCAATGCCCTGGGAGCGGTCATCAACATCATCACCAAGAATGCCGACCGCCCCTTCACTGGAAACGTAAATGCACGTTACGGGCAACACAACGAACAGAAATATACCGTTTCGGGAGGAACCCGACAGAGCCGTTTTTCTTCTTACACCTCTTTGTCCCATAGAAGAAAGGATACCTACACCATCTCCGACGGCAGGGAAACGGAAAGGGTGGTTATCAACCCAGACGGCTCCACCAGCATTACCACCGCTCCTGCCAGCACTACCATCCGTGGTTACCAAATCTGGGATGCTTCGCAAAAGTTCGGTTATGCTTTCACCGACCGATTCAGCGCCGAAGTGAAAGGAACATATTACCATAACAAACGCAATAATGCGACTGCCAACGCCAAAACGAATGATATATTTTCCAACTACACGGTGAATACAAAACTGAAATATTTATTCAATATCAACCATCAGTTGGATTTCTCCTATATCTTCGACAATTACCGGAAAGACAAAGAGTATTTCCTTGCAGGATATACCCTAAAGAACTACGACAACCACGTGCAGACTGCCCGCCTCAACTACACAGGCAGCTTCAACGAATGCCATACTCTTACCGCCGGAGCGGAAGCCAACTGGGAATATCTGAAACACTATATGTTTAAAGACAGCACCAGCCACAGTCTGCAACACTATGTGCTCTACTTGCAGGAGGACTGGAAAGTATCGGAAAAGTTAAACATCATCGCAGGCATACGAAGCAATTACCATTCCAAATACCACCTCCACCTCACCCCCAGCATCTCAGCAATGTATCGCCCCGTGGAGTTGCTTACTCTGCGCGCCGGATACGCACAAGGCTATCGCACCCCTACCCTAAAAGAACTTTATGAAGAATATGACATGGGAGGTCTGGGCATGTTCACCATCCATGGCGACGAGAACCTGAAAGCCGAGAACAGCCATCAGCTTTCTCTGTCGGCAGAAATAAACAAAGGCATCTTTTATGCATCCCTGTCAGGATATTACAACCGGTTTAAAAACAAAATCATTCTATCTTATCTCGACTATGTAGAAGAAGGCAAAAACATGCCGGACATGCAGTACATGAACTCCGACAAAGCACACACCGTCAGCGTAGAAGCTATCGGACGCGTCAGGATGGAGGCGGGACTGACTTTGCAAGGCTCTTATTCTTACGTGCGCGAGAAAGAGGAATACCAGGGATATAATTTGTCAAAGTCTCGTCCCCACAATCTGACCTTCAATGCTTCCTTCCATCGGAAATTGGGCAAGATTCAAACTTCTATCGCACTGAACGGGCAATGGGGGGCGAAGCTGCACACCTATTCATACGACGCGAACGAGAAGACGATTACCGAATACAATTACGACCCGCGCACCATGTGTACCCTGAACCTGAGTGCACGTTTCCCGCGTGGAATTTGCATAGGCATAGGGATAGACAACTTACTGAATTACAAAGACAAATCTGCCGATTATGAAATACAACTACCCCAACAAGGCATCAGTTTCATCGGCAACATCTCCCTCAACCTGGCAGATTTATTCAAGCTATAAGCTAAGCTTGCACACAGGGTATCCACACCCCTCGTGAAAGCTATTAATAAGTGGTTTGTCAGGTGTCTTACACTGGGAAAGGTTGACTTAATAAAAGTTAATCATAATGAGTA
>JAUUNK010000251.1 GCA_030844565.1 Bacteroides ovatus
AATGAAATAATAGATACCCTTGCCATGCTGTTGGTCTTGATACCACTGACCTTCATACTTTTCTCCGTCGGGAAATGAATAAATACCGAAACCTTCGCGCTTGCCTTTTACATATTCACCTTCGTAAATATCGCCATTCTTAAAAACAGTGCGACCTTTACCGTTCGGCTTGCGCCCTTTCATCTCGCCGGTATAAACGCTCCCGTCTTTAAATGTATAATTTCCTATTTTGATTTGGGTGGAAAAGGTATCCTTTATTTTTCCAAAGAACCCACCATTATTTTGTGCTACAACGCCCTCTTGCGATAAAAGAGCCAGAAAAAGTGCCGTATATAGATATTTTTTCATTTAATTACTTGTTACAAATTACGAATTAGAAGACGGACAAAGATACTACTTCTCTACTAAAAATGTCATTTCCGCCAAGCTTTTTATGACAACTTTTTACCTGCTACCACTTCTTTTAATGTCTCTTTGCATAAATAGCGGCGTGCCAAATCTTGTATTTCCTGAGGAGTAACTTCTTTGATAGCTTGTAGGGAACGGGTAAAATAAGTGTCTTCCACTCCCGTGGTCTGAATGAATATCCAAGCATCCGCAAGGGAAAAAGGAGATTCATAATTGCGGCACATTTCTCCTAACATATAATTGCGTACCATTGCCAATTCCTCTGCCGGAACCAATTCTTCATGGAGACGGTCTATCTCATGATAAACTTCTTGTATCAACGGTTCCACATACTTATTGTCCGTCTCGGTGGAGATAGTGAGCAAACCGCTGCCCGGATAAGATAAGACAGTAGCGGAAATGCCATACGTATATCCTTTGTCTTCGCGAATGTTTGTCATAAGGCGACTACCGAAATAACCTCCAAAAACAGTCATCAACACTTTCATCTTAAAATAATCCGGATGATGGCGGTCGATAGTGGTACAGCCCAATTTAACGGAACTCTGCATGGCGTCCTTCCGCTCAACGTAGATGCGCTTTTCTGCATTGGCTTGGAAAGGATAATGTATCCGGGAAGTTTTCTGTTTATATTGACCGAACGGAGCACCGAAAGCGGCCGTCACACGACCGATAACTTCTTCCGTTACTCTTCCCGAAAGAAAAATAGAGCAGTTGCCAGAATGGTAGTGGCGATTGTAGAAATCACGGAGCACTTCGGGAGAAATGGCCCGGTAATCTTTCTCTGTCACAAGTCTCCCGCAAGGATGATTTTTGCCGTACAATGCCTGCAAAAGAGCACGGTGAGATAAGAAATCCACTTTCGAAGTATTCACCAGAAATTGCTGGATATTGGTATTGAGCACCGTAGCTAGTTCTTTTTCCGGGAAAAGGGGCTCTTTTACCAAAGATTCCAGGACATCAAGCGTCTGGGGCAAATATTTGTTCAGAGAATAGAGAGTGATATAAGCATATTCAGAAGAGCTTGATAGGTCGAGCCACGAACCATAGTAGTCCAGCTTCTCCGCAATATCAGCAGCAGTGTAAGTATGCGTGCCTTCTCTCAGCATACGATTGGTAAAAAGTGCCTGAAGTTCTTGAGTCTGATGCCAGCGTCCGCCCGCAAAAAGAATGTCTATGCGCACCACTTCCTGCTCGCCTGCGTTGACAATGGTGAGAGGTATGCCATTGGGAAGCGCCGTCCGCAGAGGGGGAAGAATATGAAAGGTTTCCAGGTCCCGGATTTGAGGTTGTTGAGTTCTTATATCCATTTATTTCTTCCCCATATTTTGCAAAAATATCTCCGCACGCTCCAAATCCTCCGGCGTATCGATTCCTATCGTCTCCACTTCGCTGATGCCTACTTTAATGGTATAGCCGTTCTCCAACCAGCGAAGTTGTTCGAGAGATTCCGCCAGTTCCAACGAAGACTGCGGCAGCGCTGTGATCTCCTTCAATACCTGGGGACGGTATGCATATAGACCGATGTGTTTATAGTAGGTGTGTTTTTTCAACCACTCTGTCTTTTCCACGCCACGCAGAAACGGAATCACGGAACGGCTGAAGTACAAAGCATTCCAATTTCCATTGACTACCACTTTGGGAGAGTTAACGTTTTCTAATGCTTCCCAACCGTCTTCGTCTGTAAAGGGCTTCACAAGGGTGGCTATCTGCGTAGTAGTATCTTCAAAACAAGCTTTCACTGCCAGTAACTGCGAAGGTTGAATGAAGGGCTCGTCGCCCTGAATATTGACAACGACGTCGAAATCCCCTCCTATTTTCTCGTAAGCCTCCTGACAACGGTCCGTACCGCTTTTGTGGTTCACCGAGGTCATGACAACTTTTCCGTTGAATGCTTTCACCGCAGCTTCTATACGCTCGTCGTCAGTAGCCACATAGGCATCGTCCAACACACCAGCTACTTGTTCGTATACTCTTTGAATAACTGTTTTTCCTCCCAGCATAGCTAAAGGTTTAGCCGGAAATCGCGTGGAGGCATATCGAGCAGGTATAATTCCTAGAAATTTCATATCATTTAGTTTTTATCTGTTCTTTTATTGTGATAGCAAGGCGAGTTCTTTCAATGCCCTGATTACATATTCCCGTTTCAGGTCTTCCGGTTTCAGTATCCGCCCGTCATAAGAAAGCAGGTCGATGTCCAGGCAAATCCTTTCGCGTACCTTGTCTTCGGGACAACGGCCGGCAGCGCGTTCGATGGATTTCAGCTCCCCTACCACTTCTTCCTCGCCTTGCTCTGAAAAGAAGAGCGCCACTTGGTTGGTGAAAAGAGCTTTGTTTTGTTTCAGGAAAAGCGGCAACGTATCTTGTTCAGAAGCAAAACGCACCGACGGATAGAGTTGCTGCAACCGGCGGCGTGCCAGCAGCAGGTTTTCTTTCCGGTGATAATTACTTCCGATACATACAAGACAACTGTGCATGGTGAAGAAGATAGTTAGTTAAACAAATCATCCAGTCCCTGCTCTTCAATGACTTCGCCATCTATTGTGTCAGTTCCTGCACAGGGGTCGAATCCATCGGGAATATCAAAGCGTTCTTCTTGTGAATAACCCAGCATGGGGTCATCATATACCTTCTTCATATATTTAGCCCAGATGGGAAGTGCCAGGCGAGCGCCTTGCCCATAGGTCATAGTGTCAAAGTGAATATCGCGCTCTTCGCCTCCTACCCAGCAACCGGATACAAGAGAGGGAGTGAAGCCCATAAACCAACCGTCCGAATTACGGTTAGTGGTCCCCGTTTTACCGCCCATATCGGCTGTAATTCCATAACGGCGCACACTTCCGGCTGTTCCTTCATTGATAACCGCTCTCAGCATAACCAACATCTTATAGGCACTGGACACACTGATAACTTCTTCCATCTGCGGAGCAAAAGTAGAAATCACGTTTCCATCGTTGTCTTCTATCTTGGTGACAAACACAGGAGCGACACGGATTCCTTTGTTGGCAAACGCAGTATAAGCGCTAACCATCTCTCCTACCGAAATTTCACACGGTCCCAGACAGAGTGATACCACAGGAGGAATGTCTTTGTTCTTCACTCCAAAACTGTGGATGAGGCGAACCAACGCATAAGGATTCAATTTCCCCATAAGGTAGGCAGAAATCCAGTTGTCAGAGTTTGCCAGTCCCCACTTCAAAGTTACCATCTCTCCATAACGTTTCTTGCTGGTATTCCGGGGCGTCCAAGGTATGCCATTCTCGTCGATAAGCGTCTGCTCCACATGGCGCGCCTGGTCGCAAGGAGAATAGCCGTTTTCCATAGCGAGCGTATATAAGTAGGGTTTGATAGTAGAACCTACCTGACGGCGTCCCACCATAGCCATATCATATTGGAAATAAGCATAATTGGGACCACCCACATACGCTTTTACATGACCATTCTTGGGGTTCATAGACATAAATCCTGTGCGCAGGAAATGTTTGTAATAGCGGATGGAATCCAACGGCGTCATTATTGTATCTTTCTCACCGTTGAGACTGTATACAGACATCTCGACCGGAGTATTGAACGCTTTGTTGATTTCAGCCTCAGAGGCTCCGGCAGTTTTCATTGCAGCATAACGTCCTGACTGTCTGACCGCTCTTTTTAGTATATCATCCACCTCCTGTTGAGTAAGCTGATTGCTATAAGGAGCTTTTTTGCGTCCTTTTTTCTCTTTAAAGAAGAGGGGTTGCAGATATTGGCTTAAGTGTTCGTCTACCGCTTCTTCAGCATACTTTTGCATGTGGGAATTGATAGTAGTGTAGATTTTCAATCCGTCGGTATATATGTTATAAGGTGTACCGTCTTTCTTTCGATTCTTCTGACACCAACCATAAAGCGGGTCTGTCTCCCACGCCAGAGAGTCTTCATAAAACTTCTGCATCTGCCATCCACGGTAATCTCCTTTATCCGGTTTCTTGGCGGTCATCACTCCCCGCAGGTATTCGCGGAAATAAGTAGCCAGACCTTCTTTGTGGTCCACCCGGTTATAAGTGAGTTTCAAGGGAAGTTGCTGTAAAGAGTCACATTCCTGTTCGGTGATGTAGCCGGCTTTCCGCATCTGACTGAGCACTACGTTGCGGCGTTGGCGCGAGCGCTCGTTATGACGCACAGGGTTATATAAAGAAGGATTCTTGCACATACCTACGAGCGTGGCTGCCTGTTCTATTTTCAAATCTTTGGGTTCGCAACCGAAATAGGTATGGGCAGCCGTCTTGATGCCTACCGCATTGTTCAGGAAGTCGAACTTATTGAGATACATGCTCAGAATTTCTTCTTTCGTATAGTAACGTTCCAGCTTGACGGCTATCACCCACTCTATCGGCTTTTGGAAAAGGCGTTGCAACGTGCTCTTTGCCACCTCGTCGGTATAGAGTTGTTTAGCCAATTGCTGCGTAAGCGTACTTCCGCCGCCGGCATTCTTCTGAAAAAGAAGACCGCGCTTCACAAGTGCACGAAACAGAGCCTTGGCATCGATTCCCGAATGTTCGGCAAAACGGATGTCTTCTGTGGCAATCAAAGCATTGATGATATTTGGGGAAAGGTCTTGATAGGCGGTATAAACACGGTTTTCCTTGCTCAGCGACCAAGTTCCCAGTACTTTTCCGTCTTCGGAGAATATTTCTGTAGCAAACTTATAATTCGGATTTTCAAGCTCTTCGATAGGAGGCATATAGCCAATCCAACCATACGAAATAGATGCAAACACACCCACACAAACCAACACAATCACTGCTAAAAAAATCCAAAGGGCTTTTACTATTTTCTTAATCATTTCCTTATAAATAAGTTTTCCGGATATAATGGGGGCAAAGTTAAGCAAAATAAAAGTATCTGCCAATCAGTTTAATAATTATTCAAGAGCGTTCATGTTATTAAAAGAGGACTCCGAGTGAGAAGCTCAAAGCGCTGTCGCGCCGGTGGAAAGTCATGGAACTCACGCCGGTAGTGCCATCGGGGTTGATGTTTTCGTAGGTCACGGACTTGGAGATATTTCGCAGGCTCTGCTCGTAACGGAAGTCAAAGAATATACGGGAGATGTTGACACCTACTCCAATCACAGCACTGATATTCCACGGATAAAGTTTTTCGTGAATGCCTTTCTGGTCGAAGTTATCAAACGTTATTTCATTCTTCTTTCCCCATAAATAGCGTATTTTCGGTCCGAAGAAAATAGACATGGCATAGGGTCCTTCCTTCACCACATTGTAACCGTAAAGCACAGGGAAATCAATGCTATGCAATACTGAATTGACCGATGCGTAGTCCGGTTCAATGTCGGGATGCTGGGCTCCCAATTTATCGAAAGTGATTTCGCACTTGCTCACATTGTAGGAAACTTCGGGCTGGATGAAATGTCGATTTGCGTTAAAACGCATAAAGATGGAACCGAAATAGCCTATCTGATAGTTGTTTTGGAATTCGTCGATGGTAACATCTTTAATCTTGAGGGTTGAAACAAGAAACATAGAGGAATTAAACCCGGCTTTGATGCCGAAATTCACATTCCTCTGTGTATGACGCTTCGTTTCTTCTTTCTGCCCTTTCTGAGCAAAGGCAGCAGAGCAGAACATAGTTCCAATAGCAAGGAAAAGAAGAAAAGTTCGTCTCATAATATTCCTTTTAAAGCTGGTCAGCGTCCCTCCTTCTTCTTTTCTACACTCCAGCCGAATTTACCAATTTTACTTCCCAGCTCATAATATCCCCCATGCACATAGACAAGAGGATTGGTTTCCGCCAGCTCCAGTTTTCCCGTTTCAGGATTGAGGTGGCGGTCGTCCGCCCGTACATTAACTACGTCGGCTATGAACATATCGTGAGAACCAAGCGAAACAATTTCTTTCACCCTACATTCGATGCAGAGGGGAGATTCTTCTATCAGCGGAGCACTGACTATGGTAGATGCGCCGGGAGTGAGTTTCATCTCTTCGAACTTGTGGTAGTCTCTGCCCGAACGTACGCCACACCAGTCGGTGGCGAATGCCATATCCTTGGTAGTAAGGTTAATGACAAATTCCATGTTCCTCTTAATAATATCATAAGAGTGACGTTCGGGACGAACAGAAATATAGCACATAGGCGGATTGGAACAGATGGTTCCGGTCCATGCCACCGTTAGGATGTTATACTCACTTTCGTCTTTTCCGCAACTCACCAGAACGGCAGGAAGCGGATAAATCATAGTTCCGGGTTTCCAGTCTTGTTTCATATTTTAGAAGATAAATGGAGATTACTTATAAAATGGTGATTTCTTCCCGATGCTGTTCCTTCTCACAATAGTGGCATTTCAGGATACATTGCTCTTTGTCCACCACATGAAAAAGCGTGGGCATCGGTTCATTATTGGTGATGCATTTGGGATTAGCACATTTCACTATGCCTTTCAGTTCATCGGGCATCTGCACCTCTTTTTTCTCCACTACTTCATAATCCCGTATGATATTGAGCTTTACGTGGGGAGCTACCACAGAGATACGGTTTATCTCTTCGTCACAGAAAAACTTATCCGCTATCTTGATGATGCCCTTCTTACCGAGCTTCTTACTGTCGAGATTGAAGCCAATGGTAATGTTACTGCTCATGTGTTCGATTCCCAAGAGCTGCACTACGGTAAACAATTTCTCGGAAGGTATATGGTCTATCACCGTCCCGTTGCGAAGGGCGGCTACTTGCAATGCTTGTTTGTTCTCGTTCATAATAATATGTCTGTTTTAACATCGTCTAAAGTGATACCTAATACGTCGCAAAGAATGGCTTCGCGGGCATACAACCCGTTTCGTGCCTGCTGGAAATAGTATGCTTGAGGACTCTCGTCCACATCATAAGCAATTTCGTTCACCCGGGGCAGTGGATGCAGGATGCGCATATTGGGACGGGTATGCTCGAGCATTTTTGCCCGCAGGATATACACGTTCTTCACACGTTCATATTCCATAAGGTCAGTGAAGCGCTCACGTTGTACGCGGGTCATATAAAGAATATCGGCGTCTGCAATCACTTCTTCCGTGAAATCAGTATGCTCAATGT
>JAUUNK010000252.1 GCA_030844565.1 Bacteroides ovatus
AAACGCCAAGAGCGTATCATAGGTTTCTCGGAGCAGAGTTATTTAACCAATTTAAAAAGTTATAATGACGCATTAATGCGTAAAAAAAATCTAGAAATGACATCAGCAGCTCTTAAAGTGCTTAATCCACCAACCTATCCTCTTTCTCCTGGTTCCACTCACAAAAAAAAGATTGCAATGATTGCTTGCGTAGTCACTTTTCTACTTTTAACGCTATTTTTTCTTTTATTGGAATTTATAGACCGTACATTACGTGACTCTGTACGTACTCGCAGATTAACAGGATGTCCCATTCTTGGGGATTTTCCCAATAGCAAACCTTCGGGTCCGTATAACAAAATATATGAGAATACAGCAACACGTTATCTTAATAATAGTATCGTACACTTCTTTACAAAGAGAGAGAAAGATAGCCCCTATGTCCTTAATCTCTTAAGCATGGATACAGGTGCTGGAAAAACGCATATTGCTAATAAATTAGAAGAATATTGGAAGGGAATAGGATTCAAAGTACGTAGACTATCTGCAGGAATTGACTATGATGTCCATTCATCTAATTATTTAATGGCAAATCATATAAATCAATTATATGTTCCAGAAGGTGAAGATATTCTTATCATAGAACACCCTGCACTAAATAGCTCAACTGTTCCTGCTGAGCTACTTCGCAATGCTCATTTGAATTTGATAATAGCTCCAGCAGATTATGGATGGAAATCAAGCGATAAAATATTACTTCACAAATTAAAAGTAGCCGTAGAGAAAAATATATATTTCTGCTTGAACCGCGCTTCGAGATACGATTTGGAGAATTTCACAGGTATGCTTCCCCCTTACACTTGGTTACGTCAACTAGGTTATCGTTTATCGCAGTTAACGCTTACGGGAAAATTAATATGGCTAAAAGATAAAAAAGGATTATCTGCCACCACACTAGAAAATGATGAGGAGTAACGACGAAGATAAAAGATATAATTCTCAAGCTAATTATTCCGAGCCTAGCTTCTACGTATTGTTTTTCTTGCAGTTCTTAATAGTAGCAGCTAATATGTTTGTGGACATGAAAACAGGGGTTTGCACATTATTATTAGTAGTAGTCATGACTCCTATTATATTGGCACGCTGCAATTCTCAAAATTTTGAGATGTCTCGTGCAAGAAATGGAATGATGTACCTATTTATAGCTGTAGGGATATACTACCTATTAGAGATGGGCAATCCCAATCATGTACAAGAGGCATGGAATATCAGTATTTCACATTATTGGATTTATCCTCTCCTGCTGTCAATTTTGATTCCAGTAGCCATTCGTGATCGAAAAGGAATAGAATGGTTGTTGCTTATATGGTCTTTTTTTATATTAGCAATTACCTTGAAAGGATATTGGCAAAGAAGTCATGGATTTAATGAACGGGAGCTTTATTTCTTGTATGCATTAGGAGGATATCGTACCCATATCATTTGGTCTGGTATTCGTTATTTTTCTTTATTTTCTGATGCAGCTAGTTATGGGGTTCATTCTGCCATGTCTTTTACTGTTTTAGTTTTAGCAATTCTCTATGTTCGTAAAAGATGGATGAAAATATGGTTTAGCCTTATCGCAATAGGGACCATTTATAGCATAGGTATTTCCGGAACTCGTTCTACAATAGCAATTCCATTGGGTGGGTTACTCACTTATGCGCTATTATCTAAAAGCTGGAAAAATCTTACTATCAGCATAGTAACCGCTATAGCCGCTTTTTCATTTTTCTATTTTACTAATATAGGGGATAGTAATCAATACATTCGTAAGATGCGGTCCGCCTTTCGCCCCACCCAAGATGCATCCTATCTAGTTCGGGTAGAAAATAGAAAGAAGATGAAAGAACTGATGGATGAGCATCCTTTTGGATATGGTGTAGGACTATCAAAAGGTGAGCGGTTTTCTCCGAAAGAACTAATGCCCTATCCTCCTGATTCGTGGCTTGTATCGGTATGGGTAGAAACAGGCATTGTAGGTTTAGTTATTTATCTGCTCGTGCATGGTGTACTTTTTGCATGGTGTGCTTGGATTCTCTTATTTAAGATAATGAACAAAAGTCTACGAGGTTTATTGGCAGCATGGTTGTGTATGAATGCAGGCTTTTTCGTCTCCGCTTATGTTAATGATGTCATGCAGTATCCCAACTCCATCGTTGTCTACACAGGATTTGCTCTCTGTTTCGCTGGTCCATACATAGACAAAGCGATACAAGAGGAACAAAAAGGGGAACAAAAAAATAGCCAAGAAAAGAAAAAAGAAACTCCTCCTATATGGATATGAACAAGCAACCTCTGATAACCTTCGTCACCATCAACTACAACGGCCTGAAAGACACCTGCGAACTCATCGACTCCCTCCGGGAAATAGTTCACAGCGTGACTTACGAAATCATTGTAGTAGACAACGCCTCCCGGCAGAATGAAGCGCAGATTCTTCAGGAGAAATATCCGTTCATCACTGCCATCCGCAGTGAAAAGAATACGGGTTTCTCAGGTGGCAACAATCTTGGCATCCGGCAGGCGCATGGAAAGTATATTTTCCTGATTAACAATGATACCTACTTAAAGAATGATGGCATAGCGTATCTGGTGGAACGGTTGGAAAATCGCAAAGATATTGGAGCAGTAGGTCCCAAAATACGTTTCGCTTTTCCTCCACAGAACATCCAGTTTGCCGGCTACACACCTTTATCTAAGGTTACTCTTCGAAATGCCTCCCTTGGCTGTGGTTGCCCTGACGATGGGAGTTTCGACTCCGCCCACCCCACTCCTTACTTGCATGGAGCCGCTATGCTCGTCAAACGCGAGGTGATAGAAAAAGTAGGAATGATGCCGGAAATCTACTTTCTCTATTATGAAGAATTGGATTGGTGTACTGCCATGGCAAGAGCCGGCTACGAGTTCTGGTACGAGCCTCGTTGCACAGTATACCACAAAGAGAGCCAGAGCACCGGGCAATTGAGCAAACTGCGTTGCTTCTACCTCACCCGCAACCGTCTACTCTATGCCTGGAGAAACCTTACCGGCACCAACCGTTGGCTCTCGATTCTCTATCAATTGACGGTTTCTGCCGGAAAGAACAATATGAAATACCTTTTACAGAGGCGCTTTGACCTATTCAGTGCTACCTTTAAAGGTATTGGTGCATTTATCAGCATACCCGATAAAAAAAAATAAAGCCATGATTCTGCTTACTATTATAGAAATCGCACTTTATGTCATTTTAGCCTTCAATGTAGGCTATCTATTAGTGTTTGCTTTAGCATCGAAACTTCCCCGTCGCCGGCATCATCCGGACACCACGGAATTCTCAAGAATCCTGGTCCTTTTCCCTGCTTACAAGGAAGACGGCGTTATCTTATCTTCTACTCGTACTTTTTTGCAACAAGAATATCCGCGAGAACGCTACGACGTGATAGTCATCTCCGACCAGATGCAGGATGCCACCAACGAAGCGCTCCGTCAACTCCCCATCCGTTTGCTGATAGCAGACTATAAAGAAAGTTCCAAGGCTAAAGCGATGATGCAAGCCATGAAAGCTACTGCCGGAGAAGACTATGACATCGTAGTCATTATGGATGCAGACAACACGGCAGCTCCAGATTTCCTTCGAGAGATTAACAAAGCTTTTCAAGCGGGGTGTCACGCTATACAGACCCACCGTACAGCCAAAAATCTAAATACGGATGTCGCCGTGCTCGATGCCGCCAGTGAGGAAATCAATAACTCCATCTTCCGCAGCGGACACGTCGCTCTTGGACTATCATCCGCCCTTATCGGTTCGGGAATGGCACTGGACGCTCACTGGTTTCGGCAGCACGTGAAAATGCTGGAGACAGCCGGAGAAGATAAAGAGCTGGAAGCATTGCTACTCAAACAAGGCATCCGGATAGAGTATCTGGAACATGTCTATGTAAAAGATGAAAAAACACAAAAGAAAGAAGGCATCAAAAATCAGCGCAAACGCTGGATAGCCGCCCAGTTCGACTCACTGGCACATGCACTGCCCGACTTTCCCAAAGCACTGTTAGCAGGCAAAATAGACTATTGCGACAAAATAGTGCAATGGACCCTGCTTCCGCGTGTTATTCTTCTGGCAGGGGTGTTCTTTTGCAGTGCGCTTGCTACGGTAGTTTCGCCATACGCAAGCCTCAAATGGTGGGGATTATCCCTCGCTCTGGTTCTGGCACTGTTTATCGCTATTCCCTCCCGGTTGCTGAACAAGCGGTTACTTAAAGCCGTGTTGCAGCTCCCCATATTAATATTGATGATTGCAGGCAACCTCTTTCATCTGAAAGGAGTTAATAAGAAATTTATACATACCGAACATGGAAGCAATTAATGTATTAGAAGTTATCCGACAAGGTCAAGTCGGAGGCGGAGAATCTCACCTGCTCGACCTCATAGCCGGGTTCGACCTCATGCAAGTGCGTCCCGTAGTGCTTGCATTTACAGGAGGGCAGATGATTGACACCTTAACGCGTAATGGAACAAAATGTTATGTCATCCCGACCTCGCATCCTTTCGACCTGCGCATCGTCCGCCAGATTAAAGAGATTATTTCAACAGAGAAGATACAGCTCATCCATGCTCATGGCAGCAGAGCTGCATCCAACGTAGCGCTTATAGCCCGACAGCTCCATCTCCCCATGGTCTACACCGTCCATGGCTGGAGTTTCCATCAAGACCAGCCAGCTTTAATCAAGCGCTTGCGGGCATGGAGTGAAAAGGTGATTTGCGCGCTAAGTAAAGAGGTGATTTGCGTGTCCGAAAGCAACCGGGTGACCGGCAAAGAAACTTTCGGCCTTAAGCAATCCGTTGTCATAGAAAATGGAATCAACCTGCAACGCTTCAACCCCGAAGGAACATTTAAAGATATTCGGAAAGAATTCGGTTTCAATGAGGACGATTTTGTAGTCGGCTTTGTAGGCCGCATCACCTTACAAAAGGCTCCTGTTGATTTTGTGAAAAGCATAGCATTAGCGCGGCAAGAAGATAGACGAATCAAAGCCTTGCTCATCGGCGAAGGAGACATGGAAGCCGAAACTCGGCAAGCCCTCCGGGAGACAGGAATGGAAGACGTAATTCGCACCGCACCTTTCCGTAGCGACGTTCCCGACATCCTTCATGCCCTGGATGTCTTCTGCCTGCCCAGCCTTTGGGAAGGACTTTCCATTGCTTTGCTCGAAGCGATGGCGATGAAAAAAGCATTGGTAGTGACTCCCACAGATGGTACAAAGGAAGTCATCACTCACCACGAAAGCGGACTTATCGCCGGATTTGGCAAGCCCGAAGAACTGGCAACCCATTATCTTACTTACCTTCGCCATCCTGAATTAAAGGAAGCCTGCGGTCGAAAAGCGATGCAAACTATCAAAGAACGATTCGACAGCCAACGGGTCTCCAATCAAGTGACTGAAATCTATTATAAGATGATTTAAAAAAGTGCTGGCTATACAGAACCCCGTCCTGCATAGCCAGCTCATTCTACCTTATATACTTCACCCAAAAACATCCTTCACCTCAAAACACGGACACTCCTTCACCCACTCCTCCGGCCCGATAACCCCGTCGCCATCCCTATCCGGGCTTAAGTCGCGATGCCCGCAAACGCGGCAACCGGGATAGTCGTTCAACAGAGCAAGCACCAACACCCGCATCGAATGCTTCTGCCACCGGGTGCGTGTATCCGCCGGACGCCCCCGGGCATCCAGCCCACCCTCATAACAAATACCGATAGACCCCGAGTTGTATCCCCGCGCATGCGCCCCGATGCGCTCCAGCGGGCGGGTGGTCACTATCCTCCCATCCTTACGAATATAAAAATGATAGCCCACCCCATTAAATCCCCGCCGGCGATGGCACACCTCCAAGTCCTTCTCTGTAAAATCCCTGTCCGCCCGGGTGGCGGAACAGTGGATTACAATCAAGTTTACCTCCCTCATTGCGCCGCCTCCTTCTCCCGTAAAGGCCTGCTCGCCGATGCGCACACAGGCACGTTCAGGCACTGCATCGCCATAGCCTCCGCCAGCCGTTCGGTGAGCGAGAAAATCTCCGTATGCATCTCTTTCACCTTGGTGCTCAGGCCGAAATAGTCCTTAAGCACTTTATCCAGCTGCTGCATCAAGAACTCATACTGGCCTTTCACCAAATCACTAAACTCCCTGACCTCTGTAGCCACCACCTTCTTTCTTTTATTTCCAAACAAAGAAAGAACCATCATCACAATCTCTATAATCTTATCCATCATATCACCAAATTTTATTATTAAAGAAAGAAAGAAGTCAAAAGAGTTAGGAAAGAGCCAAAAGAATTAGCAGGAACCCAACTCTCAACTCTCAACTCTCCCCTCTCAACTCTCAACTTCTCCCCCTATCCCAGAGGGTCCGGCGCCTCGCCCCCTCCCGGCTGGTCCGGTTGCTCCGGACCGTTGCCGTCGGCAGCTTTAGGTGATACCAACTCAAATACCATATTGTTCGCCGCCCCGCGGGTGGTCGCCGTGCTGTCGTTTGCCAGCCGGAGCGCGTTGTCCACCCTGAAACGGAGGTTTACACGAGTGATGTTCTTAACCGTGCAATCCTTCTCTACCTCTACTCCCGGGCAAGTGAGCGTGGGGAAAAAAGTGCCCAGTCCGTCCACCTTCACCCTATTGCCCGCCACAACCACTTTCCGCAAAGCCCTGACGAACGATTTCATCACATGGGCCACGTCCTCCTCCGAGAGCGCCCCGATCGTCTCGATTTCTCCCGCCAGCTCGTCCATACTATAAACTTTGGAATCGCCTGCCTTGAACTTAAGCGAATACACCATCGGCGATGTTTCGTCTCCGATTTTCTTACGGCGCTGATAGCGCACCACTGAAACTGTTGCCATACTTTTTTGAATTTTTAGCTGTCTTAAAAAGGGAAGTACGTTCTTCCCCTTGATGCTGATACAAAGATAAAGCAACGCCCGCAGGGGAAAACGGGTTTCAACGGGTTGGGGAAGGATTGCGCGGAATTGCACGGGATAAACCTTCTCTTTCACTGAATCTATAAAAAGCCAACCCCTAAAAATCTCCCCAAATAATTGTACATCCCAACGAAAATAACTACCTTTATAGCATATTAATCAACCTCATCACCCCATGAAAATGAGAGACAAAATAGAGAACGGAGAAAAGACATTCCACTATCGCAGCTACGGAAAAGGAGAGCTGGCAATGCTCTACATCCCCCACGTGCTGCAACAGAGCGCCGTAGACCAGTTCAACAAATGGATCAAGGCATACCCGGGACTGAAAGAACGCCTGGAGGAAACCGGGCTGACGACGTACAGCAAACGCTACACGCCTGCCCAAGTCAGGATTCTGACCGAAGCTTTTGAGGAGCCGTAGGTGAGGAAAGTCCTCTCCGGATATCCTCTC
>JAUUNK010000253.1 GCA_030844565.1 Bacteroides ovatus
AACGGTAAACGAAGAAACTCCCCCATTCCTTCTCGTCTACACGGAGCATGATGAGACACCGGACTTCGAGATTCCGAAAGAAAAAGAAATAGCTTGTTTCGACGCTGACAAGTTTAAAGGAGAAATCTCCCTACGGAAATGGGAAACCGGAGACACCTTTATCCCTTTCGGCATGAAGGGCAAAAAGAAAGTGAGCGATTACCTGATTAATCGAAAATTCACTCTTAGCCGCAAAGAACAACAATGGGTGTTATGCTGCAACGGGCAAATAGCCTGGCTCATCGGGGAGAGAACTGACAACCGCTTCCGGATTGACGAAAAGACACAGAAGATAGTGAAGATAGAAATGGGATAAAACAAAAAGGAGGAATATCACATATACACCTCCCTTTTTGTTTTCCGGTAGCAAATAGCTATTATTGCTTAGAAGCTTCTAAAGATGCTTTACGGAATTCTTTCATTGCTTTTTCGATTTCCAATGATACCTTACGAGCGCGTGTTCCTGCTGCCTTGTTACCATTTTCCATTTGGGCTGTTGCATCCTTCGAGAAGTCAGCATAAAGAGCTGCTACTTTTTCAACTAATTCTTTCATAATCCTATTGTTTGTTTCTTCGTTAATAATGTGCGGCAAAAATACACTCTTTCCCGAAATAAACACATAAAAACAATATTTTTTTTGAAATAATCTCCTAAAATGAAGCAAAAAAGGGGCTTTTGGCGTTTTTTCTATAAATTTGCAACCATGAAAACGCTTACAGATACGGATTACATACACGCTTTAATTGCTGAAGGCGAACATCAACAGCAAGACTTTAAGTTCGAAATTTCAGATGCACGCAAAATAGCGAAGACCCTTTCCGCCTTTGCCAATACGGACGGAGGGAGGTTGCTTATCGGAGTAAAAGATAACGGTAGAGTTGCAGGAGTCCGTTCGGAAGAAGAGAAATATATGATTGAAGCCGCTGCACAACTTTATTGTTCTCCGCAAGTGGATTATACCCTGGATACTTACATTGCCGAAGGCCGCCAAGTGCTAATAGCACAAATAAAGGAAAGCGAACACAAACCCGTCTATGCCAAAGACGAAAACGGCAAGCCACTCGCTTACCTGCGCATCAAAGATGAGAATATATTGGCTACACCCGTTCACTTGAGGGTGTGGCAGCAAAGTGGCAATCCTGCCGGAGAACTGATGCAGTACACCGAAAAGGAACAACTCCTGCTAGACCTGCTCGAGCAGAACGCCTCTCTTTCACTGAATTATTACTGCCGGCGAGCACACATCTCCCGTCGGGCGGCAGAGAATCTTCTCGCCAAATTCATCCGTTTCGGCATCGTTGAACCTGTATTCGAAAATCATAAATTCTCTTTTAGACTAAAAGAATGAATCAAAAAGCAAGAATGTTGGTGGAAGCCAACATATTTACTACATTTGCAGGCGCAAAGGATTGGCTCTAGCTGTCAATCTGCTGCTTACCCTAGTATATAACTCTAAAATTATAACTAAATAAAATGGGCATATTTGCTAATTTATTCAAGAAAAAAGGTGGCGAAGCATCCGTCGGCAATGTAGAAGATTTCGTTTCGTTGACACGTGTCTATTTTCAATCGGTGATTGCCGTCAACCTAGGCATCACTAATATCCGCTTCTTACCGGATGTGGCAAACTTTAAACGTCTCTTCAAAGTGGCTACACAAAGTGGCAAGTTGGGTCTGGCAGAGAAGTCTGCTTCCCGCAAGATGCTAATGCAAGACTATGGCCTTAGCGAATCTTTCTTCAAAGAAATAGATAGCTCGGTGAAGCGCAACTGCCGCACACAGAATGACATTCAACCCTATCTGTTCATGTATCAGGGATTCTCCAATGACCTGATGATGCTGATGGGCAACCTGATGCAATGGAAATTGCGTATGCCGGCAATGTTTAAGAAGGCACTGCGCACGATGACCGAGAAAACAGTTCACGACGTATGCACCAAACCGGTGTGGAAAGCAGATGATGTGCACAAAACCGCTATGGCCGTACGCCAATATAAGGAAAGACTGGGATACTCGGAGCAGTGGATGACGGAATATGTATACAACATACTTCTCCTTGCCAAGAAAGAACCCAAACACAAAGAGGAAGAAGAAAAAAAATAAGCGGAACAGCAGCGGAACGATACCGGGATGGCGTTCTAAGTTTCGTTATTAAACAAAAATAATTGTAAAGAAATTCAGCGATTCAAAAGCGGAGGTTGGACACCTTCGCTTTTTTTGTTATATTTATGCAACTATTTAATACACTAAAAATAAGATTGCTTATGAAACAAAAGAAATTGCTTTCACTCACTCTTTCTCAGTTCAAACAGTTGTATCAGCAGGAGTTACCTCAACTTGTCGAGATAGCCGGGCAAAGTCTTAACGACGATGACTTTAAAGAGCGCCTCACTGAGTATGTAGCTTCCCTGGATTCCGAAGAAAGTAGTACGGGTAAGCAAATTCGACTTCTGATTCAGTATGACGGACAAACCATTCATGAACTTTCTACCGGACAGAATATGCAGGTAAACACCTTCACACTCCTCCGTCAATTTCTTACAGGTACATTGGAAGACTCGGAAATGTCTACCGACCTGTTTATTGATTTGTATTACCTCTTTAAAAGACTGAACGGAGCAGAGTTTACCACCCCCTCGCCCCAACGAATTAAAAACCGCACGGAACGTTGGGCAACCGGACTGGACGAGGAAGTAATAGAAATCCGTAAAGAGAACAAAGAACGGATGTTACACCTACTTATACAAAAGATAGAAAACAGGAAATCGAAGCCTTCCCGCTATCATTTTGAAGAAGGAATGAGCTATGAAGAAAAATACCAGCTTGTCAACCAATGGTGGAATGATTTCAGGTTTCATCTCTCTATGGCTGTAAAAAGCCCCACCGAACTAAATCGCCTCCTAGGAAACTCCCTTTCCAGCGAAACGATGTATCTACTCTCGCGTGCACGCAAAAAAGGAATGCCTTTCTTTGCCACGCCTTATTATCTGTCTTTACTCAACACCAGCGGCGAAGGCTACAACGATGAGGCTATCCGCAGCTATGTGCTTTACTCTCCCCAATTGGTAGAGAACTACGGTAACATCCGCGCATGGGAGAAAGAAGATATTGTAGAAGCCGGAAAGCCCAATGCAGCAGGCTGGCTCTTGCCTGATGGACACAATATCCATCGCCGCTATCCGGAAGTATCTATCCTCATCCCCGACACAATGGGACGCGCTTGCGGAGGATTATGCGCTTCGTGCCAACGTATGTATGATTTCCAGAGCGAACGTCTGAATTTCGAGTTCGATACGCTGCGCCCCAAAGAGACATGGGACCACAAGTTGAGACGCCTGATGAACTATTTTGAAGAAGATACCCAGTTGAGAGACATTCTTATCACCGGTGGAGATGCGCTGATGAGCCAGAACAAAACATTACGGAACATTCTGGAAGCAGTGTACCGCATGGCATCGCGCAAACGAAAAGCTAACCTCGAACGCCCCGACGGAGAAAAATATGCAGAGCTGCAACGCGTACGCCTCGGTTCCCGTTTGCTTGCTTATCTGCCGATGCGTATCAACGATGAATTGGTAGAAATACTGAAAGAGTTCAAAGAAAAAGCCTCTGCCATCGGAGTGAAACAGTTCATTATACAAACCCATTTCCAAACTCCATTGGAACTAACTCCCGAGGCCCAAGAAGCTATCCGCAAGATTCTTTCGGCAGGATGGCTCATCACTAACCAATTGGTTTATACGGTAGCTGCCTCCCGACGAGGACATACTACCCGTCTACGCCAGGTACTGAACACCCAGGGAATAGTATGCTATTATACCTTCTCGGTCAAAGGCTTTGAAGAAAACTATGCTATGTTCACCCCCAACAGTCGCTCTTTGCAAGAACAACAAGAAGAAAAAGTATTTGGAAAGATGACCACGGAACAGGCAGAAGAACTTTATGCTTCCCTACTGAAAAAACAAGGAGACACGGCAGAGAAGATACGCAAATTCATGAAGAAACATCATTTGCCTTTCCTCGCTACGGACCGCAATGTGCTCAACCTCCCTGCCATTGGCAAAAGCATGACTTTCAACCTGGTAGGCATTACTCCGCGAGGAAAACGCATCCTATGCTTCGAACATGATGCAACAAGGCGCCATAGCCCCATCATCGACACAATGGGACTGATTTATATTGTAGAGAATAAATCGGTTGCCGCCTATCTCCGCCAATTAGGCAAGATGGGAGAAGACCCGGAAGAATACGCCAGCATCTGGAAATACATCGAAGGCAAAACAGAACCACGTTTCAGCCTTTATGAATATCCGGAATTTCCTTTCCGCACCACGGAAAAGATGAGCAATCTGGAAGTAAACGATTAAAAGTTCTTCCCTGTATCCCACCACAGACGGGTCCCGGCATGGTCCGGGGCTCCCAAGGCTTCTACCAAGCCGGCATATTGCCCGGGATTCTCCGTCTGTAAATTGCCTGGAAAGTTCAATCGCCTAATCATGACTTCAGTATCGACACATCTTTGAAAGCTGTTGTTGAAACGGACAGGGAAGAGGCGAGGATAGCCCGTTCTACGTTGTTCTGCCCAAGCTTCGCAACCTTCGGGGAAGAGGGCTATCCATTTCTGGGTGATAATCTTCTCTAGTTTAGTTTCCCTATCATCCTCTTCACGCCAACGGGGAGATACCTGGCAGCGGGCTTCCATATTGTTTTCTTCATCGTAGGTATCCACGAAAGCAGCGGCTTTATTATCGCTGGCCAGATAGTCTTGCACTTGCAGAAGGCCGTATGAATAGAAAGAAGTTGTTACTCCTTTCTTATAACATTCTCCTGCATCCTCCGAAGTCCATCCCCGCAAAGCAGCCTCCGCCCGCAGGAACCAGACTTCCGCCGCAGGTATCAACCGGGCATCAGTGTCGGCATTGACAGTTAGTTTAGACAAATTAGCATAATTGTTATGGGCAAAGCAAGTGCCCTGACGAATGCCCCGGAACTGACCCTGATATTTTTTATCCATGCAAGGTTCAAAATATACTTCCCGTCTCGGATCTTCATATCCGTTCAGGATAGACTCCATCGGCGCACTCATGTATGATTCGTTCCACACACGGTTAATCTCTCCCAAAGGGTTTGTATAGCCGCCCGAAGTAGAAACAGCCACGCATTCGCGTTCCGATTCGAAAACGCCATATTCGTTATTGAATGCTTTAAGAAACTCCATGCATGCCTTCTCGGGCTCTGCCATTGCAATGCGAATAGCCAGCCGCATCCTCAATGAATTGGCAAACTTCACCCATGAAGAATATTTTCCGTCCAATAGAATATCGAAACGTTCGAAGTCGGAAGTCTCCGGATTACGGGTAATATAATCTGAAAGCACATTGACCGCCGTATCCAGTTCATTAAAGAACTCATAATAAACTTTCTTCTGATCGTCAGGTGCATAATTCCTTTCGGAGTCAGCAAAGTGAGTATACACAACCGGTCCGTAATAATCGGTGACACGGTGCATCACTTCCACCTTCAATATCTTGGTGATTCCAAAGAAATCGCGCTTCTTCTCCCGGCTGGCATTCTCCAACTGGTATATTTGCGGAAAGATATAAGCGTAAATATGTCCCCACATCGTACTATTCCATCCATCCTGAAGATTATAGTCCGAATTGTGCGTCCCGCCATTGAGGGGCTTGGCATCATGCATATAGCCGCTAAACATATCGGCATTCAGGTTTTGTATCAACTGGAAAGGCCAGTTCTTTCCTTTACCGTAATCGTAATTGAAATAAATTCCTTGCTGTATGATACCCAAACGAATACCATAAGCATTGTTGTCTGCTTCCAGTTCTTCATCCGTTATGCCGGAAAGATCGGTATTTATGCTTTTGAAATCCGATGTGCAAGACACGAAGAGAAGCAGTGCCCACAAGTACCACCAACCCCTTTTGCTGAATGTTTTCATCTCACTTTTCATTAAAATTCAAATTTAATATTGAATCCCATGCTCCGCGTAGTAGGCATCTGGTACACATCAATGCCCTGATTATCATTTCCCGTAGACAAAACTAAATCGGGATCGAAAGGAGCTTTCTTGTAAATAAAGAAAAGATTACGGGCAACAAAAGAAAGATAAATATCTTTGAACACTTTCGTCTTCTCCATCCATCGGGAAGGAAAGCGGTAACTCAAAGACAGTTCCCTTAACCGGATGTTAGTAGCGTCATACATATAATACTCAGTCACCCCGGCACGGCCTCCCACCACATTCTTATAGAACTTCTTGACATCCTCTATCCGCCGTCCTTCCAACGATACATAGCCCCGGTCGCGGGCATCGGCAGTTACTGTGGTCACTCCATACATATCCATATCTGCTTGTGTCTGGGAAAGCACTTCCCCTCCATAACGGCAATCGAAAAGCATGTAGAGACTCAGTCCTTTATAAGTGAAAGTATGGTTCCAGCCCAAGGAAAACACAGGGTTGGCATTGCCCACTTTGACCGTGTTTCCATCTCCCTCTACCAAAGGCAGGCCGGCATTCACTCCTTCTGTCTCGTAGACGATATTTCCCTCGGAATCACGCACAAAAGCCTTTCCATATATATCCCCGATAGACCCTCCTTTGACCAATTTCATCGCATAGCTGGAAGATAAGCTCGTGGGGCCATAAACAAATTCTTTCAGTTCGTCGTGGAGCTCGACTACCTTATTCTTATTGGAAGAGAAATTGAGAGAAGTCTTCCATTTAAAATTTCTTTCATCCACCGGAACCGCATCTATGGCAAGCTCCCACCCTTCGTTACAAATATTACCCGCATTCACGTACCGATAGGCATATTTATCTCCTGCCAAAGCGGGAAGCTTAAAGAACTGATTCAAAGTATTGGTATGATAATACGTCAGATTGAATCCCAGCCTTCGTCCAAAGAACTTCCATTCTGTACCCACCTCCACCGAACGCGTCATTTCCGGCTCCATCTCCTTGAAGGGAGCGGCATCATTGGCTTTGATTCCTCCTCCTGCTGTCACGTGTGACACGGGATTGGTAATGAAAAGAGGTATGTCATTTCCCACCTTGCTATAGGCTCCCCGAAACTTAGCAAACGAAATCCAACTTGGCAAAGAGACCCATTTATCCAACAAAAACGTTCCTCCGACAGACGGATAAAAGAATCCCGATTTCTCGTGAGCTGTATACGCTAAGGTGGACGCCCAATCGTTACGAGCTGTCAAGTCTAGAAAAGCCTTTTCCTTATAGCCCACTTGCACCGTGGCAAAGACTGACTGCATCTGGCGCTGTGCATCAATCTTTTGGTCGAGGCTAGCCGAACCGTCCATCACTATGTTTGCCAGGTTGAAAACATTG
>JAUUNK010000021.1 GCA_030844565.1 Bacteroides ovatus
GAATGGGAGCGTGGAGCGGATATAGAAGCCAGTCCATTCCAGGGTATATAACCTTAAAAAATGGACTGGATAGATTTAATACACAATTTGAGCTGTATGAATATATGGAATAAAAACTTGTGTATAAAGGGTAGCTTGGAAAGGAGGGGTGTCCGCAGGACGGGGTGGTTGATAACGATAACTTGTTGTTATCTAGCCTTATGTACTCCTCAACCACCTCCCCCTACGGGGGCTCCTCCTTTCCAAGGAGGAGAATAGAGATACTATCGCCTTGTAGCCGGTTTCTTGATGATATTGGCTTGTGATATATCCTCAGGGAGAATGTAAATAGAGTAAATCGTATTGATACAGTAAAACAAAGCACAAGGCAATAGTATCTTCCAATCTCCGCCTTGGAAAGGAGGGGTGTCCGCAGGACGGGGTGGTTGATAGCCATAACTTGTTGTTATCTAGCCTTATGCACTCCTCAACCACCTCCCCCTACGGGGATTCCTCCTTTCTAAGGAGGAGAATGGAGATACTACCGACTACTAAGGTTACAAGGGCAACTTATCGTCCCCATTCCTCCGGATAAGTTCCAGCAACTTATCCACAGCTTCCTCTTCGGGGATATTCTTCTCGATGCACTCTTTCCCCTTATAAAGACTGATTTTTCCACGTCCTGCGCCTACGTATCCATAATCGGCATCTGCCATCTCACCGGGACCGTTGACGATGCAACCCATGATTCCTATCTTCAATCCCTTCAGATGGGAAGTGGCAGCTTTGATACGTGCTATGGTCTTCTCAAGGTCATAAAGCGTGCGTCCACATCCCGGGCAAGAGATATATTCAGTTTTCGATGTACGCACCCGTCCCGCTTGCAGGATGCCGAAAGCCGTGGCATCGACGACTGCATGGCTCAGACTGCCCTGATTGAAAAGGAAGATACCGTCGCACAGCCCGTCGAAGATCAGAGCACCCGTGTCGGCGGCAGACTTTATCTGTAAGTCCTCCGCCTCATCCTCCGCATAGTGTTGGAAGAAGATAACCGGATTCTGTAATCCTTCCGTCATCAGTTGGTGCACCAGGGCGCGGTGTTCGCCTACGCGGTTGGGGTGGTTGCTTTGAGAGATAAGCACCACTTCGGGATGCACTTTCAGGCAGGCAATCACTTCTTCAGTCAGCATCATATAGGGGACGAAAAGGAACTTCAATTCTGCCGGACATTCACCCATCAGCGGCAACTGCGCATAGTTGAAAGCAGGCCATGTGCCGGGTGCGCCCTCCCATACATCGGCGTCGAGGATATATTCCGCTCCTTCTTCGGGGGCTGGGAGAGTCTTTCCTCCATAGATGTAGTCGGGTGTGAATTGCGGGTTTACTTCCGTCTTTCCATCCATCCGGTCTGCCACTACTACAGGAAGATTACTTCCTCCAATGTTTCTCACGGCGTGCGTCTTGCGGCGGACGGGGGAGAGGTAATCGAACTCTTTAGCCTCCATACCCGGTATGTAAGGATGGTTCTTTCTCAGCTCGATGTAATCTACCAGTTTGCGGGCTACGGGGATTTCCGCTTCCGGAGCCTCGCTCAAGGATACGCGGATAGTGTCGCCCAGACCGTCGCTCAGCAAGGCGCCTATGCCCAGTGCCGACTTGATGCGCCCGTCTTCTCCGTCTCCGGCTTCGGTCACTCCCAGATGTAGCGGGAAGTGCATTCCTTCCTGTTCCATCCTGTCTGCCAGCAGGCGGACTGTCTCCACCATCACCACGGTGTTGGATGCTTTGATGGAGATAACTACATCCGTGAACTGTTCTTCCACGCAGATGCGGAGAAACTCCATGCACGATTCCACCATTCCTTCGGGTGTGTCACCGTAGCGGGACATGATGCGGTCTGACAGCGAACCGTGGTTCACTCCGATGCGGATAGCTGTGTGATTTTCTTTGCAGATGTTGAGGAAAGGGATGAAGCGTTCGCGTATCTTCTGCAATTCGCGGGCATATTCTTCGTCTGTGTATTCCAGTTTCTTGAAAGTGCGTGGTGCATCTACGTAGTTGCCCGGATTGATGCGTACCTTCTCGGCATAGAGTGCCGCTACGTCCGCCACCTTGGGGTTGAAATGTACATCTGCCACGAGCGGAACCATATATCCTTGGCTACGCAGGCCGATATTGATGTTTTTTAGGTTCTCCGCTTCCTTGATTCCCTGAGTGGTCAGACGTACGTATTCGCCTCCGGCGTCTACAATTCTTTTCGCTTGCTCCACGCAGGCATCGGTGTCCTGTGTGGGTGTGTTCGTCATCGACTGAACCCTTATAGGATAAGAGCCGCCCAATGGGACGGCTCCTATATTCACTTCTGAAGTTTCCCGGCGGGAATAATTAAATAAATCCATGAATGCGTCGGTTTATCAATTCGTCTTGTATTCGAATTTCACTTCTTTAAGTTCTTCGTTCGCTTTTACTATCTTCTTCTTCAAGCCTTCTTTGTAGGCGGCAAAGGCTTCGGCGAGGTTATCGTCGCTCAGGGCAAGCATTTGCACGGCGAGGATGGCAGCGTTCATTGCGCCGTTGATGGCTACCGTGGCAACGGGAATGCCCGGGGGCATTTGGATGATGGAGTAGAGGGCGTCTACACCGTCGAGCACCGAACCTTTCACCGGTACGCCTATCACCGGCAACGTGGTGTTGGCGGCAATCACGCCCGGCAGGGCGGCAGCCATTCCGGCGGCGGCGATAATCACTTTAATGCCGCGGTTGCGGGCATTCTTTGCAAATTCTTCTACGGCTTCGGGGGTACGGTGAGCCGAGAGGGCGTTCATTTCGAACGGTACATGCAAGTCGTTGAGCAGTTGTGCCGCCTTCTCCATAACGGGGAGGTCGGACGTGCTGCCCATAATGATACTTACGATTGGAGTCATGTCTGTATGAGAGTCTTTTATCCGTTAATCAGTTCTTTATAAGCTTCTGCATCGAGCAAGTCTTGAGCATCCTCGATGTTGGCGGGTTTGATTTTGATGAGCCATCCTTCGCCGTACGGGTCTTTGTTCACCAGTTCGGGATTCTCTTCAAGAGCTTCGTTTTGTTGGAGCACTTCTCCGGCGATGGGCAAGAAGAGGTCGGAGATGGTCTTTACCACTTCGATAGTTCCGAAAGTTTCTCCTGCTTCGAGCGCTTCGCCCACGGTGGGGATGTCTACAAACACGATGTCACCCAGTTGTTCTTGTGCATAGTCTGTGATGCCTACATAAGCGATATCGCCTTCGACCCGGAGCCATTCGTGCTCGTTGGTGTACTTCAATTCTTGTGGAAAGTTCATAATGATTAGTTTTTTAGGATTTATACTGTTTAAAATAGAAATATACGGAACAGGATGTTACTCAGGGGGTGCAGCACCAGCAAGGCGCAAACCATCCCCACGGTGAATCCCGAAAGGACTTCGCCCAGTGTGTGGTGTTGCAGGATGATGCGGGCGGAACCTAAGATGCCTGCTATGAGGATGAACAGGCATAGCCACCACACGGGGTTGTATCCGAACAATGCGCTGAAAGATACCAGTCCGCCAATGATGCCGCCCATTCCCGCCATGTGCTCGCTCAGCTTCCATTTCAGGTTGACGATGATGCAGATGACCAGCACCACGAGCGAAGCGAGTATGATTCCCGTCATATACCACGGGAGGTTTAGCTTGTGCATCATCATCAGGCAGAAAACGTAGGAGATGATGGTGAGCAGGATGGGTATGTAGCGCTTCTTCCGCTCGCTCAGGTCCTGACGGGCAAAGCCGTTGATTTTGCGGAACAGGAAGATGGTAATGGTGGGCATCAGGATGGTGAAGCAATATACGATGCCCAGTACGATAAGCTTGTAGCGCAGCGGCATGATGCGCAGGTATGAAAACAGGAACAGCACCAGGAAAGCCAGAAAGGGGATGGAGAACGGGGTGAATATCCCCGACGTTATCTTGGCAATGCTGATGAGCGTCCGGTCTGCTATGATATGTTCTTGAGGTTTGTCATTCATAAGGATGTTCTTTGTCGGTTTTTTATTTGCGTAGCCGGGCTACCGGGATGTTCAGTTGCTGGCGATACTTCGCTACCGTGCGCCGTGCGATGGGGTATCCTTTCTCTTTCAGGATTTCCGCCAGTTCGTCGTCGGTCAGTGGTTTCTTCTTGTTCTCGTTGTCGATGCATTCTTTGAGAATCTTGCGTATTTCGCGTACGGACATCTCTTCGCCGTCTTCGGTAGTGTAGCCGTCACTGAAAAAGAACTTTAGGGGGTAGATGCCAAAGTTGGTCTGTACATATTTACTGTTGCTCACTCGCGAGATGGTGGATATGTCGAGCCCGGTGCGTTCCGCCACGTCTTTCAGAATCATGGGTCTCAGCACCGATTCGTCGCCTTCGAGGAAGAAGGGGCGTTGCAGGTCGATGATGGCTTGCATGGTGGTCATGAGTGTGTTCTGCCGTTGCTTCACCGCATCGATGAAACCCTGTGCGGCGTCCATCTTCTGTTTGAGGAACATCATAGCCTCTTTAGATTCTTTCGACTGGTTGGCGCGGTTACGGGTGTGCTCTTCCACCATTTCGGTGAAGTCGCGGCTCATGCGCAGTTCGGGCACGTTCCGGTTGTTGAGGCTTAGGTTGATAGTGCCGTCGTCGTAGGTTTCTACAATGAAGTCCGGTACGATTTGCTGCATGTTTCTTCCGATAGTTTCTCCCAGCGAAGCGCCCGGGCGGGGATTCAGCTTGGTGATTTCCGAGATGGCTTCGGCAAAGGTGGCTTCATCGAGGTTGAGTTTGCGGATAATCTTTTCCCAGTGCTTGCGGGTGAACTCTTCATAGCATTCCGTGAGGATACGTTCTTCGAGCGGGAGTATCGGGTCGGCAGGACCTTCTTCTTTCTTCCGGCGGATTTGTATCAGGAGACATTCCTGGAGATTGCGTGCGCCGATGCCGGCAGGGTCGAAATCCTGCACGATGTGCAAGGCCTCTTCAAGTTCCTCTTCGGTGGCGTCGATGCCTACGTAGATGGCAAGCTCGTCGCTGATGCTTTCTAGCGATTTGCGGAGCAAGCCGTCATCGTCGAGCGAGCCGATGAGGTATTCTGCCAGTTCGGCTTGCCGTTCGGTGAGGTTGCGTTCGTGGAGTTGCCCTTTCAAGATTTCATAGAAAGAGGTAGCTTCGGAGAAGGGGATGTCTTCTGCCTGTTCGTCTCGCGAACGGTTGTTCTCCTGCAACTTATAGTCGGGTATGTCGTCTTCGGTGAGATAGTCGCTTAAGGAATCATATTCGTTGGCATCGTTGTCGGCATCTGCGCCATCTGCCTGTTCGTTGTCTGCGAATTCTTCTGTAGAACTGTTATCGGCGCCTTCTTCCAACGCCGGGTTTTCCAGTAGTTCGGCATGGATGCGGTCCTCCAACTCCAGTGCGGGGAGTTCCAGCAATTTCACTACCAGAATCTGTTGCGGCGAAAGCGTTTGTACTTGCTGCTGTGCCTGGGTTTGTATTTGACGGGAACTTTGTGCCATATTTGTTTTTTGTTATCTGCTGTTTCTCGCTACAAAAGTAACTTTTTCATTATACATTACACAGATTAGGAAGATAATTTTTCTCAGTATAACGCGAATTTCTTTATCTTTGTTGCACTAACTTAAAATTTGGACAGTATGTTTGCTAAAGAAACCTATGTGCAGCGCAGAGCCCTGCTGAAAAAGAATCTGGGTTCAGGAGTTTTATTGTTTCTGGGAAATGACGAGTGTGGTTTGAATTATGCGGATAACGTTTTCCGCTATCGGCAGGATTCTACCTTCCTTTATTATTTCGGACTTCCTTTTGCCGGGCTTTCTGCCGTAATTGATATTGACGAAGACAAGGAAATCATATTCGGTGACGAGCTGACTATGGACGACATCGTATGGATGGGCATACAGCCTACGCTGAAAGAAAAGAGCGAGCGGGTGGGGGTTTGCGAGACAATGCCTGCTGCATCTATCGTCAGTTATCTGCACAAAGCTGTTCAAAGCGGAAAAAGCATTCATTATCTTCCTCCCTACCGTGACGAGCATAAATTGAAGCTGATGGACTGGCTGGGCATTCCTCCTACCCATCAGGAGGGTTCCGTTCCCTTTATCCGGGCGGTAGTGGCGCAGCGCAACCATAAGTCGGCAGAGGAAATTGTAGAAATAGAAAAGGCGTGCGACGTCACGGCAGACATGCACATCACGGCGATGCAGGTGCTTCGTCCGGGCATGTACGAATATGAAGTGGCGGCTGCTTTGGAGAATGTGGCAGCAAAGGCTGGCTGCGAATTGTCTTTTGCCACCATTGCCACCATCAACGGACAGACGCTTCACAATCATTATCATGGCAACCGGGTGAAGCCCGGAGACTTGTTCCTGATAGATGCCGGTGCAGAAGTTCCTTCGGGCTATGCGGGAGATATGTCGTCTACGATTCCTGCTGATAAGACCTTTACCACCCGTCAACGCGAAGTCTATGAGATTCAGAACGCGATGCACGTGGAATCTGTGAAAGCACTTCGCCCGGGCATTCCTTTTATGGAGGTATACGATATTTCGGCACGTGTGATGGTGGAAGGGCTGAAAGCCTTGGGACTGATGAAAGGCGATGCTGTGGATGCGGTGCGCGAAGGTGCCCACGCGTTGTTCTATCCCCACGGTCTGGGACACATGATGGGATTGGATGTACACGATATGGAGAATCTCGGCGAAATCTGGGTGGGCTATAACGGGCAACCCAAGAGCACGCAGTTCGGTCGCAAGTCCCAGCGTCTTGCTATTCCTTTGGAACCGGGCTTCGTACATACCATCGAGCCGGGCATCTATTTCATTCCCGAACTTATCGACCGTTGGAAAGCGGAGAAGAAGTTTACCGACTTTATCAATTATGAAAAGGTGGAAGCTTATAAAGACTTCGGCGGTATCCGCAACGAAGAAGATTATCTGATTACTGAAACAGGAGCACGTCGCCTCGGCAAGAGGATTCCTTTGACACCGGAAGAGGTGGAAGCAATGCGTTAAGAATCGGAAAACTAAGAATAGTATTTTAGAAAGTTGGGAGAGGCTATGTCGTGATGAAAGACATAGCCTCTCTCTTTTTGTCTCTTCCACGTGTTTTTGTTATTTCCTTTATCTCTTGATGGGATGGGAAAAGACCCCGTTTGCAGGGTGTTAAAAGAGGGTTTGTCAGCTATTAATAGCTGAGTTCTCAGGTATTAATACCTATCACGATGGATGTTAATACCTGACAACTCAAGTGTTAACACCTGACAAACCAGTTATTAATAGCCTTCGGGTGGTGTGTGAATAGCCTGCCCGCGGGCTATCTTTTAGTAATCATTCTTCGTAGCCAATCCCTTTCCAATATAGTTTCTGAATACGGATTACTTCTTTTACACCGGCTTGGGGGTACTTGGCTCGGTAGTGTTGGGTGAGGTCTTCACAAAGCCAAAGGCGGTCCACTATTTGGGTATTAGGCATTTCAGGGGTAAAAGCGTCATAAAAATGTTCAGCTTCTCCTTTCTTGTTAAAGAAACTCCATTTAAAATAAGCGCTTATTGGTTCGTCAGGCATAAGTATATTAAAACTAGGCATCTTTTGCTTATCGCTGATAGTTTCGCCTTGTTTGAAAGTTCCGGAAGCAATTTTCTCGTATTTAGCATTGATGATGGTCCAAACGTTATCCCCCAAGATATAACAGCCGTTTTTCGGTAGAGGCGGATTATTCTCTAAGTCCCTCTCTATTATCTCTTTTTGTTCTGCATCTGCGGCATACTGTATTTTTACTCGATACAGCGATTGGGGAACCACTTTTTGTTTGGATATTATTTCTATCAAGGTATATTCTACGTTGCTGGCATCTTGGGGAGGATTAGCCAAGGTGGTCTTTTCTACCATAAGCTCATATTCATATCCTCTTTCGTATTCAAATTCTTTAATTACATTGAAAGGCATTACGCTCCAAGACTCCCAACCTTCTTCTCTGACGGGCATTCCTTCCAGCCCCGGCAGGTCATCTGGATATTCGAGAGGTCGGTATATTGCTGTTTCCGCAGCTATATACATTTTCACTCTTTCTACTTTATCCTGAAGTTCGTCATTGTCTTCGCAACTGACAAAGGGGAGGCTGCAAAGGAATAGCAGGAGTATTCCGAATAGTTTCTTTGTTTTCGTAATTTCGATAGTTTTATATATTATAAATCCCTCAATAACAGTTTTACTGCATATACTTTCTTGGAAAAGGAACTTGCTTTTCTCCTTTCACAGAACCTTTCTCTATAAATAATGTGAAAATGCAGCATTTTTCTAGGGAGTGCGATTAACTTTTGGTCTTTTCTGCGGTCAAAGGTACATTATTTACTTAATATGATAAATTAGAATTATGAGAAAACAAGTTTTAAGTTTAGTTGTTGCGCTGCTCCTTGGCTCAACCGTGTGTATAGCTCAAAATCCTCAGAGAGGACGTATGGATAGAGAGAAGCGTATGGAACAAATGATTACAGAGCTGGGGCTGAATGAAAAGCAAGCCAAAGACTTTAAAGCGGTGATGGAAGAAATGAAACCTGCCAAGCGTGATGCCCAGGCAAGACCTTCGCGTGAAGAGATGCAAAAGAAAAGAACCGAGATGGAAACTAAGATAAAAAGCATTCTGACGGACGAGCAGTACAAGAAGTATCAGGAGATACGTCAAAAGAACAATGCCAACAGAAGGAAAAGAAACAAATAAGGGAGATTGTTTTTTAGTAGGATAACTGAAAGTTAATATTTTATTCAGGGGAGGGAAAGAGTTAGTCATTCCTTCCCCTTCTGCTTTCTACAAGTAGAACTTATAAAAGATATTTGAGTATCTTTGCGCGCGAAGAACCAGCAGTTATTCAAAACTACATATATAATGAAAACAGAAATCGATATTGAAACCTGGAACCGGAAAGAACTCTTCTCCTTCTTTAAAGACTTTGAAGAACCATTCTATGGAGTATGTGTCAACGTGGATTGCACAGAAACCTATCGTTTCTCCAAAAAGAACGGTTACTCTTTTTTTCTGCTTTATATGCACAAATCTTTGCAGGTTGCCAATCAACTGGATGCTTTCAAATATAGGATGGAGGGTGATAAAGTTGTTAAGTATGATACCATCCATGCCTCCACCACTGTCTTGCGTCCTGATAATACGTTCGGCTTTGCCGATTTGGAGTTTGATGCAGATTATGACATGTTTGAAGAGAAGGCTAAAGCCTCCATGCGTGTGGTGCGGAATGAAAGGATATTGAGAAATACACAGTTTGAGAATGGTGTTATCCATTATTCGGCTGTTCCTTGGGTGCATTTTACGTCTATGTCTCATGCTAGAAGATATTCCATTCAAGACAGTTGCCCGAAGATTTCCTTTGGGAAAGTGGTGGAAGAAGGAGGAAGGATGCTGATGCCTGTTTCTATCCACGTTCATCATGCGTTGATGGATGGCTTCACGGTAGGAGAGTACATCGATCTGTTTCAGGGACTGTTGGCTGAAAAAACAGTTTGATGCTGGAGATAATTATAAAGGTGTGCTACCTTTCACCTGGATGCGATAGGGCCATTGGGCATCGTTTTCTCCTGTCGGAGGATTCATCCAATGTTCGGTAGGTGCACCCATCACAACCAGCCACAGATGAGTTAGGTCCACTCCTTTGGGAGCTATGAAAATAGCATCTTTTTTGCTATCCTCGTTTATTTTGCCGTAGATAGATTTGCCTTCCGTCGTGATGGCAACAAAGCCGTAGCGCCAGCCCGCCTTGTCGGCATGGAGGGTGTAATAGCCTTCTTTTCCAGCTTCTCCTGCAAAGCGGACGGTTACTTTCTTGCTTCTTTGGGGAACAGCCAGGGGAATAGCGTTGAAGCCATAGTTCTCGGGGCAGTTCTCCGGTGCTATCTCATACCAGCCATCTGGTTGGGCTATCAGGCGCGTTGTATATTTATTGGCGTAAGGGCGTGTCTCTTCCCATACACGGAAAAAGTCCCAGTTGATGAAATGGCGGCAGGCATCGAACATTTCATCACAGAATTGTTTTTGGTTCAATCCCGCCAGCCGTTTGTAGGTGATGACAGGGTCCTCTCCTTGCTTGCCCTCACGATAGAGCTGGGCAATGAATGGTACTCCCCGTTTCATGCCCCAATACTCGAGTACATAAGGCGAATGATAAAGGTTTGCCGGATGGAGATAAGCCTTGTGAGTCAGTTGCATGAAAGCATCCCAGTGATATTTCTCTTCGGTCATCCATTCCGGATTGACTTGCCATAGCATCCATTGGGACGTCATTTCGAAGAAAATACCTCCCCCTCCCCAGGCTTCTCCTTGACCGTCACAACAGATTTGGTATTGGAAGCTATGTCCCAGTTCATGTGCTATGCAATTCAGGTTTTTGTCTTGCACGCGGTTGGGAGTAATCCACAAGGCGCCGATTTCTCCATCATAATGACCACCATAAGCTGTTTCTTCCAGCGAGTAGCGAAGCATGACCATCATGCGGTATTTATCACACTTGGAGCCGGGAAGGGAGAAGCGTAGTACGTCGCGGAAAAAAGAATAGAAACTTTCCACTTTCTCCATCAAGTTAGGTAAGTCTACATGCATGTCTTGTCCCGTGAGTCGGGGAGGGTTGGATAAATCATCTCCGAATCCTTTTTCCCAGAAGATGACAACATTGTCTGTGCATGCCATGCGGTGGTAGCTCCATCTGCTATCAGGGTCTTGCAAGTCCATTCCCCGAAGGTCTTTGGGGATGTAAATGGCTTTGCCGGCAGGTATAGGAATTTTTGCTGTGTTTTGGGCGGTCGAGCAATGGCTTATTAATACAAAAGCTATGAATAGGCAAATATATTTTCTCATTTTATATTAGGTAAAGGGTAACAACTTGTTTTCTTCGCAAATGCCGGTGTCTGAGGCACCGGACAAATTTACACTATTTTTGATAGCGGCGATATGCTTGGGAGCTTCTTTTTTGTTTCTGAGTTCAATAAATGAGGGCAGGATATTAAAGTAATAGTTATTTGATTAGGAATAATCTTTGTTAATATCTCTTTAGTTAATAGGGGTAATACTTAAAGAGTGGAAAACGAGTCATGTTATTCTTAAATAATCTATTGAAAGAGAACATCTTCTCCATAAAATTATTAAATTTATTGCAGCGAGAGAGCACTTTAAGTAATACTTAAGAGAAAAAGATAAGTAGTTTTATACTATATATTTTCTATTTATTAATTACTTAAATTCATTTTTTATGGAAGCCAAAAAATCAAAGAAGGCTGCAATTGAGAATCACAGGGGTTCTTGGTTGCTGATGGGTGCGATTGTTGCGCTTTCCTTCATGTTCGTTTCGTTCGAATGGACACAACATGACGTGGGGGTGGCAACAGACGGTTTAAGCAGCGAACCCATCTTTGTGGATGATCTGATCCCGATTACTTATCCTGAAGAGAAGTTGGAAGCTCCACCTCCTCCAGAATTGAAAGTGGTGGATTTCATCGAGATAGTTACAGGTGATGAAGACGTACCCGATGTGGTCGGCGTAGAATCCGAAGACTTAGGAGGAAAAGTCGATGTAGTCTGGATACCGCCTGTAGTTGAGAAGGAAGAGCTAGTGGAAGATGAGATCATGGTGGCTGTAGAAGTGATGCCTGAATTTCCGGGTGGAACAAGTGCTTTGATGAAGTATCTGAATAGTAACATCAAGTATCCCACTATCTGTATGGAAACAGGTGTACAAGGGAAGGTGATTGTTCAGTTTGTGGTGGACAAAGACGGTAACATTACCAATCCGGTAATTGCCCGAGGCGTAGACCCTTATTTGGATAAAGAAGCCCTCCGCGTTATTAACAGCATGCCGAAGTGGAAACCAGGTATGCAAAATGGTAAGAAGGTAAGAGTGAAATATACAGTGCCTGTAGTTTTCAGGTTGCAGTAATCTCTCCTTAATTTAAAGAATGAGTCGGCTCTTTATAGGAGCCGGCTCATTTTTTAGTTTAATACAGGTATGTCAATAGTTTCACTCTCTTCCTGCCAATTATCAATGGTGAAATCTCCCGGGTTTTCTTCCGAGAAGATATCACCCAGGGTCAGTGTCAATGTAAGCTTGGTATTAGCTTTCAACGGTGCGCTAAGAGTTTGCTGGAATTTCTTTACCGTACCGTTTTTCAATGTAATAATCAACTGGAACAGGGGTTTGGCTGCCGATGGAAAAAGCATTACGGTGGCATTGCTCATTATTGTGCCGTCCGTGGAAAGAGTCAAGGGGAAGGCGACCGTCTTGGTTTGGTTCACCGGAGCGGCAGTGTAGAAGTTAAGTTTTTCTGCAATGCCTCCTACCAGCACTTGCATGCTCGAGATGCTGGAACTAAGAATGCCGTTATTTTTGTCTTTCACGATTACTTTGAGTCCTGCCACTTGGCGTGTAAGGGATGCACTTAAATCCTCCGTCCCGATGTGGGCGGGCTTCACGGCATAGGCTAAGTCGAAGACCGGATAGTAGGTAGTATCCGACGGGTTCTTTCGCATGCTCAGGTATTGTTGGGAAAGGTCGGAGCCAATCATCAATTGGGGATCTATAATAGTAGGGTTGCTGTAAATCGGTTCTTCATATTTGGGAGTCCCCCAGTAGATCATGTTATACGTTCCTACGGGAAGCGATATTTCACGGTTTTGGGTATTCTCGGCAATACTTCCGTCTTGCAGAAAATAGAATCCCGGAAAGGGAGTAAGTTGGTCTTTTACATAATTCCCGTAATAGATAGACGTTCCCGGCTGGCAAGGATACACTTCGAGAACTCCTGTCATGGGACTTTGTGGATTGGAGATGGTGGCACTCAGGGTGGGAGTGATTAATTCGCCGTCACCTTTGCCGCTATCCCCGTTTCTGTCTTTATCGGGCAACATCTGGTTGTCACTGGAGCAAGCAACAAACAACGCTGAGGTCAATAAAATGAGAATCGATAGTTTCTTCATAATTCGCATGGTTTAGGTTATATAATTGCTCTAATAACATTTACCCGGGAATTTGGTTCTATGAAATAAAAAAACATATCTTTGCATCGTCAAAATACGTTGTTATGAATCTGATACTTTCGTTGAAACGACCTTTTATCTGGGTTTCCCGTTTTCGCCACCGCTGTGGTTATGGGGTACATTCTCCTTTTGCGTTTGATTTGATTACAAGGGTGATATACGAAAAAGCACCTTATTATGCCTATAAAACTTTACTTGCCGAAGAAAAGGTACAAAGGCGGCAGAAGGGTAAAGATTGGCAACGGGGAACGCGAAAAGTGAATCGACTTCTGTTCAGGCTCGTCAATAAGATTCAGCCCCGCAATATAGTGGATGTAGGCTTGCCCTGTGCGTCTTCCCTTTATTTGCAGGCAGCAAGAGTTTCTGCCGATTATACTTCCGCTTCGTGCCTTGAAGAGCTTTTTCTGGAAGCTGGAGTTCCTATTGATTTTCTGTATATTCATGATTATAAACATCCCGAACTGGTAGAAGAAGTGTTTCGTGTCTGCGCGCCACGTGCCACTTCGGGGAGTGTGTTTGTCATAGAAGGAATACGTTATACCAAACCCATGCAAGCTCTTTGGAAGCGGTTGCAGGAAGACGGGCAGGTAGGTATCACGTTCGATCTTTATGATGTAGGGATACTTTTTTTTGATAGAATGAAGATAAAACAACACTATATTGTCAACTTCTAAGTATCTTTGTGTGTTAACTTGTCAAGAACATTATTAATAAAAAGACAACAATGAAAAAAAGTCTTGTATACACTAAAACAGGTGACCAGGGAACTACCGGTTTGATTGGAGGAACGCGTGTGTCGAAAACTCATATCCGGCTGGAAGCTTATGGTACCGTAGACGAGCTCAATTCCCATCTCGGCCTGCTCGGCACTTATCTCAATGTGGAGGAGGATTATTGTTTCCTGCACGGAATTCAGAATAAACTTTTTTCGATTGGTTCTCATTTGGCTACTGATCAGGAGAAAGTGGGCTTGCATGCTGCCAGCATTATCACCCCCGAAGATGTGGAACTGATGGAACAGGAAATTGACAAGTTGGATGATATGCTACCTCCCTTGCGGGCATTCGTGATACCCGGGGGGAGCCCTGGAGCAGCCATTTGCCACATCTGCCGGACGGTGTGCCGGAGGGCGGAACGGCGCATACTTGCTTTGTCTGAAACTTGTACAATTTCTCCTGAACTATTAGCGTATATGAACAGATTGTCAGATTATTTGTTTGTTTTATCACGAAAAATTAATTTTGATGAGCAAAAGAGTGAAATATTTTGGAATAATAGTTGTGAGTGAGATATTTTATTATACTTTTGCCGAAAAATAGAGATATAGGTCTTTAATATTCACATTTAAATACTTAAAGCGTATGTATTGGACATTGGAATTAGCATCAAAACTGGAAGATGCTCCTTGGCCGGCAACCAAGGATGAGCTTATTGATTATGCCATGCGCTCGGGTGCTCCTCTCGAGGTGATAGAGAATTTGCAGGAAATGGAAGATGAAGGTGAAATTTACGAAAGTATAGAAGATATTTGGCCGGATTATCCCAGTAAGGAAGACTTCTTCTTTAATGAGGAAGAGTATTAATAAGTAAAATAACAAAATGAGTATAGACAATGCCCGGTTACCGAAATAAAGGTGACCGGGCATTATCTTTCTTTTCCCTGTGCCGATTGTTGGGCGAGACGGTTAGAAGACAGGCATTTGCCAGATGAAGCCTACCGAAATGCGGTTGGTACTGTAGCCCTTTTGTCCTAAGTCGCGTGCCTGAGAGGTGAAGTCGTAGGACCGGCCGACATACGTGAGGAAGAAGTGCAGGTTGGTTTCCATAGGATAATATTCGATACCTGCCAGGTATCCCCACGAAGTGCGGTAGTTGCCTTTGGCGATGTCTTCTGTCCCCTTGTTGATGGAGGCTGTTTCGTACATTCCTTTTACGAAGGCATTCCATTTGGGGAGAAAACGGTAGTTCAGTTTGGTGACTACAGCGAGATAGCTGGCATTAAATACGTTGTGTCCGTTGGGGCGTCCCACAATGCCGGTGATTATTCCTTTCCGGTCTATTCCTTCCTTTGAATACATGAAGTCTACGAACATATTGAACGGATAAAGGTTCAATTCGTTACCGATAGCATAATAATAGAGATTCTTGCTTTTTGCTTCGTTCATGATGGAGGCAGACCAGCGTGTTTTAAACACTTCTTTGAAGCTGCCGTTCCAGTTCAGTGTATATACCAGTGGTAGTTTGCCGGATTTCAGGTCCGGCAGGTTGCCCTCCGCGTCTGCCGTGATGCCGTATGTGCTGTCGAACGAGCCATTCCGGCTATCCAGGATCTGGAAGTTGAGTTGCTGGGTGGGGGTAGGTTCGTAGGCAAAGTTGATACCGGTCATGAAGTTGCTCATATTCTCAATTATGTCACAGTATTCATAGACATCTATCGGGTTCAGGTCGAATTCAAAGCCGCCGTAGACCGTACACTGTTTTCCAACGAAGAGGCTGAACTTGGGGCGGACGCGGATGCCGATGGCTGCATAGTCAATAGAGGTGGGTACGTTGTCAATCATGCCACTGCCGTCGTTCGAGCGATTTAGGCGCTGGCGATAGCGATACCACAGCCAGTTGTTAATGTCTCCTTTGGCTTCAATACGGAGTTGTCTCATTTTGAAGACACCTTCCTGGAAACCGTCCCGGAAGTTAGCATCGAAGCTTCCTTGCATGTTGAGGAAGAGGTTGAACCGGTCCGATTTCTTTTTCAGCCCGGTGACTTCCTCAAACAAGCTTTTCTCGGTCGGTTCCACGTTGTTCATCTGTTGGTTTTGGGCATAGACGAAGGGGGTGCTACTCAGGAGGAGTAGCACAAACATTAGTTTCTTCATAAGTTCAGGTTGGTATTTTAGTATTCGTTAAAGTATTGCTGAATCTGCCTCCAATCGGTGGTGAGAGTCAAGGCTAGCATAAGCAAGACGCGTGCTTTCTGAGGATTAAGCTCTTCGGAAGCTACAAATTGGTATTTGGCATCGTCCACTTCAGCGTCCTGAGTGGTGGGACCTGTGGGAACCCGGGATGAGCGCACTACTACGATGCCTTTCCGGCGGGCGTCTATCAGCACCGGGAAGATATTCTTATGGATGTTTCCGTTTCCTACTCCGGCGTGGATGATACCTTTGTATCCATGACTAAGTAGCGGGGTCACCATGTTGGCTTCGATGTTGGAGTAGCTGTAGACAATGCCTACTTTGGGAAGAGAGTTCCGGTGGCTTACGTCGAACACAGACTGCGTGGTATGTTTCTTCAGAGGAGCCTGGTTGTAGTGCACTTCTCCGTTAAAGATATATCCCAGTGCTCCGGAGTTGGGGGCTTGGAATGTTTGCACGTCGATAGTGTTCATCTTCACCACGCTTTCAGCTCCCAGCACAAGACCGTTCATGGCTACGAGCACTCCTTTTCCCATCGACTCTTTCGCTCCTGCGGTGACTACGGCGTTGTAGAGATTCAGCGGGCCATCGGCACTCAATGCAGTGGAAGGCCGCATGGCTCCCACCAGCACTACGGGTTTATCGCTTTTCACCGTCAGGTTCAGGAAGTAGGCGGTTTCTTCCATGGTATCCGTACCATGAGTCACTACGATACCATCAATATCGGAGCGTTGGAGCAGTTCGTTTATCTTCTTAGCCAGAGTTAGCCACACTTCGTCGGTCATGTCTTGCGAACCGATTCTCACGATTTGTTCGCCCGTCACGTTGGCAATGTCTTTCAGTTGGGGCACGGCATCCAGCAAAGTGCCTATCGCTACTTCTCCTGCCGTGTAGTTGGTGGAAGTAGCCGAGCTACCTGTTCCGGCGATTGTTCCTCCGGTAGCCAGAATGTAGATGTTCGGTTTCGTGGCAGCAAATGCCAGAGTTACGGAAGATAGCAGAGTGATTGCTATCAACAGGCTGAGTCTTTTTAATTCTTTCATAACGAAATAGTTGTTTAGGTTAATAATATTTAGATTGAAAATAAGAATATGCTAATAGAACTGGATGAAAAGCAATCCCAATAGGATGGCTACCACGGTAGCTACCAGTCCCGGCATCATAAAGGAATGATTTAACACATATTTCCCTATTTTTGTTGTACCCGTGCGGTCAAAGTTGATAGCTGCCACCACTGTCGGGTAGTTGGGAATGAAGAAGTATCCGTTGACAGCAGGAAACAGGGCAATCAGCATATAAGGAGAAATGCCTAGTGCGATGCCGAGCGGCATTAATGCCCTCACCGTGGCCGCCTGGCTATATAAAAGAATAGACATGACGAAAAGAGCGATGCCGAACAGCCAGGGCATATCCCTCACAATTCCTTCGATAGACTGGGTGAGCTGGCTCATGTTGCCGTTCAGGAAAGTATCTCCCATCCAGGCGATACCGAAGATAGCTATCACCGCCTGCATCCCGGCGGGAAACACAGAACCTTGTGTGGCTTTGATGCCGTCGGTTCCCGTTACCAGCAGGATAAGCGCCGCCGCCGAAAGCATGATAATCTCGATAATGGACGACATTCCCAGTGTGACGACAGAACCGTCGATGAGGAAGGAAGGGCGCATGCCTTCGAAAGAACCGAAGAAAACAATAAAGACAGTGGCTAAGATGAAGATAAGTACCGACACAACGGCGTGGCGTTTGTTTTTTACATCTTCTATTTCCACCTTCTTCTGGTCGAAGAATCCTTCGGCCACTCTCTTTTGGTATTCCGGGTCGTCTGCCAGTTCTTTTCCCACCCTCATGGAGAGCAATGCGCCGATGAGTACACCGAGAATGGTGGCAGGAATGGTGACTTTGAGAATATCGAACAACGTAATATCAAAACCTGCGAGCAGGCCAAGCAAGGCAACCGTAGCAGCGGAAATGGGACTCGCAGTGATAGCCTGTTGCGAAGCGATGACGGCAATTCCTAGCGGGCGTTCGGGACGGATTTTGGTTTCGGTGGCTACTTCGGCTATCACCGGGAGTATCGAATAGGCTACGTGCCCCGTGCCTGCAATAAAAGTGAAAAGATAAGTAACAATAGGGCTCAATAGGGTGACGTGCGAAGGATTTCTGCGTAGGAGTCTTTCGGCAAGTTTCACCATGTAGTCCAACCCGCCGGCAGCCTGCATGCACGAAGCCGCGGAGATGACGGCGGCAATCATGAGCATCACGTCGATAGGGGGAGCAGTGGGTTGCAGTCCGAACACAAAAGTCAGTATCCCCAGACCAATTCCTCCCATCACTCCTAGCCCGATTCCTCCTAAGCGGGCGCCGATGATGATAGCTGTTAAAACAAATGCTAGTTGTAATATCATATCATTTTATTATAAGGTTTAGACAAAGATAAGGGATTTTCGCCTAACTTTTTTACACGATGACAGGATAAACAACAAAAAAGGAGTAGGATGGTTTGCCGGAAGGATGGGTAAAATGGGAATACTTCTTTTTTAGAGAGCGGAAAGAGTGGGATTCAAACCCACGGAACGGACAAGCCGTTCACCGGATTTCGAGTCCGGCCCATTCGGTCACTCTGGCATCTTTCCTTGATTTGACATTGCAAATGTAGTGAGTTTTTAGATTCGTTATTCTCCCGATGCTTGATTTTTTAGGCAAGAGTGAACAAAAAACTGATAATTTATGTTTCTTAATTCTAATTGTATATCTTTGTCCCGAAATTTAAACACAATGAATTTATGAAAAAGATTTTTGGTGCTTTAATGATAGCCGTATGCTTCTGTATGGCTATGCCTGCGCAGGCTCAATTGCATTTTGGTGTGAAAGGGGGAGTCAACCTCTCCAAGGTAAGCTTTTCTAAGGATGATTTAAAAGGGGATAATAGAACCGGTTTCTTCATTGGTCCTATGGCTGAGTTTACATTGCCTTTAGTTGGAATCGGTGTAGATGTGGCTGCTTTGTATTCGCAGACCGACCTGAAAGAAGAAGACGTTTCGGGTGCTAAGTTAAAGACGATGGAGGTTCCGGTCAACTTGAAGTGGTCCTATGGTTTGGGCAGTACGCTCGGAGTGTATGTAGCTCTCGGCCCTCAGTTTGGTTTCAATATCGGAAAGAAGAGTAACGATTTTAAAGAATACCAATATCGGTTGAAGAAGAAGACCACTACCTTCAATGTGGGTGCAGGTGTGAAACTGATTCGCCACATTCAAGTGGGTGTCAATTATAACTTTGCTTTGAGTAAGACCGGAGAAGTAGTATACTACGACTATGATGGAAAGGAAAACTATTCAAAGATGAAGAATAATACCTGGCAAGTATCTCTTGCCTATATATTCTAAGAAGAGAAAGGCTATGTCAGGAAATAAATGACATAGCCTTTTGTTTTTTCTTATCCGACTTCCGGTGAAAATAAGAGCAAGACGATAGCTAAGGCTACCCAACGTTCAGACCCCCTACATTTAATTTTCAGTATGTATATGCCCTAAAGATAGCTTCTAGTGGAAGCATGCCAAAAACATCCCCATGTTTTGGTATAAAACACCCGGATGTTTTGCTAAACAACATCCGGGTGTTTTTGATATTCTCTATATATGCTCCATTTCTTCGCCTACTACATTCGGGATACACACGCACTATCATCCATCCGCCGGGTCATTATACTCTATCTGGCGGACTAGTTTATGCAATTTCTAGTTGCTTAGCGTCCCTCCTTGTTGCCCTTCTTTCTTTTCTTCCTTTTTCTCTGCCTGTCTGGGGACTCTTTTCGATAAATCATCTTTGGGAATCGTAGTTTCGTTTCCGTCCCGCGTAGCCATGTAGTGCGGAGACATAATTTCGATGCCTGCTTCATTAAATCTGTCCTGGATGTTCTGATGCAGTTCCGAATAGATAAAACCCATGTTATCAGCTTCCTTGATATAAGCATTCACCTGATAGACCGGATACCAGTCGCTCAATGAGGTTTCTAGGACAAACGGGCGCGGGTCGTCAAGCACTCCGGGCGTGTTCAGTGCAGCCTCGGTTAGTAGTTGGTGCACCAGCCGCCAGGGCGCATCATAGCCAATGGTAACTTCTGAATGGATAATCAACCCGTATTCGCGGGCGGAGGTGCTATAATTAACCGTATGCGAAGACATAATAAAGGAGTTAGGTATGGTAACTACTTCGTTTTTGGGAGTGCGGATGCGGGTGACAAGGGGAGTCTTTTCTATAATATTTCCTGTGGTATCATTCAACTTGATGCGGTCGCCCAGTTTGAAAGGGCGCATGTAAGTAATCACCAGCCCGGCTATAATATTTCCGATAACGGTGCTTGAGCCTAGGGAAACAATCAATCCCACAAAAACAGAGATGCCTTGGAATACTCCCGATTTGGAATTCGGCAGATAGGGGTAAATCATTGCAATCATAAAGGCGTAGAGCAGGAAACGGACGATATGAAAGGTAGGCATAGCCCAATCGGGGTAGAATCCTCCCAGTTTCAGATGTCCTGCCTCCACTTCGTGTGCCAGATAAAGAACGAAGCGCACGAGATACCTTATGGCATACCAGATAATGAGAATGGTGAATAAATTAGGAATATAATCCACAATGTCTAACAAGATGCCGCGAATGGGGTTCCATATATATCCCAGAATGCGGTAAGCCAGCCCTTCGGTCTGGGGGAAGATGATGAAGATGAGAGGGACAGTGATTAGTAGTTGCAATCCCATCAGGATGTATCGTCCGATATTGGTGAGGAAGACAAGCAGGTTGACTTGTCTTTGTGTGTCCAGCAATTCATATCCTTGGATGGAGATAGGTTTCAGCTTGGTATCTTTCAGGCGTAAGATACGGCCTTTCAGTTTACCGTATAGCCAACTGGTCAGGCGGAAAAGGAAGTATTGACCCACTATCACCAGCAGAAAGTAGAGCACCCGCTTCACCATTCGCCAGATACTGTGTTCTGCTTTCATTTCTTTGAGCTTGGCTACCACCGTCGTCCGCCTCTCTTTGGCGAGCGAATCCCGGGACACCCCTTCCCACAAGGCATCTTGGTCGGTGAGGGATAGCAGGACCTTGTTGCCATACATTAAATCGGAAACAATGTCTGAGTGGTCTATGTTTACGGAGTCGGGCCGAAGGTTGAAACGTTTCCCCAGTTCTTCTATGGCGCTGCCCGTCATTTGTGCACGCTGCTGCGGGTTGTATCCTCCGCGTTTGGTGTAGAGATAGAATAAGGTGTCGCCTTCCGCCACTACGGGGACTCCCTGGGTGAACTGGCGGAGCGAGTCGATGCGTTGCCGTTGCCGGGCGAGCTTTACCGAGTCGGCAGCCGATGTCTGGAGCCTCATTTGTTCTAGCTCCATGCGCATGTTGGCTTCATTGAGGCGGGCTTCTTCGAGAGACTGTTGCAGGAGTGCCAGCTTGAGGGAGTCCGAGTCTGGCTTCACGAAGTTTTTTTCTGTATTTACGCTGTCGCCGGATAAGATTTTCTTGACAGCTTGTTCTAATTGTGCTTGTGCGTTCACCGCCAGGAGAGACACAAATAACAGTGTTACGAACCGTTTCATTCTTTCTATTTCCATGTCCTATACATCGGGTTATAAAGGTTTCCGTTCCTATTTTTTATTAAGGACGCCGGACCTGTGGAGGGCCCTTAGCGTCTACAAAGATAGCATCTTTATATATACTCATGATGAAAATGCGGAAGATTTTGCGTAAGTTTGCCCCTGCAATGAAAAAGTATGTTGATGTGATATTGCCCCTTCCGCTCCCGGGGAGCTTCACCTATTCCTTGCCCGAAGAGGGTGCGGACCAAGTACAGGTAGGCTGCCGGGTAGTAGTGTCTTTCGGGCGTAAGAAATATTATACTGCGATAGTACGGAATATCCACGAATCTGCTCCTACGGCGTATGAGGTGAAAGAGGTTATCACCATTCTGGACGCATCTCCTATTTTGTTCCCCGTTCAGTTTAAGTTTTGGGAGTGGCTTGCCGATTATTATCTCTGCACGCAGGGAGAAGTCTATAAAGCCGCTTTGCCTTCGGGACTCAAGTTGGAGAGTGAAACCATTGTGGAGTATAACGCAGACTTCGAGTGGGACACACGGTTGCCCGAACGTGAACAACGCATTCTGGACCTGCTCTCCACTGACCCTGAGCAGTCTATCACAAAGCTCGGGAAAGACAGCGGCTTTAAGAACGTTCTTTCCATTGTGAAGTCGTTGCTGGACAAAGAAGCCATCTTTGTGAAGGAAGAACTGCGGAAGACATATAAACCCAAGACCGAAGTGCGGGTGCGCCTGACTCCCCTTGCTTCCGGAGAAGAATACCTGAGAAGACTTTTCGATGAACTGGAACGCGCGCCCAAGCAGTTGGCATTGTTAATGAAATACGTTGAACTGTCCGGCGTTGCAGGCACTTCCCTGCCGAAGGAGGTTTCTAAGAAAGAGTTGCTTGCCCGTGCCTCCGCTTCTCCTTCCATTTTTAACACCCTGGTAGAGAAAGGCGTCTTTGAAGTATACCATCACGAGATAGGCAGGCTTCAGTTCCAGGCGAAAGATACCTTTCCGCTCAATGCATTGAATGAGTTTCAGCAACGTGCCTTTGAAGAAATTGTGCAGAGCTTGCAAGAGAAGAATGTGTGCCTGCTTCATGGGGTTACTTCCAGCGGAAAAACGGAGGTCTATATTCATTTAATAGAAAAAATACTTTCCCAGGGGAAACAAGTTTTATATTTATTGCCTGAGATAGCTCTCACCACTCAGATAACCCATCGGCTCCAGCAAGTCTTCGGGGCACGGCTGGGCATCTATCATTCCAAGTTTCCCGATGCCGAGCGCGTAGAGTTCTGGCGCAAGCAGTTGGGGGAGGATAGCTATGATATTGTGTTGGGAGTCCGTTCCTCCATCTTCTTGCCTTTCCACAACCTGGGCTTGGTGATTGTGGACGAGGAGCACGAGAACACCTATAAGCAGCAGGAGCCTGCTCCGCGCTATCATGCCCGGAATGCTGCCATCGTGCTTGCCTCCATGTATGGGGCGAAAACTCTTTTGGGGACGGCTACGCCGGGCATCGAGACGTGGCACAACGCCAGTACGGGCAAATACGGTTGGGTGCAGTTGAAAGAACGGTATAAAGAAATACAGTTGCCCGAGATTATCCCGGTAGATATAAAGGAGTTACAGCGTAAGAAGCGTATGAGCGGCCCCTTCTCACCCTTGCTGATGCAATACATTCGCGAGGCTTTGGAGCAGAAAGAGCAAGTGATTCTTTTCCAGAACCGGCGGGGATATGCGCCTATGATAGAATGCCGCGTTTGCGGATGGGTCCCGAAATGCCAGAACTGCGACGTAAGTCTCACTTACCATAAAGGCATCAATCAGTTGACTTGCCACTATTGCGGCTATACGTATCAAGTTCCCAAAAAATGTCCAGCCTGCGAAGGGGTGGAGTTGGTGAACCGTGGTTTCGGTACGGAAAAGATAGAGGATGATATTAAATTATTGTTTCCCCAGGCATCCGTGGCGCGCATGGACTTGGATACGACCCGCACCCGCTCTGCCTATGAAAAGATTATAGCCGACTTCCAGCAGGGAAAGACAGATATACTTATCGGTACGCAAATGGTATCCAAAGGGCTCGACTTCGATCATGTGAGCGTGGTGGGGATACTTAATGCCGATACGATGTTGAACTACCCCGACTTCCGCGCTTACGAACGCGCCTTCCAGCTTATGGCACAGGTGGCGGGGCGTGCCGGAAGAAAGCATAAGCGGGGACGGGTGGTGCTCCAGACCAAGAGCATGGACCATCCCATCATCCGTCAGGTGATGACGAACGATTATGAAGAGATGGTCGGCGGGCAATTGGCAGAACGGCAGATGTTTCATTATCCTCCCTACTATCGGTTGGTATATGTGTATCTTAAGAATAAGAACGAAGCTTTGCTCGACCAGATGGCGCATGTGATGGCGGACAAGTTGCGTGCTGTGTTCGGCAACCGTGTGCTGGGACCCGACAACCCGCCTGTGGCGCGGATACAAACTCTTTTTATCAAGAAGATTATCGTAAAGATAGAGCAGAACGCGCCCATGAGCCGCGCCCGCGAATTATTGCTACGCATCCAGCAGGAGATGTTGGAGGACGAACACTATAAATCGCTGATTGTCTACTACGACGTAGACCCCATGTAGAAATGAAGCAATGAATGAAACCCTTTAAATAAACACTTTTAATTTATTAACCATGACACGATTGACGACTTTATGTATGGCTTGCCTGTTTGCCGCAAGCCCGCTTTTCGCTCAGCAGGGAGTGACCCAATGCGGCACTCCTACCGGACAGCCCCCCTTTCCTCTGAACTCTTATCAGGAATTACCCGACCCCTCCACTCCTTCGGATAAAGCATGGGCTACTGTAAAAGGAACCCTTATTTCTTGGGGAGACGCCGATACTCGCTATGCCAAGCATGCAGTGCCTATGCAGAAACTGCAAACTACTGCCACGTTGCAAGGTTGGCGCGGCGAACGCACCAATACCCAGGCAGTGGTGTGGACAGGTACGGAGGTGAAAGACCTTAACTTTGTTTTCAGTGGCTTCCGCAGTTCGAGAGGGGCTGTGCTTCCCGCCGATGCTTGTACGGCAAGCTTCGTGCGTTATGTGATGACCGACGAATTAAATAAAGACGGGAGAGGCGCTTGCGGTTACCGTAAGGCAGTCGATTACGATTCTTTGCTGGTTGCCGACGTCATCGATCCTTCTTTAGAGATGATGACTTTGCCCGCCCGCACCGTGCAACCCATCTGGGTGCAATGCTGGATTCCCCAATCCGCCGACCCCGGTACATATAAAGGAGAATTGCAAGTGAAGAGCGGCTCTAAGGTGTTGCAACGGCTCAACCTTCAAGTAAAGGTGTTGCCCCGCGTGTTGCCCGAACCTTCCAAGTGGGTCTATCACCTCGACTTGTGGCAAAGTCCTTTTGCCGTAGCGCGCTATTATCAAGTGCCGCTGTGGAGCCAGGAGCATCTCGACGCTATGCGTCCCGTAATGAAGATGCTCGCTAATGCAGGTCAAAAGGTTATCACTGCCACCATTATGCACAAACCTTGGAACGGTCAGACGGAGGATTACTTCGAGACGATGGTAACTTGGATAAAACGTGCCGACGGTAAGTGGGCTTTCGATTTCACCACCTTCGACCGATGGGTAGAGTTTATGATGAGCGTGGGCATCAACCGGCAGATTAACTGCTATTCAATGGTTCCTTGGGAATTGTCTTTCCAGTATTTCGACCAGGCTACCAACTCATTGAAGTTTATCAAAACCGCTCCGGGCGAGAAAGCTTACGAAGATATGTGGGTAGCTATGCTCGAAGCCTTCTCCCTCCATCTACGCGAGAAGGGTTGGTTTGACATTTGCACTATTGCTATGGATGAACGCCCGATGGAAGTGATGCAGAAGACATTGAAAGTGATTCGCAAAGCCGACCCGGAATTCAAAGTGTCTTTAGCCGGGAACTATCATGCTGAGATTGAGCCGGACCTCTATGATTATTGTATCACCATCGGTCAGGACTTCCCCGAAGATGTACGTGTCCGCCGTGCAGCAGAAAAGAAACCTACCACTCTTTATACTTGCTGTACCGAGGCCCATCCGAATACCTTTACTTTCTCCGACCCTGCCGAGGCTGCATGGATTAGCTACTATTGCGCCAAGAAGCAAGCAGACGGATACTTACGTTGGGCATATAACAGTTGGACGCTCGAACCGTTGCTCGATTCACGTTTCCGTACCTGGGCAGCGGGAGATACCTATCTGGTATATCCGGGCGCGCGTAGCAGCATTCGTTTCGAACGGCTGATAGAGGGCATTCAGGCGCATGAAAAGATTACTATCCTTCGCAATGAGTATGCTCGCAACGGTAAGAAGGCTGGCTTGAATAAACTGGAAAAAATGCTGGCACCCTTCAACCTGAGTGCTATGCCTGACACTCCGGCTGCCACTATGGTGAACCGCGCTAATAAGATTCTTAATTCATTTTAAAGAGAGGGAGGAGGGAAGGAGTCGGTTCCTCTCCTCCTCCTTTATTTTTTCTGCCCATGAAGAAAATCCTTTTTGTCTGTTTAGGAAATATTTGCCGCAGTTCAGCGGCGGAAGGAGTCATGCTCCACCTTATAAAGAAAGCCGGATTGGAAGAAGAGTTTGAGATAGATTCGGCAGGTATCTTGTCCTACCATCAGGGGGAATTACCGGATAGCCGGATGCGTGCCCATGCTATCCGCAGAGGTTATCAACTGGAGCACCGGTCCCGTCCTGTGAGGACAGAAGACTTTTATCACTTCGACCTCATTCTGGGAATGGACGACCGCAACATAGACGACCTCAAAGAGAAAGCCCCTTCGCCCGAAGAATGGAAAAAGATTCACCGGATGACGGAATATTGCAGGCGTATCCCTGCCGACCACATCCCCGACCCTTATTATGGAGGAGCCGAAGGCTTCGAATATGTGTTGGACATCCTCGAAGACGCCTGCGAAGGGCTGTTGGAGTCTCTGTCGCGTTAGTAGAGAAACATCAAGCGCTTCTTTAGCAGGTCCACAATCTGCATTTGCAACTGCCCTGCCTGAATCGGTTTAGAGGTGTATGCGTCGAAGCCACTGTTGAGTATCCGTTCTTCGTCTTCCGCGTAAGCAAAAGCAGTCACTGCAATGACGGGAGTATCTGGGGAAATCTCGCGTATCTTCTGGGTGGCTTCGTATCCGTTCATCTTCGGCATATTGATGTCCATCAATACCAGATGGGGATTGTATTCTTTAAACAATTCCACAGCTTGTTCCCCATCCCACGCGTGGATAAGGCAGTATTCTTTTCGCAGTACCGAGTCGAAGAGCTTGTAGTTACTATCATTATCTTCGGCAATCAGAATCACTAGCTTCTCTTTTCCGTCTACTTGCCGCACTTCATGTTCTCTGGGTTGCGGCATTTTTTTGTCCGTGCGGGTATAAGGTAATGTAAACCAGAAGGTACTTCCTTCTCCTTCTTTAGATTGCACGCCGATTTGACCGCCCATGTTTTCGATGATTGTTTGGCAGATAGATAAGCCCAGTCCGGTGCCTTGCACAAAGTTGTTGAGCTTGACAAATCTGCCGAAGATATTGTCTACCTGCTCTTTAGGTATTCCGCAACCAGTGTCTTTCACGTAGAAGTAGAGTAAGTCGTCATCTTTCAGATAGTAGCCGAACTCGATGCTGCCGTTTTCTGTAAATTTCATCGCATTGTTGAGCAGGTTGCTCACGACCTGCGTCAGGCGGTTCTTGTCAGTATTGATGCAGCAATGGGGCATGTGGGCATGATAGCGGATTTCGACATGAGGATTCTTACTTCGCATGTGAGCGGAATCCTCTAACCCCATGAATAGCGCATGAACATCCGTAGCACTATAAACGAAATCCAGTGTACCCGCCTCTATCTTCGAGAGGTCCAGAATATCGCTGATGAGTTGGAGAAGCAAGTTGTTGTTATCTTCGATAATGTGGATATATTCTTGCTTTTCTTCCGGTGCTTCGTCGTCTGTCGAAGCTAGAATACCCGAGAAGCCGACAATGGCGTTGAGAGGTGTACGGATTTCGTGGCTCATGTTAGCCAGAAAAGCGGATTTCAGTTTATTAGATTCTTCAGCTTTCTCTTTGGCTTGCACCAAGGCTTCTTCCATTTTCTTGCGTTCGGTGATGACCAATGAAGAGCCCACCAACATCTTGGGCTTTCCGTGCTCATCTCTTTCATCTATGGTAGCCCTCACTTCCACCCATTCATAATGTGTCTTATCCGCCGGGTCGGGATAGATGCGGAACTCTTCTTGTATTTTATTGATTTCTCCCTTTATGAGTCGTTCGCAGGCAGCTTCCACCTGCTCTTTATCCGGCTGATACACTTTTGAGAAATAGGCGTCGATAGGAATACGGATTTGATTTTTCAGCATTGTTGCCTCATTCTCCATGAGGTGGAGTTTATGGTTGACGTCACAGAGGAACACTCCCTGCTCCAAATCCCATTTCCATGGCGTGATGTCTGCCACGTCCAGAGTGGCGGATAGCTTGTGGTTGGCAGAGTCCAGCATCTGTTGGGTAAGCGATAGCTCGGTGTGGTCCACACAGAAAACGTCCATCATGTTTGTTTGTTTAGAGTGCACAATGATAACAGTCAGATAAGTTTGAGTCTTTTCGAGATAGTATTGAAAACTAAGCTCTTTTTTATCTCTTAGCGAGTTATACAATTCGAGCAATCCGGGCGCATGGAGGTGCATGGTTTCGCTATATCTCTTTCCTAATATCTCTTTTTTAGAGGCGATGTATTGTTCAAAAGTGGGATTTATTTCTCTATAAACAAAGTCTGTAATTTGACCTTTAGCATCGAATATCAACTCTTGCTTAGCATATAAGATAGGCATGTTTTCAAACAGACTGGTATAGTCTCTTAAAACAGTAATGCGTTTTCCCCGTTCATTGGCAAGCCTACGAAGCCACATGGTGTAGAATCCTCCTAGAATTGCAAGGAAAATCACTATCAAGATATAGTATCGGTTCTTTTCCAGGAATGTGGGAGGTTTCATGTAGAAGACCGTATCGGGTGGGCATAAGTTCATACTCAATCCTGCTTCCTGGAGATCTAGGTAATTGACAATGGGCGGGGGAGTACCTATTCTTTTTACGCGGACCTTGTGAAAGGGAGCTATTGTCAGCTCTTCTTTTATAATTTCCAGCAGATGTGTTTTTATAGTGGTGTCGGGCCAGAAACATCCACCTACGAGTCCGTTGGGTGCCATTGCTTCGTTGTGAAGACTGAAAATGGGTATCTTTGCATAATTTCTTAATACGAGGGATATATTTGAAGTCAATATCGTATTTCCTACTTGTGTCTCTTTCTTGAACCACGATAGAAACAATATGCTGGTTTGTGGAGTAAGGGCTTTCAGGGAATCTATTAAGGCGTCATTGGTGATGTCTCCTGCTATCAGATGCTCCACTTCTAGTCCCGGGAATTCATTTTTCGTTATCTGGTCTACATCTTCGCGGCATTGTGCACTGATGCAGCGCTTATCCGAGAGAAATACCAATTTCTTGATCTCCGGATTGAGCGTGTTCATAAGTTCTATTGTCTCTTTTACATAGAAGGGAGCGTAGAAAATAGTCAGAGGTATGTTGCCATGATAGTTCTTGAGAGGGACTCTCTGGTCTTTGGGGATAAGATATTTTTCCAGATATATGTGTTGTGGACCAATATAGTCCTTTTCAGCACATAAAAGAACAGGCACATTCTTCCAACGCGTCTCTATATCCTTATTTAATAGCACCCATGCAGAGTTTCCTAAGAGAATAATCAGTTTAGGAGTGATATTGGCATACTTTTGGAACAATCCTTCTTTATAGGTATTCAGTTCTTCTTCGGTGGAGATAGTAAGCATGTTCATGTGCTCAGTATAGAGGTCTATATGGCTCTTTTGGGTACGATATTCTGTATAGATGGGATCTATAAAGTCGTTGCTCCACAAAGAATTCTCTGTGTAGGAATTAATGATTAAAATGCTATTGGACGAGAATGCCGGTGTCGGCTGCTTGGCATAACTGATAGAAGTGACGGCGCTTAGCAAAGTGAGCATAAGCGATAGTATGATTGCGTGTTTTGATATTGACATAATCAGATGTTTTGACTATAATAAATAAACCCACTAAAATTACTACTTAATTCAATGTCCTCAAAATAAATGGTAATCTTTTTAGTGTGCCTGCTGGTTGCACGAGGTTATAAACGGTTTCTGCGCTCCGTTTGGGATTCAGTGTTCTCAGGAACAGGCTGGATCCCAAACGATGGCATAACATATCAGGGGGAAGGGAATGTTAAAAGAAACTTACTTCTTCAGTTCGGGATAACTAATGCGTGTGTGATAAGCAATCTTCAGTTTCTCTTTGAATACAGCTTTTACCGTTGCGATGTCTTTAAAGGTGATGGGGCATTCCTTAAAGTAACCTTCTGCAACTTGCGCGTCAATAATTTTATCTACTAGATTGCTGATGCTTTCTTCCGTATATTCAGGCAGGCTGCGCGATGCCGCTTCTACGGCATCCGCCATCATCAGTATGGCGGCCTCTTTGGAGTGTGGATTGGGACCTGGATAGGTGAACAGGGCTTCGTCAGGCTCTTCACCGGGATGTTCGTTCTTCCAGGAAATATAGAAAAATTTCGTTTTTCCTCCTCCATGGTGGGTACTTATAAAGTCTTTGATGACTTTGGGAAGATTGTGCTTTTCTGCCAGTTTCAATCCATCGGACACGTGGTTGATGACTACTTGGGCACTTTGCTCATAGTTCAGGTTCTTGTGGGGATCTAGCTTGCCCGATTGGTTTTCGGTAAAGAAAGCGGGATTTTCCATCTTTCCTATATCATGGTAAAGAGCTCCTGTACGCACCAATTGGCTTTTTGCGCCGATACGGATGGCTGCTTCAGCGGCAAGGTTGGCTACCTGCATGGAGTGTTGGAAAGTACCCGGGGCAGTCTCGGACAATTGGCGTAGGAGGTCGTTGTTGATGTTGGATAATTCCACCAGTGTAACGTTCGAAGTAAAACCGAAAGTCTTTTCGAGTAAAAAGAGAAGTGGGTAAGCAAAGAGTAACAAAACGCCGTTGATGATAAAGTAACTGTACATCCTTACGTTTAATTTATGGAGATCATTTTCTGTCATCAGCTCGAAAGCGAAGTAGACTGCCACATAGGTCAGGATAACCAGCAATGCCGTGCGGAACAATTGTGAACGTTGGGAAAGTTCCCGCAAACTGAAGATGGCTACCAGACCTGCCGCCAATTGCACCAGAATAAATTCGTGCGGAAAGCGCAAAGTGATGGAGCAAATGAGAATGGTGATAACATGCGTGAGAAAAGCTGTCCGTGAATCCAGGAAGACACGGATGATGATGGGAAGCATGGCATAAGGGAGTATGTATACACTCGACATGTTATTGATTATCAGCAGGGCGGTGGTGACACAGTAGATTACAATCAGTGTAAAGAGCATGTAGATACTCCCTTTTCGTTCGTAGTAGTCTGCACGGAACAGGTTGAGATAGAGCATAAAACACAGCATGAATATCCCTACGAAAAGCACTTGCCCGGCAAGAATAAGGCGTTTCTGTTCGTTCGATTCACTTCGTTTGATAGATTCTTTCCGTAGGGATTCGAGGATATTGTAAGTTTCGGGGCTCACCAACTCGCCCCGGTCAATAATCTTCTGTCCGCTTTGCACCAGGCCTTTTGCCAAAGAATAGCTGTCCAGCATTTCTTGCCGGGCGGTTTCGGTACGTTGTTGGTCGAAGGTCAGGTTTGGAGTGATATATTCGTTGAGCGAACATTGCCGGAGAATTTCCCGGCTATAATGTACGGTGTCCGAAGATATTAAATATTCGTAGGCTTTTTTCACTGTGAATAGTTCGTCTGTCGGCTGAGGATTGGCAAGCTTATCTTTAATAACCATGATAGAAGCCGTGCTATCCTTGTATAACTTATGGATGTCTTCGGTAGACACTATACCTATATTATATATATCTTTCAGTGTACGCTCGATGTAGCGTAGGTAGTCGGGAGAAGGCAAGATGTTTTTCAGGTTCAGGCGGTAGTTTTCCTTTAATTTGGCAAGAGCATCTGTTTCCACTTTCTTTTGCAATTCGTAGTAAGGCTGGAAATTAGACATCAGACTGTCTTGTTCCCGCTTCACTACTGCATCTTCTTTATAAATGGGAAAGTCGAAAGGCGCCATAAGCAGTCCGTGTTTCCACAGTTTGTTAACGTCATACTGATAGTTGAACTTTCCATCCCGGGGGAGGAAGTAAACAATCACAGTGACCGTGGCCACGAATATCAAGATTTTGTAAAAGAAATCTTTGCGAGAGAAACTATTTTTTTTCTTCTGGTGTTCCATAACGGTTGAAATTTTTGCGAAAAGTACAAAAAAAAACAATAGTGTGGAAAAAAAGGTTTAATTTTGCCTCGATTTACCTATACTAACCAATTATGGCAGAAAGAAAAGTAAGAGTTCGTTTTGCTCCGAGCCCTACCGGAGCATTGCACATCGGTGGTGTGCGTACCGCTTTGTATAATTATCTATTTGCCCGCCAGCATGGGGGAGAGTTGATATTCCGTATTGAAGATACGGATTCGCATCGCTTTGTTCCGGGTGCAGAGGAGTATATCTTGGAATCTTTTAAATGGCTGGGCATACATTTCGACGAAGGAGTCAGCTTTGGTGGAGAACACGGACCCTATCGTCAGTCCGAACGTCGCGATATATATAAGAAATATGTGCAAGTTTTGTTGGATAGCGGAAAGGCATACATCGCTTTCGATACACCGGAAGAGTTGGAGGCAAAACGTAGCGAAATTGCTAATTTTCAGTATGATGCATCTACGCGCGGTAGCATGCGCAATTCGTTGACACTGCCTAAAGAAGAGGTAGATGCCCTGATTGCCGGAGGGAAACAGTATGTAGTCCGTTTCAAGATTGAACCCAATGAGGATATTCATGTAAACGACCTGATCCGGGGCGAAGTGATTATTAATTCTTCTATTCTGGATGATAAAGTGCTGTATAAATCAGCCGATGAGCTGCCTACTTATCACTTGGCAAATATTGTGGATGACCATCTGATGGAAGTTACCCACGTGATTCGCGGAGAAGAATGGTTACCTTCGGCACCGTTGCACGTGTTGCTTTACCGTGCTTTCGGTTGGGAAGATACCATGCCTGCCTTTGCCCACCTGCCCCTGCTGTTGAAACCGGAAGGAAACGGCAAGTTGAGCAAGCGCGACGGCGACCGGTTGGGGTTCCCTGTATTCCCGCTCGAGTGGCACGACCCTAAATCGGGAGAAGTCTCTTCGGGATACCGCGAGTCGGGATATTTGCCCGAAGCGGTAATTAACTTCCTTGCTTTGCTGGGGTGGAATCCGGGTAACGACCAGGAAGTGATGTCTATGGACGAGCTGATTCGCCTTTTCGACCTGAGCCGTTGCAGCAAGTCCGGAGCTAAGTTCGATTATAAGAAAGGTATTTGGTTCAATCACCAATATATCCAACAGAAACCGAACGAAGAAATAGCCGGAATGTTTGTGCCTATCTTGCGTGAACATGGTGTGGAAGCTCCCTTCGAGAAGGTAGTGACGGTAGTGGGAATGATGAAAGACCGCGTTAGCTTCATCAAGGAACTTTGGGATGTATGCAGTTTCTTCTTCGTAGCTCCCACCGAGTATGATGAAAAGACGGTGAAGAAACGCTGGAAAGAAGACTCTGCCAAATGTATGACCGAGTTGGCAGAAGTGCTTGCCGGCATAGAAGATTTCAGTATCGAAGGACAAGAAAAAATAGTAATGGACTGGATTGCCGAAAAAGGTTATCATACGGGGAACATAATGAATGCCTTCCGCCTGACTTTGGTGGGCGAGGGAAAGGGGCCCCACATGTTTGATATTTCCTGGGTATTGGGCAAAGAAGAAACGTTGGCCCGTATGAAGCGTGCCGTAGAGGTATTGAAGTAATAATGACGACGCTATGCTGTATAATCTGGCAATAGGCATTTACGACATATTGGTGCATTTAGCTGCTCCGTTCAGCCGGAAGCCCCGGAAGATGATGAAGGGGCATTGGGTGGTGTACCAACTTCTCCGCCAGCAAGTGGAAAAGGAAGCGCAATATATTTGGTTTCATGCCGCTTCTTTGGGAGAGTTTGAACAAGGACGCCCGTTGATTGAGAAAATCCGGGCAGAGTATCCCCATTATAAAATCTTGTTGACTTTCTTTTCCCCTTCGGGATACGAAGTGCGCAAGAACTATCGTGGAGCGGATATTGTCTGTTACCTGCCATTTGATAAACCTCGCAATGTGAAGAAGTTCCTGGATATTGTGAATCCTTGCATGGCTTTCTTCATCAAGTACGAGTTCTGGAAAAACTATCTGGATGAGTTGCATAAGCGCCGTATCCCGGTATATAGCATTTCCTCCATTTTCCGCCGCGATCAGATATTCTTTAAGTGGTATGGAGGCACTTATCGCGATGTGTTGAAAGACTTCGACCATCTATTTGTGCAGAACGAAGCTTCGAAACGCTATCTGTCAAAGATTGGCATTACCCGTGTCACAGTAGTAGGGGATACCCGTTTCGACCGGGTGCTAAAGATTCTGGAAGAAGCCAAGCCCCTTCCTCTTGTAGAAAAATTCAAGGGAAATTCGCTCACGTTTATTGCGGGTAGTTCCTGGGGGCCGGATGAGGACCTTTTCCTCGAATATTTTAATAATCATCCGGAAATGAAGCTTATCATTGCTCCGCATGTCATCGAAGAGAACCATCTGGTAGAGATTATAGCAAAGCTGAAACGTCCATACGTACGCTACACACGGGCAGACGAAAGGAATGTGCAAAAAGCCGACTGCCTGATTATCGACTGTTTCGGCCTGCTGTCTTCCATCTACCGTTATGGCGAGATTTCTTATATCGGAGGTGGCTTCGGAGTGGGAATACACAATACACTGGAAGCTGCTGTATATGGTATTCCCGTGATATTTGGTCCTAACTATCAGAAATTTATGGAAGCAGTTCAGCTGATAGAAGCCAAAGGAGCCTATTCAATTAAGGATTATGATGAATTGAAAACTCTCCTCGACCGCTTTTTATCCGATGAAGCATTCTTAAAGGAGACTGGAAAGAATGCAGGATATTACGTAACAAGCAACTCCGGAGCAACGGAGAAGATTATGCACATGATTAATTTCTAATTACTATAAAGCATCCCCTTATCTAGGCCTACACTATCTACAAAAACAGGCAAAGATAAGGGGATTTTTTTGCTTGTTTGTCTTTGAAGCATTTATGCTCTTAGGAAAGTACGTGCAGATGAGGTGGTAAATAGCGGAGCTACCGGGAACAGCATACGTAGATAATATTCTTTTCCTTAATGGTTCGTTAAGGCTCACTACTGTGAACAAATAGGCTCACATACGTGAACTGATAGGATTACAGCTGTGAACAAGTCGGCTCACAGTTGTGAGCCTTTGAGGACTAACCATAGGAAAAAGAAGAAATACAAAGCGTGAATGTGTTGTATAGAGAAGATAATGACGGAAGAATGGCTACTTATACGATGACTTTAGGGGATATAATGCATACTTTAAGGCAATTGGTATGCTATATCATTGTATTGAAAAATATTGTGTAGGGAAGTGAAAATTTATTTTATAATGAATGGGTTATGGAAGAGATGGAAGGATAATATTGTTACGATTTAGAGTTTTTGGGAGTGAGAGCAAACCTTTGCTCTCACTCTGCTCTCACTCTATCTCTCACTCCTTAAAACCCCGATGAATAAAGGGATACAGACAAAAAAGTGAGAGCGTGACAGTAAAAAGCATTTCAAACTCCTAGGAGGGGAGAGTCGGGTGGAAAGTCTTCCCGGGAAAGCTAAAGAACCAAAAAATACCTTGTTTTTATTTGTACCATTGGGAGTACATCAGATAGTTGTGGGCAATTTTCTGGTTTAACTCTTTTGCCTGTTCCGGATCTACCTTTTTAATAAACTTTGCAGGCACTCCACCCCAGATGCTTCCGGGTTCAATCATTGTGTTGCTTAATACCAGGGAGCCGGCGGCAACAATTGCTCCTTCGCCTACTATGGCATGATCTAATATGGTTGATCCCATTCCGACTAGTGCATAGTCTTTGATAGTTGCTCCGTGAATGGTTACATTGTGTCCCACAGAAACGTGGTCTCCTATTTCGATAGTGGATTTTTCGTATAAAGTGTGCAGCACACTTCCATCTTGGATATTCACTCCATTACCTATTCGTATGGAATTGACATCGCCGCGCAATACGGTACTGAACCATATACTACAATCGTTCCCTATCTTAACATCACCTATGATAGTTGCATTGTCTGCCAGGAAGCAGTTTTCTCCGATTTCTGGGGTAAATCCCCGTACTGATTTGATTAAAGCCATAAAATATTCGATTTGGCACTTATATACAACGCTACACCAACCCAGGGTAAGGCATAACTTTTAGTAAATCCCTGTGCCGGACACTAAAAACGGTAGTCCTCCACTTGTCAGGATTCGGCGATAAAGATACGAAAAAAAGAAGAACGGCAGGATGGATTGAATATAAAAATAGAGAGAGGATGTTCCAATAGTATGTTATCGGTTCATCCTCTCTCGCGCTCTGGGTTGATTAATTAAGTTCTTTTTCTGTTTTAACTCTTTCTTTTAAAGATTGGAAAGTCTTCATAAAGAGTTCGACTTCTTTTGAGAAATCCTGATTCCCATTATGCTGTTGGGTTCTTGATATGTCGAATGCTTTTATAGTTTTATTAGATATAGATTTCTTATCTTTAAAAGGAGCATATAAGATGATTATATTGCCTGTTTGGGGGAGTATTTTCACCATTATAGCTACTTTCATATCAATACTTGTAAGTAATATTGTGCTCTCCTCTTTATCTACAGAAACAACAATATACCTTTCAATTAAGAAGTCTGTAGTCTCTTCCCCTTTAAATATATTAGTAAGAACTGCTGCGTGTTGTAATTCCCCGTCTTCAAATACATAATCATAGTAATCAATGATTCCTTTACCAATATATACTAGGTTCTTAGCATCTGTTTTTGATGATAGCGTATACCCTGACATTGCCTTTTTAACTTCATCTATAGATGCGCCAAATTTCAGATATGGTTCTTCGTAGGTGTTGTAATTAGGAGTTACGGTTACTTTGCATATATCATCATTAGCTTTAATATTAGTTACTCCTACTATATTAGCTGTAACTTTCCCATTGTTATCGACTTCGGCTATTAAGGGCTGTTCAGAGGACCATGTGCATTCACCGTTTCCATAAGATAATGTCATTGATTGCCCGACTTTTAAGGTAATCTCTGTTTGAGACAATCCACTATTGCTATTATTGCCCTCATCGTTATCATCGTTGTCTTTTGAACAAGATGAAAAATTGATAACAGATGCTATTAATAGCATCCACATAAATAAATTCTGTTTCATTTTGATATTTTTTTGGTTAGACATGTGCAAATTGTGCTATTTTTCTGATTCTTCTTCGGTTTTCTTTTTATTGATGATGTGCAACATTGCAATAAACTGTTGGGCTATTACCACTTTATAGGCACGATAAGTAAATACAGGGCAACTCAAATCATCAAGATAAATGTCTATGTCATAATAGCTAGCCCCGTTATCAACTATAAAAGTATTTGTAGAGGCTGTAGAGGCGCCTGCTAAAGCTCCTATTCCTCCAAAAGCTACCCCTCCAATAAGCCCTCTTCCTAAAGCACTTCCTGTAGAGGTATGTGTAACAGCGGATTGGGTCCGTCCTTCTTCCCTCACATTGAATCCGTTTATCTTTTCGGTGTGCAATATTTTGTCTCCTATAGTCATAATTTTATACCCGTCAAACAACATCACATTTTCTTCGAGTGTCCCTTCTCCAGGTTTTATTTCCATAATAGGGAGTCCATAGTACTCTACCATTTCCCCTTTGAATTGTGCAAATTTAGAGAGATTGATATTCTTCCATTTTAATTGTCTTTCCCGGGTCGCTAGATATAACATTAATGTGCCCAAAAATACTAATATTATTGCACGGAGAATAGTTATTGATGATGGACAGTAAAACGGTAAGGAGTAACATATTAAAGATATAAAGAGATACAACAGAATTTTTTCCCATGCTTTCCTGCGTATACAGGCTTCACAATAATCCCCACTGAATATACTAATTTCAGTATTACATGTTTTGCATTTCTTTGTTTCCATAATCGCTGATTTTATTGTTTTAAAGAAGAATTTGTCTTCATAGTATCGCTTTCCTAAGCGTTGTAAATATATATAGATATAATTGATAATTATAGTAAAGTGAGGTTATATTTATATAAGATTAACTATATGCTTTTCTTGAAATAAATCTATAGTTTAATAATATGATTGCTTTGTGTTTTGGGAAATATTGAGGATGAATGCGTTATCTATTTCTGTGGATTCTTTTTTTCTTTTTCTTCTGCTTCCCCTTCTTTTGAAAGATTCGCCATCTTCCGGAGAAGTTCATCGAACTCTTCCTTATTAGGGTTCCTACCTCCTTTTAGGAACATACAGTTCTCAACGTTATCGGGATTTGTTCGGCGAGTCCTAACTAGGGAAGTTATAATACATCCATCGGGATTTTTAAACTGGAAGATAAAGAAAAACGCTTAAATCATTCATTATAGTATGGGATTCTTTACAAAAAAAACAAAAGTATGTCCTATAGGACATTAAAAGTGTTTTTCAGGTATAGGTAATCTCAATAGGAATGTTATATTTGCAGGTCCCTGAAAATCAGGGATGTTTCCTAGGGTAGTGCTAATACCCTAGGAAACAATTTTAAATTTAAAATGATAGAATATGGAAAAGAGATTCTCCATAAACTTTATTGCTATCCAAGTGATAGTCAATAAAGGTAATGACTCAAAAAATAAGAAGTCATTACCAAAGAAGAAAAAGAAGTAAATCTTCTTTTTGCTGGAGGGGATATTATATCTCCTCCTTTTCCATTTCACTTTCTGTCATTTTATAAAGCGGGAAGATTTATAAAACGGCATAGACTCATTACTTCCATTCTTCCTATACAAAAGTATTAAATAAACATTTTTAAATGTACTTTTGTTGGTTAAATAATGTTATAACAATATTATTTATTGGTTTTAGCGGCTTTAGGTATCGTCATCCCTTTCAAAATCCTATTAAAGCTTGCTTTAGGCATGCTGATATTAGATTTGCTCCAGCTGACATTCGTTGTTGACGCTTTCTTTATCCGAGTGCTTATAGTATTGTTTCGTTTCATAACTCTACGCTATATTACGCAAATATAAATCAAATCTTTCAGAATCGCTAATGTTTCTTGTGTTAAATCGGAAAATAAATTCATCCACATATATCTGCATGTGCTTTCTGCTGACATGGTAATAGGTTCCGATAATCATTCGTTTGAAATGGGACCAGAAATTTTCTATTCCGTTCGTGCTGATCGTTATAATTTCCCCAACCGGGGTGGTATAGGTAATGCCATATAAGTTGTTCTCATGATTAACGGATAGTGGCATATAAGAGAAAATCAGTTCTCCATAATCCCACCCGTCCGTATAAATAGTACTACCTTCATTTATATACTTATATATATATGGTAATAGTGTTCCTGCCTGGGTGTTAGGAACCACTTTTGCGACAACTTTCCCGTCACGTTCTAACATTCCAAATATAGGCACTTTGTCTTTGTAGCTTCTTCCTTGACTATTCTTCACTTTCTTGTCTTTGTGTCGGTTCTTGTTCTTTCCTCCTACAAATGCCTCATCAATTTCTACATCATAGCTGAGAGTAGATTCATTCTCAAAGGACATGCCTTCCCTTATCTTTTTCAGCATATACCATGCGGTCTTTTGTGTGATGCCTAAATCACGCGCTAATTGGCAGGAGGAGATACCGCGTTTATGAGTTTCTACTAAGAAAATGGAGTAGAACCAAACCCGGAGAGGAAGTTTTGTACCAGCGAACAGTGTGCCAGTCTTTACATCAAAGTATTTTCCCGTGTTCTTGCATTTGTACCTATGATTCTTACACTTATAAACTTTCGATGTGGGGTCAAATGGAGATACCACTTTATCGCCCCATCTCTCTTTTTCATAGTATCTAATGCAACTCTCTTCATCCGGAAACGACTCAGAGAATACTAATATTCCTCTATCTTTTCCCATGGTGATGAAATTTTAATGTGTGCAGTAAATATATGGAAATATTTCGATATAACCAACAATTTTAGTGTTATCTTTGCATTTAGCACGAGTTTACTAAAAGTTATTCCTCACCCCGGGTTGGTGTAGCGTTGTATATAAATGCCTTCGATTTTAGTTTTGTTTTAGAGGGCAGCGGTTGCCTCTTCCAGCCATTTCTTTTCTTCTTCATTAAGCTCGGGCGACAGCTTTTCGTACACCATCTGATGGTAATCATTGAGCCATCCGATTTCTTCTGGTGCCAGCAGTTCTTTGATAATTCCCTTTTTGCAGATAGGACATAAAGTGATTGTTTCAAATTGGAGATATTCTCCAAACATTCCTTCTTTGTCTTTGCAAACCAAGGTGAGGTTCTCCGTACGTATTCCGTGGCTGCCTGCTTTGTAGACACCGGGTTCGTTGGAAGTCACCATGCCTGGGTGTAGTGCTACGGGATTCTCGTTCATCCGGATACTTTGAGGTCCTTCGTGCACGCTGAGGAAATGTCCCACACCGTGTCCGGTGCCATGAAGAAAGTTCATGCCACGGTTCCATATCGGCATGCGTGCCAATACATCCAGTTGTGCACCGCGGGTTCCGGCGGGAAATTTAGCCATAGCCAATGCAATGTGCCCTTTCAATACTAAAGTGTAGTCGGTCTTCTCTTCTTCGGTGAGCTCCCCTAAAGCAATTGTCCGTGTGATGTCTGTGGTTCCGTCCAGGTATTGGGCGCCGGAGTCTAAGAGTAGAAACCCTTTCGGCTGGAGGACGACATCACTTTCGGGAGTTGCCGAATAGTGTACAATAGCTCCGTGCTCTTTGTATCCGGCAATAGTGTCGAAACTCTCTCCCATGTACAGAGGTTGGGCCGCCCTGAATTCATGGAGCTTACGGTCTATACTTATTTCAGTTGCTTTTCCGGTAGGAACAGCTTCTTCCAGCCATTTGAGGAACTTGACCAGCGCTACGCCATCCCTTTGCATGGCAGCATGGATGCCGGCAATTTCCTGTTCGTTACGGATGGCTTTTAGCAGAGCCACTGGAGACTCTCCCCGGATGATTTGGCATTTCGGATTGATGGCAGAGTAAATTGCATAATTCGTCTTACGGGGGTCAATGAGGATATTTTTTCCAGTGAAAGTTTGCAGGAAGGCTTCCACTTCGTCATACTCCCTGAGGTTGACTTGTTGTTCTTTTAAGTAAGCGGCTACTTCTTCCGTTACTTTTTCGGGTGAGATAAAGTAAATAACTTCATCCCGGGTGATAAGCAGGTAGCTGATGATGACCGGATTGCAATGTACATCGTTTCCACGCAGGTTGAGAGTCCACGCTATCTCGTCCAGAGCAGATAAGAATAAAGCTGCAACATCTTTTTTTTGCATTTCGGCACGAATGGCTGCCACCTTTTCTTTGCAACTTTTACCTGCATATTTGATGTCGTAAACGAAAGCGGGAGCGTCGGGTAAGGAAGGACGGTCTTTCCAGATGTCTTTCAACGGGTCGTATAAAGTATTCACTTGCACATTATATGCCAGAAGCTCTCTTTTCATTTGTTCGACCTGCTCCACAGAGAACATTTTTCCATCTATACATACCGATTCTCCGGGTTTTAAGTTATGACCGAGGAACTCTGTTATGGTGGGAGTTTCGGGGAGCATTTCTTTATATAAAGTAATGCTGCTACCTTCCAGTTCCTTGGCAGCTTGAAGGAAATAACGGGAATCAGTCCATAGCCCTGCTTTATTCTGCAGAATAACAACTGTTCCTGCCGAACCAGTGAAACCGGAAATCCATTCGCGTGACATCCAGTGGGGAGCCACGTATTCACTTAAATGGGGGTCTGTACTGGGGATGATAAACGCTGAGATGGAGTGAGGGTTGAATGTCATTCGGAGTGCATGCATTCGCTTTTCTATTATCTGTTTCATACGGAATTATATTATTATAAACATATAAGTGTCTCAAAGATACTAATTTCCCACGGTTAACGGCTTGTTTATGAAGAGATTTTGAGAAATAATTGCCGAAAGTTTTGGGAATAAAGAAAGTATGTGTAATTTTGCGGCGCAATTTAAGTGTGGAAATTTTAAATCAATAACATATAATAGTAATAAAATGATTGTAGTACCTGTAAAAGAAGGCGAAAACATTGAAAAAGCGCTGAAGAAGTTTAAAAGAAAATTTGAGAAAACCGGTATCGTGAAAGAATTAAGAAGCAGACAACAGTTTGACAAACCGTCTGTACTTAAAAGACTTAAGAGAGAACGTGCCGTTTACGTACAGAAACTTCAGCAAGTAGAAGATTAATAATTCGTAATTTCCTTTGAATTATTGATTTCTTTTCATACATTCGTTGCACAATTTATAGATGTAGCGAAATTATGTTAACAGAATCTTTCTTGGACTATCTTCGGTATGAACGGAATTATTCCGAAAAAACCGTATTAGCATACGGTGAGGACATCCGGCAGTTACAGGAGTTTGTCTCTGAAGAAAGAGAAGAATTTAACCCTGCGGAAGTGGAACCTGCAATTATCCGTGAATGGATGATGTCATTAATGGATAGGGGATATACGTCAACTTCTGTAAACCGTAAACTAAGTTCGCTTCGTTCGTATTATAAATACCTCCTTCGGCGAGGAGAAGTGAGTGTCGACCCGTTATTGAAAATAACAGGTCCGAAAAATGAAAAGCCGCTTCCTGCTTTCCTCAGAGAAAGTGAGATAAATAAGTTGCTGGATGATACGGACTTTGGTGATGGTTTTAAAGGGTGTCGGGACCATTTAATTATTGAAATGTTCTATGCCACAGGCATGCGGCTCTCTGAATTAATAGGTCTGGACGATAAAGATGTAGACTTTTCCGCTTCTCTTCTGAAGGTGACGGGGAAAAGAAACAAGCAGCGGCTGATACCTTTCGGTGACGAACTGCGCGAAGCCATGCTCGAGTATGTTAACATAAGGAACGAAGCGATTCCGCAAAGGACAGAAGCATTCTTTGTGAAAGAGAATGGAGGGCGTCTTTATAAGAATCTGGTTTATAATTTAGTGAAACGAAATCTCTCGAAAGTGGTGACGTCTAAGAAGAGGAGTCCGCATGTGCTAAGGCATACTTTTGCCACCATGATGCTTAATAACGATGCAGAATTGGGGGCGGTGAAGGAGCTTTTAGGTCACGAAAGTCTTGCGACAACCGAAATTTATACGCATACCACATTTGAAGAACTTAAAAAAGTTTATAAACAGGCCCATCCAAGGGCTTAAAAAAAGGAGGTAAGTATGGATATTAGAATTCAATCAATTCACTTTGATGCGTCAGAGCAATTGCAGGCATTTATTCAGAAGAAAGTGTCCAAGTTGGAAAAATATTACGAAGATATAAAGAAAGTAGAGGTGTCATTAAAGGTAGTTAAACCAGAAGTTGCTGAAAACAAGGAAGCGGGCATTAAAATATTTATCCCAAATGGGGAGTTTTATGCAAGCAAAGTATGCGATACATTTGAAGAAGCAATTGATTTAGATGTGGAAGCGCTCGGTAAACAGCTGGTTAAATACAAGGAAAAGCAACGTAGCAAATAAAAAAATCCCAAATATTTTGCGGGAAAGAAATAAATAACTAAATTTGCAGCCGTTTCGCTCGCGTTAGAACGTGACGGTTGCATTTTTTAGTTAGAATGCCTCTTTAGCTCAGTTGGCCAGAGCACGTGATTTGTAATCTCGGGGTCGTTGGTTCGAATCCGACAAGAGGCTCGAAAAGAAGTGGAGAATTGAGAATGGAAAATTGAGAGTTCCACGCTATATTTGAAACTTCAAGATGAACAAAATACAAATAAAGGAGAACAGGACAGAGCCAGAAAGAAAAGAAAAAACACTCTCAACTTTCAACTCTTCACTCTCCACTTATTTAAGGGCAAATACCAGAGTGGCCAAATGGGGCAGACTGTAAATCTGCTGGCTTACG
>JAUUNK010000254.1 GCA_030844565.1 Bacteroides ovatus
TGCCCCTTTGGGAACTAAGTTTAATGAGGATTTGAAGGACATTTTTGTTCAGCAGACCCGCCTGCAACTGGTAAACCGAAATGCAGATTTGCAGATTGAGGGGGAAATTACGGGTTATAACCAATACAACCAAGCTGTTTCTGCTGATGGATATTCTTCGGAAACGAAGTTGACTATCACGGTGAACGTCCGGTACGTCAACAATACAAATCATAAGGAAGATTTTGAGCAACAGTTTTCTGCTTTCCGCACCTATCCTTCTACGCAGTTGTTGACGGCGGTGCAAGATGATTTGATAGCACAAATGACTAAAGAGATAACTGAACAGATTTTTAACGCGACTGTAGCAAACTGGTAAACTAGATGATTTCTGTTAACCTCCAGCAATGGATACGGCATCCCGAAATGCTGAATAGAGACACGCTTTATGAGTTAGGAAACCTGATAGCACGCTATCCTTATTTCCAGACTTTAAGATTGCTCTATCTCAAGAATTTATATGTATTGCATGATATTAATTTTGGAGCAGAACTGCGTAAGTCGATTCTGCACATAGCAGACAGAAGGGTTCTGTTCAGGCTTATCGAGGGAGACCGGTATAAGTTGCTTCCCAGAAAAAAAACGGAAATCCTGGCGGAAACGTTGACCGTAGAACTGGAAGAGGAGCCTACGATAGACCGTACGTTGGCTCTGATCGATGCTTTCCTGGCTACGGTTCCCGAAGAGATTACCGGGCAAACAGATTTGGATTATTCCACCGACTACACGACATACCTGTTGCACGAGCAGATGGAATCTGACATTCCCGAGGAAGAAGGACCCAAGTTGCGAGGGCATGAGCTTATTGACGGATTTATCGAACGAAGCGAAAATACCCCTTCCCTACGTATGAAACCGCTTGAAGAAGCAGAAGCTATCGTGGACGAGCGCAGCGGTGAAAATACTGTGGAAGAAGAAGAGGATGATAGCTGTTTTACAGAGACTTTGGCTAAAATCTACATCAAACAGAAGCGATATTCCAAGGCTCTTGAAATAATTAAAAAATTAAGTTTGAAATATCCAAAAAAAAATGCTTACTTTGCAGACCAAATAAGATTTTTAGAGAAATTGATTATTAACGCTAAATCAAAATAACAAAAAATGTACTTATTATTCGTTATCTTAATGGTGATTGCAGCCATATTGATGTGCTTCATTGTGTTGATTCAGAATTCTAAAGGCGGAGGCCTTGCTTCCGGTTTCTCATCTTCCAATGCAATTATGGGCGTGCGCAAGACTACTGATTTTCTTGAAAAAGCAACGTGGGGCCTCGCTGCCTTCATGGTTGTGATGAGCATTGCAACAGCTTACGTCGTTCCTACTTCTTCTAAAACAGAGGACGTAATTATGGAACAGGCGAAAGAAGAAGAACAAACTAACCCGTATAATTTACCTATCGGTACGGAAGCTCCTAAGACTGATGCTGCCGCTCCTGCAGATGCGTCGGCTACTCCTCAGACGGAAACTCCTGCAACCGGAGAATAATTCAGGTTAGAAGGCTATTTTTTTCCAGGAAAATGCATCTCTATATTAGGGATGCATTTTTTATTTAATTACCTTTGTCAGCATCAAAGAAACATAAAATTAACAAATATGACAGAAACCATTCAAAGAAAACTGAGCGACAAAGCTTGGGCGCGGTGGACAGCCATGCTCATTGTCTCCTTTACAATGATGTGCGGCTATTTCCTCACGGATGTTATGTCCCCGTTGGACAACCTGCTAACCAAAAAAGGCATGACTGTGTATTTTACTGACGGCACTTCCATGCTTGCCGATGAACTTGTACACAAAATCCGCGAAGCGGAAATGATTGCCGGAACTACCTCTTCTACGCTTGAACAAAAGCTGGCCACTACCACAGACGAAGAATTGAAGAAGTCTTTTACTAGTGGAAAATGCTTTGAGATTGTAGATTCGGTGCAGAATGTAACCGTTGACAATGTAACATTGAAAAGTGGAATCATCCCTACGGATAGTGTATCCTATAAATACGCTTTGACAGAAGTCGTTATAGAAAAGACCATAGATTCAGCAGTGGATTGCAAAGGTTGGAAAGATACGGAATACGGATTCTTTTCCGGTTCATACGGGTACATCAATGTGTTCCTCCTCATGCTTTTCTTTGGTGGTATTATCCTGGATAAGATGGGAGTACGCTTCACTGGTTTGATGTCTGCCAGCTTGATGTTGGGAGGTGCGCTTATTAAATGGTATGCCCTTTGCACTGACTTTGGAGATGCCACAATGTTTGGCATGCACATGCAAGTGGTTGTCGCTTCATTAGGTTTCGCTATCTTTGGAGTGGGTTGTGAGATTACCGGAATCACAGTATCCAAGATAATTGTGAAATGGTTTACCGGGCGCGAATTAGCTTTGGCTATGGGACTTCAAGTAGCGATGGCACGTATCGGAACAGCTATCGCATTAGGAGTGAGTCTACCTATTGCACGGATGATGGGAGACGTTTCCTATTCGATACTCTTTGGAGCGATTGGTTTGTGCGTAGGTTTGCTTTTCTATCTGGTTTATTGTGTGCTCGACAAAAAAGAAGATGCTTCCGTCGCTGCTGTACGGGTGGAGTCTGGAGAGAAAGAAGAAGAAGGGTTCCGCATGTCTGACTTGAAGCTTATCTTTACTAATAAGGGTTTCTGGCTGATTACCTTGCTTTGTCTTATGTTCTATGCCGGAGTTTTCCCCTTCCTGAAGTTTGCTACCAAACTAATGATTTTCAAATATCACGTACCTGAATCGTTCGCCGGGCTCATTCCTGCACTTTTGCCTTTCGGAACAATTCTGTTGACTCCTGTTTTCGGCACTTTGTATGACCGAATAGGGCGGGGGGCTACGTTGATGATTATAGGTTCGGTGATGCTTACCATCGTACATGTTCTTTTTGCATTGCCATTGTTGAACATCTGGTGGTTTGCCGTTATCGTAATGATTATTCTTGGCATTGCCTTCTCGCTCGTTCCAAGTGCCATGTGGCCTTCGGTTCCTAAAATTATACCGATGAAGCAGTTGGGCTCCGCTTATGCCATTATCTTCTATATCCAGAACATCGGATTGTCTATGGTTCCGCTGTTGATTGGATGGGTCATCAATGATTTTGCTGCGGTGAAGAATGAAGCGGGTAAGATTGTAGACTATGACTATACACTCCCGATGTGTATCTTTGCTGTGTTCGGAGTGGTGGCTATTGTGCTGGCATTCATGTTGCGTGTAGAAGATAGTAAGAAACAGTACGGATTGGAAAAAGCTAATATACAGAAATAAATCACATGGGTGCAAAAGAGAAAACAAATCTTCTGGAGGTAATTCCCTGCCATTGTGAGCATGTAACAACCGTGAAGGAAGGCGACTGCATAGTCATCGCCTTCCCCCGGTTCAAATATGAATGGATGCGCCGGTTGATGCAACCCTCGGGGCTGTCGGCGGATATTCATGTACACCTCGAAAAACATGGTACGGCTGTCTGGGAAGCGATTGACGGAAAACGCACCGTAGGGGAGATTATAGAAAAACTCGCAGACCATTTCCAAGGAGAAACGGGCTACGAGTCCAGAATAACTACTTACTTGTGGCAGTTGCAGAAAGACGGTTTTATTAAGTTTTTGATTCCTGCCGGCAACTGATATTATTTTCCGTCTTCTCCGCGGTCCACTTTAATGAGACCGCCAGTCTCAGGATTGAAAAGAACTTTGATAGTGGAGTTCTTATTGAAAAGAACGGGTGCAAGATATTCTACTGTGCCGAACTGAGTTATAGGCAGCACTTCATCAAACAATATATTTTTTCCCTCGGTCAACGTCACTAATGCTTTTCCGGGCACGTTGTAGGCAATACCGTCAACTTTTTTCTTCCCGTCTTCCTCGGGGATAGTTACTGTTTTCATGTTTCTCAGGCTGATGTATATAGGTGCTCCTGCCAGGTCGTTATTGGCTACGATTCCCAATTTCTTAGAGAAGCGGAAGGCTACCTCGTTATTCAGTTCTTTGTTAGGAGTCAGACGGATAGTGAAGATTTTCTCTTCTTTGTTGAGTACGCCGGAGAACATTTCTGTCATGGCTTCCTCTTGCATATTCAGGTTGTCGAGCATAAGCTTTAATTGTGCGCCGTCCTGAGGCATGTTATCCGCCTGTCCGCGTAGCAATGCATTCTTGCTTTCGCGGATGCTGTAAATCTCTTTTGCGATAAGTTCAGCCATCTTTGCCGTAGAACTTGCCATAAGGATTTCTTCTGTGAGGAAATCGCGCGGATTTAGTTTTTGCTTGGGAGACGTGACAGTAGTAGTGGCGGGAGCTTTCTTTCCGCTAAACGGCATATTGATAGATTTCACAATGCCATCCTCTGTAAGCTCCATCAGCGGGGCTACCGTTTTGTCTTTCAGTTTGACGAAATATGTATTTTCGTTGTCAGGAACACCTACTGACCTTACTTTTACTGCGGATAATTCCCAAAAATCTTCCGGGTCGGGTGATACGTTGGATAATCGTAAATAGCGTTCTGCATATTTACTAAATTCTCCCGGTGTGTAAGTCACCTTGTTCACTCTGACTTCAATTTCAATCTGAGTTTTAGGAAGCGCGTAGGTCACCCCATAGTCTTTTCCGCGGGTTACGCCAATGGTAACTTCCGTCTGTGCATAGGCAGAAGTTGCCATCAGCAGCCCTGTGAGTATAATCAGTTTTTTCATTTTTCGGTTTTATTCTTTTTAACTGGTTCTGGAAAACAAAGTTAATCAACTTATTTGTATTTCTGTAAGTTCTTAACTTTTATTCGCTTACAAGCCTCCATGCCATAGGCAGGTAGTTGACGATGTCTCCGGCAATCAGCGCCGTCATGCCTTGCTTCTTTTGGGCAAAATCGCCAGCCAGACCGTGGATGTAAGTTCCTATTTTTGCAGCCTCTTCTGTTGTATATCCTTGTGCAAGCAGAGCCAGTATAATTCCTGTCAGCACGTCTCCGCTGCCTCCCGTAGCCATGCCGGGATTTCCGGTTGGATTAAAGAAAATTTTTCCATGGGGAGTTATGATAGCAGAATAAGCTCCTTTTAATATGATATGTATTTTTGCAGTGCGGGCAAGTTCCGAAGCTTTAGTAAGTCTTTCATACGAATCCTGGCATTTACCCACCAACCGTTCCAGTTCTTTAGGGTGTGGTGTTAAGATAGAACCTTTGGGGAGGTGAGTGAGGGCATGGCGGTGGTTGGCAAGAATGTTCAAAGCATCTGCATCGAGCACCACCGGTGTCTGGCAACTGCTGAGTTGCTCAAGCAGAGCCGCTTCGGTTTCTTCACTCTGTCCTAGTCCCGGACCGATGCCTATTGCTTGATAGTCGTCCGTATCTGTGGGGCAGGCAAAGCATTCTTCGCTGGCATCTTGCTCTACCATTGCTTCAGCCACAGAGGTTTGCAGAATGACAGTGTTGCAGATAGGCGCATGCACCGTGAGCAAGCCCACTCCCGACCGGAGGCATGCACGTGCCGACAGGACAGAAGCTCCCGCCATACCTTTAGATCCGGCGATAAGCAACGCATGCCCGAAGTTTCCTTTATGTGCAAATTGCTTACGCGGTTTAATATACGAGCGTATATCTTCGTGCTCCAGCATCTCATAATTTGTTTCGGTCTCCTCTATTCCTTCTTCGCTCAGCCCAATATCCAGTAATTCCCATTCTCCTACAAATTCTGCATTTTCGGCAAACAGAAAAGCCAGCTTAGGCAATTGCAGACTGAAAGTCACGTCCGCCCGCACAATATTACTCTTTATATTAAAAGTATTTTCTTCTCCCATCAGCCCCGAAGGAATATCAATAGACACTACCGTAGCGGAAGAAGCATTAATATACTTTACCACTGCCGCAAACCCTCCGCTCAATGGTTTGTTGAGTCCCGAACCGAATAATCCGTCAATAACCAGATGTTCCATTGTGAGGGTAGGGGGTACGAACTGAGTACTTATTTCATTGAACTTTACTTCGCTCATCATTTCCACCAGTTCTTTATTGGTCTGGCAATCCGGCGAAAGTTGCCCTTTTGTATTAAAGAGGTATACTTCCACTTGGTATCCCTGTTCTGCCATCATGCGTGCCACCGCCAGAGCATCCCCTCCATTGTTGCCTGGTCCGGCAAAAACAGTCACAGGCGTTTCTTTTCCCCATCTCTGGGTGATGGCATCCGTCAACGCCTGTGCGGCACGTTCCATCAAATCGATTGAGGCAATTGGTTCATTCTCTATTGTATAGGCATCCAGTTTCTTGATGACGCTACTTGTAAATATCTTCATGACATTGTCTTTTTTATTTTTTGATGTGCAAAGATACGACTCCCGTTCTAAAAAGCAGATATGAGAAGTGGATTTCTTTATTGTTTTCTGAACTAATAGTCTTAGAAATTTAATCCCTATACCGATTTCGCATTTAAAAAACTTTTTGAGGCGGACATAAATAAGGATCTCTTGGTCAGCTTTCTGAATGCTTTGTTGCACGGCAAACAGACTGTTTGCTCAATCTCATAAATGAGAATAATGCATAAACCTGCATTATTTAAGAAATATCATAAATATACGTTGCACAAGTCCTTAAATCCCACTGTCGCTTGAGAACTTCCTAAAAAACGCAAGGAAAGGACGTTTCGAGAAAGCCGATTGAAAGTATTTGGAGTAAAATAGATATATGTTTATTGCAATCATTGCCCCTATTTAATCTATATATAATTATATAGCACTATATCCTTTCTATTTGTTACTTTTCTCTGTGCCGTAGAAAAAAGTCAACTAGATAAGAATGACTCCGAAAAAGGTAAATTACCGGAACTCTCAAGGAAAAATAGTCCTTGCTCTGCGACCAAAAATTCCTTCCTCTACGACCAACGGGACCTTCCTCTACGACCAACGAAGTCTACCTTTCTATCCTAAAGTGTATATTCTACTAGTATTTATGCATAAATAAGGACGATAGTCGAATCTTTATACATCATTTTATGCATTTTTCTTCTCTAATTCCAAAGTTTGCTCTAAAAATAGGTGCATAAATATCCGTAATACTGCATCTTTATGTGTATAATACATAGCGTTGAAAGTCTTTCTGTTTAGCTGAACTAGTGATAAAGCTAAGGCTGGACATTGCATAAACCAAGGACCGGAAATGCGAAAGCCAGTTCGGGACTGACTAAAAAGGTCGAAAAGTTGACTTTTACCCTCCTAAAGTTGCTCTTCCTTTTGGCCTGCTCCTGAAACTAAAAGGCGGTACTATCTCTATTCCCCGCCTTGGAAAGCTACCCTTTATACACAATTTTTTATGCCATATATTCA
>JAUUNK010000255.1 GCA_030844565.1 Bacteroides ovatus
TTTACTCATTATGATTAACTTTTATTAAGTCAACCTTTCCCAGTGTAAGACAGGGTTTTTCCCATGAAAAAGGGATGGAGTAACGGTCTATTTGTTTATTAGAGTTTATCTTATGTAAAATAACAACTATTCTCCCCCGAAAAGACATGGAAAAATTGTACATTTGCAGGAGTAAAAGAGTACTTGAAATGAAACATTATATACTGGCGCTGATGCTTGCCTGTGGCATTCAGGGCTATGCACAAGAGAGGCAGCAGGCAAATTTTATACCACCTTTTGATTTTCCCCTTACGTTAAGCGGAAACTTTGGAGAGATACGAACCAATCACTTTCATGGTGGACTGGATTTCAAGACAGGCGGAGTCATCGGCAAGCCTGTGAGAGCGTTGGCAGACGGATATATCTGCCGTATACGAGTGACAAACGGTTCGGGGTATGTGCTGGATGTCCGCTATAACAACGGCTATACTACTATCAACCGACACCTAAGCAAGTTTATGCCCTCCATTGCCTGCAGAGTAGAAGATTTGCAATATGAACAAGAGTCGTATGAAGTGGAAATTATTCCCGAACCGGGAGAGTATCCGGTGAAAGCAGGAGAACAGATTGCATGGAGCGGCAACACGGGATATTCTTTTGGACCTCATTTGCATCTGGATGTGTTTGAAGATGAAACGGGTGATTATGTAGATCCTGCACCTTTCTTCCTTCGGCATATTAAAGATTCTACTGCCCCCAAGGCGGAAGGGATTATGCTATTTCCCCAACGTGACCGGGGAATGGTGGCGGGAGGACAGACGCCTAAGATTTTCCCTGTTCATCCCCAACATCCCATTGAAGCGTGGGGAGTCATCGGAGCAGCTATCAAAGCGTATGATTATATGGATGGTGTACACAATCGTTACGGCGTTCATACGGTGGTGCTCGAGGTAGACGGTGAAGAAGTATTTCGCAGCACCGTAGACCGTTTCTCACAGGAAGAGAATCGTATGATAAATTCCTGGACTTACGGACAATATATGAAATCCTTTATTGACCCGGGCAATACATTGCGGCTGCTGAAAGCTTCGAACGGAAACCGAGGGCTGGTCACCATTAACGAAGAGCGGGACTATCATTTTAAATATACCTTGAAAGATGCCTTTGGTAATACTTCACATTACGGCTTTACGGTGAGAGGCAAGAAGCAATTACCGAAGACGCTGAAATATAAGAAGAAACATTTTCTGGGCTGGGATAAAACCAATTTTAAGCAGGAGCCGGGGCTTACTGTGGTGGTTCCTCAAGGAATGCTCTATGACGACGCAGTGCTCAACTACCGGGTGCAAGCCGATAGTGGAGCTGTTGCTTTTACTTACCAACTTAATGACAAGCCTATCCCTCTCCATCGCGAGTGTGAACTGAGTATAGGATTGCGTCATAAACCTGTGGCGGATTCTACGAAATATTATCTGGTGCGCATCACGCCCAAAGGTCGTTATGGTATGCCTGCTACCTATGAGAACGGTTTCCTCAAAGCACGTATTCGCGAACTCGCCACTTATACGGTGGGCATCGATACTGTTCCGCCTGTAGTGCGGTCTGTTAGTCCCCAAACGTGGGGGCGTACGGGGAAAGTCGTTTATACGCTGAAAGATTCCGGCGTGGGAATACGTTCTTACCGTGGAACCATCGACGGGAAATATGCCGTATTTGGTAGACCCAATCTGACGCGCCCGCACTATGTGTGCGAACTCAATCCGCGAAGAATAAAGAAAGGTGGAAAACATACCGTAGAGATGACTGTGACCGATCTTTGCGGTAACGAAACCGTGGTGCGCGACACTTTTTTCTGGTAACATTCACATTATAATTAAATAGATAAGCAAATAAACGATGAAGAAGAAATTCATTCTATTAGCCGCTTTCCTTATAGCGGCGGTGACGGAGATTTATGCCTGTACTAACCTCATTGTCGGAAAGAACGCTTCTACCGACGGTTCTACCATTGTATCTTATTCTGCCGATTCATACGGACTCTTCGGAGAGCTTTATCATTATCCGGCAGGCACGTATGCCAAGGGTGCGATGATGGATATTTACGAGTGGGACACCGGTAAGTTCTTGGGACAGATAGAACAGGCACGTCGCACATATAACGTTATCGGCAATATGAACGAATATCAGGTAACCATCGGAGAAACTACTTTCGGAGGACGTTCCGAATTGGCGGATTCTACAGGTATCATTGATTATGGAAGCCTTATTTATATCGGTTTGCAACGTTCGCGTAGCGCTCGGGAAGCAATAAAGGTGATGACCGACCTTGTGCAGCAGTATGGTTACTACAGTGAAGGAGAATCTTTTACCATTGCCGACCCTAACGAGGTGTGGATTATGGAGATGATAGGAAAGGGTCCCGGCATTCGCGGCGCTGTTTGGGTGGCTGTCCGTGTGCCCGACGATTGTATTTCCGCTCATGCCAACCAATCTCGTATCCATCATTTCGATATGAACGATAAGGAGAACTGCCTCTATTCGCCGGATGTCATTTCTTTTGCCCGTGAGAAAGGATATTTTACAGGGGTCAACAAAGACTTTAGCTTTGCCGATGCGTATGCTCCGCTTGATTTCAGTGCCCGCCGTTTCTGTGAAGCGCGTGTGTGGAGCTATTATAATATGTTTACTGACCATGGAGAAGCGTATTTACCTTATGTGCTTGGAAAGGCCGAAGAACCAATGCCCCTCTTTGTGAAGCCAAACCGGAGACTTTCTGTGCAAGACGTCCAGAATGCCATGCGCGACCACTATGAGGAAACACCCCTGGATATTAGCAACGATTTTGGTGCAGGTCCTTATAAAACGCCTTATCGTCTTTCGCCGCTGAACTTCACTGTGGACGGAAAAGAATATTTCAACGAACGCCCTATCTCTACACAGCAAACAGGCTTCGTGTTTGTGGCTCAGATGCGTGCACACAAGCCCGACCCTATCGGCGGCGTGCTATGGTTCGGCGTGGATGATGCCAACATGACGGTATTTGTACCCGTATATTGCTGCACTACGGAAGTACCCGTTGCTTACAGTCGTATAGACGGGGCAGATTATATCACCTTTTCCTGGAACTCCGCTTTCTGGTTGTTCAATTGGGTGTCCAACATGGTGTATCCTCGCTACAACTTAATGATACAAGATGTACGTGCGCTTCAGTCCGAAATGGAAAACACGTTCCACAAGGCACAAGAGGGATTAGAAGATACGGCTTCTAAACTATATGCCAAAAATCCTGCGGAGGCGAAGGCTTTCCTTACACGCTATACGAATATCACTGCCCAAAGCACTTGCGACGCCTGGAAACGTCTGGGAGAGTTTCTTGTCGTAAAATACAATGACGGAGTAGTGAAGCGAACGAAGAACGGGCGATTCGAACGGAATTCTATCGGACAGCCTGCGGGAGTGCTTCGCCCCGGCTACCCGAAAGAGTTTCTGAAAGAATACGTAAAACAGACCGGGGACAGGTATAAAGTGCCGGAAGAATAATTTATTTCTCCCAAAGAGTAGGAATTATAAACTTATTCTTTTACATTTGTGACTTCGAGAAGAAAATTAATAGAATCATTAACCAATAAATATTAATCGAAATGGAAAATCAGGAACTTATTAAGCAGGTAACTGAGAAAGCCGAAAAATGGCTTACCCCGGCATACGATGCCGAAACTCAGGCAGAGGTAAAGAGAATGTTGGCAAACGAAGATAAGACAGAACTGATTGAAGCTTTTTACAAAGATTTGGAATTTGGCACAGGCGGTCTGCGCGGCATTATGGGTGTGGGTAGCAACCGTATGAATATCTACACCGTGGGTGCTGCTACACAAGGACTTTCCAACTATCTGAAGAAGAACTTCAAGGATTTGGAGCAAATTTCCGTAGTAGTGGGACACGATTGTCGTAACAACAGTCGTTTGTTTGCTGAGACTTCGGCAAATATTTTCTCTGCCAATGGTATCAAGGTATATCTTTTCGACGATATGCGGCCTACTCCTGAAATGTCGTTTGCTATTCGTTATTTGGGTTGCCAGAGCGGAATCATCCTTACTGCTTCTCACAACCCGAAGGAATACAACGGTTACAAGGCTTATTGGGACGACGGCGCACAAGTGTTGGCTCCACACGATAAAGGTATCATTGACGAAGTGAACAAGATTGGTTCGGCTGCCGATATTAAGTTCCAAGGTAATCCCGACCTGATTCAGATTATAGGAGAAGACGTAGATAAAGTATACTTGGACAAGGTGAAGACTGTCTCTATCGACCCCGAAGCTATCGCACGGCATAAGGATATGAAGATTGTCTACACGCCGATTCATGGAACTGGTATGATGTTGATTCCTCGCGCGTTGAAGATGTGGGGTTTCGAGAATGTACATACTGTTCCCGAACAGATGATTAAAGATGGTAACTTCCCCACAGTTGTATCTCCGAATCCCGAAAATGCAGAAGCATTGACAATGGCTTTGGACTTGGCAAAGAAGATTGATGCCGAACTGGTGATGGCTTCTGATCCTGATGCCGACCGTGTGGGCATTGCTTGCAAGAACGATGAAGGCGAGTGGATGCTGGTGAATGGTAACCAAACTTGCTTGCTATATCTGTACTACATCATCACTCAATATACGAAACTGGGTAAGATGACTGGAAAAGAATTTGTAGTGAAGACCATTGTGACCACGGAATTGATTAAGAAAATTGCCGATAAGAATCACATTGAAATGATGGACTGCTACACCGGTTTCAAATGGATTGCACGCGAAATCCGTCTGAATGAAGGCAAGAAAGTATATATCGGTGGTGGTGAAGAAAGCTATGGATTCCTTGCAGAAGACTTTGTACGTGATAAAGATGCCGTATCAGCTTGCTGCTTGATAGCTGAGATTGCTGCATGGGCGAAAGATAACGGTAAGACGCTGTATCAGTTGTTAATGGATATTTATGTAGAATATGGATTCTCGAAAGAATTCACTGTGAACGTGGTGAAGCCGGGTAAGAGTGGTGCAGAAGAAATCAAGCAGATGATGACTGATTTCCGTAACAATCCTCCTCGTGAACTGGCTGGTTCAAAGGTTGTTTTGTGGAAGGACTTCCAGACACTGAAGCAAATCGACCAAGACGGTCGTGTGACAAAAATCGATATGCCGGACAAATCCAACGTTCTCCAGTATTTCACTGAGGATGGAAGTAAGGTTTCTATCCGTCCGTCGGGTACAGAACCGAAGATTAAATTCTATATCGAAGTGAAGGGCGAGATGAAATGTCGCGGTTGTTACGATGCTGCCAATGCTCAAGCTATGGAGAAGGTAGAAGCAATGAAGAAGTCGCTGGGTATCTAAGGCGACACTACGAAATAAATTAGGAGTTAGAGGAGTTGGGGAGTTAGCATTTTGCTATACATCTTTAACTCCTCTAACTCCTTTTCTTCTTTATCTCCTACTTTATTCCCCCCCCTTTTCCTTCAGAAACAAGATTCTTTTGCTTTCTTTAAAGGCCTATTTTCAATCATTCTCTCGTGGCGGTTGTTCTATGTGCATGAATCAGGTAAATGCCATAAGCAGGTTTCCGAAACACAGGGTTTGATGCTTTAGAGTGAATGCGTTTCGTTTCATTCGTAGTTGTTCGTTTGTAGTTTGTGCGTGTTTCGGGGCCTGCTTTCATTGTAAGTTCACTTTCAATATTGGCAGAGTTGAAGGGGAGTAGACGTGAGTGTATCTACCTCTTTAGTTTTCGAGCCACCAGTCAATCATCTTCCTTGCCAGGCTTAGTTTGCCGGGAAGTTGCGGTAGGTTCTCTTTGGTATAGAAGGCTCCGGCACTCAACTCCTCATCTTGTAGTTTAATTTCTCCTCCGGCATAGTCGGCAATGAAGCCTACCATCAAACCACTGGGGTAAGGCCAAGGTTGATTGCCGAAGTAAGTAATATGATTAACTTCCAGTCCGGTTTCTTCCATTACTTCCCGGGCTACGCATTCCTCTAATGTTTCTCCGGTTTCCAAGAATCCGGCAACGAGGCTATAAAAAGGACCTTTGAAGTTACGGGCATGTACGAGTAGGATAGAATTTCCTTTTCGTACTAATACCAAGATAGCAGTAGATATAGCAGGGTAGGATTGTTGTCCACAGGAGGGACATTGTTTCATGATAGGTTCTTGGGCTTCCATAGGAGTACCACATGCAGAACAGAAGCGGCTATTGCGATCCCAATGAAGTATTTCGTAAGCTTTTCCGGCTGCTTGGTAATGGGAGAGTGGTAACACTTCGTAACTGGCACGTAAGCCCAGATAACCGTAACTTCCTGTCTCTTGTATAAGATTGTCTAAGTAAAAGAACTTACAGTTTATTCCCTCGGGAGTAGTAAACGTATGTATGGTTTTTCCTTCAGGAACAGGAATGGGAGGTTCTTCAGTAAAAGGAATATCGAAGTTTCTGTCTCTTTTTTCCAGTAGTAGTTGGTCTTTATAAAAGATAAACCACAGATGTTTTGTCTTTTGGTTCATTGCTCGTACACGTAATATTTATTTAAAATGGATGCAAATATATGAATCTTGTTTCAAATGATAGTAACTTTTTCCATTTTGTTTCTTACGTAAAGAGAAATGCCAATAGTTACCGGGGTTCTCGACGAATCCCGGTAACTGTTTATTTATATATCAAACAATTCATTCAATCCTTCACTCATGCTGGGATGTGTAAAGATGAAATCTCGCAGGAATGTATAAGGTAAGTCTGCTTTCATAGCGAGAGCTACGATATTAATAATTTCCGATGCATCAGCGCAGAAAAGCGTACAGCCTAAAATCCTATTCGTTTGAGTGTCTATAATTGCCTTTAGCATACCGTCCGTTTCTTTCAGAGTGCGTGAACGCACAATCTGTAGGGCAGGTAACCGGGATACTTTGAAGGAATATCCTTTTTGCCGGGCTTCTTCTTCATTTAATCCGATACGGGCAAGGGGCGGATCGATAAAAACAGAGTATGATACAGGTTCTCGGTCGGCTGTGCTACGTTTGTTATCGCCAAAAAGTTCATCGCGGATGATGCGGAAATCATCGTATGAAATATAGGTGAATTGCAAGCCGCCTTTTACATCTCCCGCTGCCCAGATATGAGGAACGCTAGTGTGTAGATGCTCGTCCACTATGATGGCTCCTCGAGAATTGACTTCTATGCCTGCTGCTTCCAGATTCAATCCTTCGGTCATGGGCTTGCGTCCCGTAGCTATCAATACAGCATCGCCTTCCACATA
>JAUUNK010000256.1 GCA_030844565.1 Bacteroides ovatus
TGTGCCCATTAATTTTAAAGCATCGCCTCTGTGAGGAACTTTTTCAGTGCCCTCGAAATTGTTGTGGGTTTTCTTATTTAATTATTATTTTTGTAAAGGTTTAGAATAAAGAAACCTATAAACTTAAAGAGAAAAAGGCAGAATGAAAAACTTACTGTATATCTGTTTGGCTTTTGTGCTATTCTCATGCAACCAATCAATGCAGCGCCAAGAACTGTTGAAGCAAGCTTGGGAGGGACGTTCTATTTACTATCCCGTGGATAGCGTATTCGAATCTTTTGGAGAAAATTACGTTCGTAAGTATGAATTAAAACGTACTGAGTATGCCATTGTAACTTATATGGATTCGGAATGTTGCCAGAGTGCGGATACTTTGCGACTGGAGGGATGGAAGGATTTTCTCCGGGAACTGCAAGTGCGGGCGAGCGGGGAGGTGACCTGTTTGTTTTTCCTGCATCCTGAGAATCGGGGAGAGCTGGTTAGCTTGCTGAAAGAGGAAGACTTTAAATTTCCGGTTTGCATTGACGAGGACAATCTCTTTTATAAACTAAACCGCTTTCCAAGGGAAGAACACTTTCATACTTTCCTGGTAGATAAAAATCGACGGGTGCTTGCTATCGGTAATCCGGCGGAAGATATTTCCGTGAAGGAACTCTACTTTAGTATCCTTTTCCGCCAAGAGGGGATAGAAGGTAAAGAAGAGGTTTAGTGAGTACAAAATCTGCCTTTCTTTCGTCTTCATTACAAAAATAGATTGGAATGAAGAACGGAATCAAAACACGTATATTGACTTTAGCCGTGGGGGTTGCCTGCGTCGTGCCTTCATGTAGGGCGCAATCGTCACAACAACCGTCGCAGCAACAACGTCCGCTTCGCGAACAGTTTCTCCATCCCTCGGACGAGGCAAAACCTTGGACATTCTGGTACTGGATGTTTGGCGCCGTATCCAAAGAAGGTATTACGGCGGATTTGGAAGCCATGAAACAGGCGGGGTTGGGAGGCACTTACCTGATGCCTATAAAAGGTGTGAAAGAGGGTCCTCAGTATGGAGGAAAAGCACAGCAGTTGAGTCCGGAATGGTGGGAAATGGTGCGTTTCAGCATGGAGGAGGCAGACCGTCTGGGACTTAAGTTGGGTATGCATATCTGTGACGGCTTTGCTCTTGCCGGCGGACTGTGGATTACACCCAGGGAGTCTATGCAGAAGGTAGTGTGGAGCGATACAATTGTAAATGGGGGCAAACTGAACAATTTATGTTTGCCGCGACCCGAGGCTTACGAAAATTATTACGAAGATATTTCACTGTTCGCTTTGCCGGTAATAGAGGACGAGGCAGACGAGATGCCTGCCAGGATTACTTGTGTGGACCTCTCCACCCCGGGTAAGGCGGATGCAAAAAAGACTGTCAACAGGGATGCGGTGGGAGTGATTCGCTCTTCTTATCCTTGTTATATCCAATATGAATATGAGCAACCTTTCACTTGCCGGAATATAGAGATTGTGCTGAATGGAAATAATTACCAGGCTCATCGGCTGAAAGTGATGGCAAGTGATGATGGTGTTAGTTACCGTTTAGTGAAACAGTTGACGCCTGCCCGCCAGGGGTGGCAGAATACGGATGAAAACTCTACACATGCCATCCCTGCTACCACTGCCCGGTATTTCCGTTTTTACTGGACTCCTGAGGGGAGCGAACCGGGAAGTGAAGATATGGATGCCGCTAAATGGAAACCTAATCTGAAAATTAAACAGCTTCGCCTGCATCGTGAGGCTCGCCTGAACCAATGGGAGGGCAAAGCCGGATTGGTATGGCGCGTGGCTGAGGCTACCAAGGAAGAGGAAGTAGGGAAGAAAGATTGTTACGCGCTTTCCCAAATCATCAACTTGACGGATGCGTTGAAAGAGGGTGTGCTCACTGCCACGCTTCCTCAGGGAAAGTGGAAGTTGCTGCGCATGGGACATACCGCTACAGGACACACCAATGCTACAGGAGGCGGAGGAAAAGGTCTGGAATGCGATAAGTTTAATGGGAAGGCGGTACGCAAACAGTTCGATAACTGGTTTGCGCAGGCTTTTGCCAAAACCAACCCCGAGGTGGCACGTCGTGTATTGAAATATATGCATGTGGATAGCTGGGAATGCGGTAGCCAAAATTGGAGTGATAATTTTGCGGCTGAGTTCCGCAAGCGTCGCGGATATGATTTGATGCCCTATTTGCCATTGCTGGCGGGTATTCCTTTGGAGAGCGCCGAACGAAGCGAAAAGGTGTTGCGGGATGTACGTACTACTATTTCTGAGTTGGTGGTGGACGTGTTTTATCAGGTATTGGCAGTTTGTGCCAAAGAATATGACTGTCAGTTCTCGGCGGAATGTGTGGCGCCTACTATGGTGGGCGACGGATTGTTGCATTACCAGAAAGTAGACCTTCCTATGGGAGAATTCTGGCTCAACAGCCCTACTCACGATAAACCGAACGATATGCTCGACGCTATCAGCGGAGCACATATTTATGGAAAGAATATCATACAAGCCGAAGGATTCACCGAGGTGCGCGGCACCTGGAACGAGCATCCGGGGATGCTGAAACCTTTGCTGGACCGTAATTACGCCTTGGGTATCAACCGTCTCTTTTTCCACGTCTATGTGCATAATCCGTGGCTGGACCGTAAACCCGGTATGACGTTGGATGGCATCGGACTTTTTTTCCAGCGCGACCAGACTTGGTGGGATAGGGGAGCAAAGGCGTTTTGTGACTATGTGACCCGCTGCCAGGCATTGTTGCAATATGGGCATCCCGTGGCGGATATTGCAGTGTTCACAGGAGAAGAAGTTCCCCGGCGCTCGGTGTTGCCGGAACGTTTGGTTCCTTCTCTGCCGGGTATTTTTGGCGCCGAACGGGTGGAAAGCGAACGCGTCCGTTTGGCAAACGAAGGTCAGCCCTTGCGTGTACGCCCTGTGGGTGTCACCCATTCCGCTAATATGGCGGACCCTGAAAAGTGGGTAAATCCACTGCGCGGATATGCCTACGACAGCTTTAACAAGGATGCACTGCTTCGTCTGGCAAAGGCGGAGGACGGGCGGATGACGTTGCCCGGTGGAGCTGGTTATAAAGTAGTGGTGTTGCCTCTTCCGCGCCCGATGAATCCCGAACCGATGTTGTCGCCGGAAGTGCAGGAAAAAATAGAAGCTTTGAAGAAAGCAGGAGTCGTGGTTCCTTCTCTTCCCTACACGGAAGAAGACTTTTCCGCTTACGGATTGGAACGCGATTTGATTGTACCCGAAGACATTGCATGGACTCACCGTCGTGGAGAGCAAGGAGATATTTATTTTATTGCCAATCAGCGGGAAGAAAAACGTACCATCACCGCAAGTATGCGCATCAACGGAAGAAAACCGGAATGTTGGAATCCGGTGACGGGTGAGATAAACTCACATCCGGTGTATGCACAGAAAAACAACCGTACAGAAGTCACCCTGACTCTTGAACCGAATGAGTCGGTATTTATTGTATACCCTGCGAAAGATATTCTCCCTACGAATAAGAAGAATGTTACGAAAGAAGAATCTTTAAATATAACTTTGGAACCGGAAGAATATGTAGTGACTTTCGCAGCCACCGGCAAGACGGTGAACCGGAAAGCCTTGTTCGACTGGAGCAAAGAAGAGGATGAACAGATTCGATATTATTCAGGGACAGCGACGTATAAGACTACTTTCCGCTGGAAAAATAAATTAAAGAAAGAGCAACGTATTTACCTGAACCTGGGAAAAGTATGTGACGTGGCAACTGTCCGTGTCAATGGGGTAGATTGTGGCACTGTGTGGACAGCACCCTACCGTGCCGATATTACCGCAGCCTTAAAGAAAGGAGTGAACAAACTCGAAATAGAAGTGACCAATACCTGGGCAAACGCTATCCAGGGAGCGGATGAAGGAAAAGCGCCTTTTGAAGGCATCTGGACAAATGCAAAATACCGGAGACAAGAGAAGACCCTATTGCCTGCAGGACTACTGGGACCATTAAGTATCTCCCTCTAACTCCTTAACTCCTAAAGAATGATTTTAACAAAAAAATAGCAATGAGAAATTCAATACTTAAAACAAGCACCCTGATGGCAAGCTTTCTGCTGGCAGCTTGCCTGTCGGTTCGTGCGGAAGTAAAGTTGCCTGCCATCTTCTCCGATGGCATGGTGATGCAGCAGCAAACGAATGCCAATCTGTGGGGAACGGCGACTCCCAATAAAAAAGTAACTGTCACTACCGGCTGGAACGGCAAGCAATATGTGACCACAGCGGATAAAAGCGGTGCATGGAAACTGTCTGTCTCTACTCCTGAAGCGGGAGGTCCTTACACCGTGACTTTTGACGACGGGACAAAAAAGACGCTGAACAATGTACTGGTAGGAGAATTATGGTTATGTTCCGGGCAAAGTAATATGGAAATGCCCATGAAGGGTTTTAAGAATCAGCCGGTGGAGAATGCGAATATGGACATCCTGCGTAGCAAGAATCCGAAAATCCGTTTGTTTACGGTGAAGCGGACTTCCACTTTTACTCCCCAGAGCGATGTGACCGGTTCGTGGAAGGAAGCGACTCCGGTGAGCGTGCGTGATTTCAGTGCGACGGCTTATTATTTCGGGCGGCTTGTCAATGAGATATTAGATGTTCCCGTGGGGCTGGTAGTAGCAGCCTGGGGCGGTTCGGCTTGTGAGGCATGGATGACTGCCGACTGGCTGAAAGCCTTTCCGGATGCCAGGATTCCTCAATCGGAAGCAGATATAAAATCCAAGAACCGCACACCGACTGTGCTCTACAATGGCATGTTGCATCCGTTGATCGGCATGACGATGAGGGGTGTTATCTGGTATCAGGGCGAGGACAACTGGAACCGTGCACATACGTATGCAGATATGTTTACGGCCTTGATTAACGGATGGCGTGCCGAATGGAAGCAGGGGGATTTTCCTTTCTACTACTGCCAGATAGCTCCGTATGATTATGGAATTATTACTGAGAAAGGGAAAAAGGTGATTAACTCCGCTTATCTCCGCGAGGCACAGGCAAAGGTGGAACACCGCGTGCCGAATACGGGAATGGCTGTGTTGCTGGATGCCGGAATGGAAACGGGTATTCACCCTGCCAAAAAACAGGTTGCCGGCGAACGCCTGGCGCTTCTTGCCCTGACGAAAACGTATGGTGTGGAAGGAGTGAACGGCGAAAGCCCTTATTATAAGAGCATTGAAATAAAGAATGATACGGTGATTGTCAGCTTTGAACGTGCGAATATGTGGATTAGCGGAAAGAACTGTTTCGAGTCGAAAAATTTCCAGGTGGCGGGCGCCGACAAGGTGTTCTATCCTGCAAAGGCATGGATTCAACGCAGCAAGATGTATGTGAAAAGTGACAAAGTGCCTCATCCGGTGGCTGTCCGCTACGGGTTCGAGAATTATGTGGAAGGAGATGTTTATTGCGACGGGTTGCCGTTGGGCTCTTTTCGGTCGGATGAATTTGAATTATGAATTATTAATTTTGAATTATGAGGAGATGGATTTGGAAGGGTGGGGGGATTTTGTTGTGGTTCATGGTTGGCGTGTCGGCTGTTTGGGGGCGGCATGCTAATGTCGTTTGGGACACTCCTAGCCGCAATTCGTCGGAGTCGATGCCTTGTGGCGGCGGAGATGTTGGGATGAATGTATGGGTGGAAGATGGCGATGTGCTGTTTTATTTGAGCCGCAGTGGGGCGTTTGATGAGAATAATTGCCAGTTGAAGCAGGGTAGGTTCCGGGTGCGGTTGTCGCCGAATCCTTTTAAGGAGGCGCCGGATTTCCGGCAGGAACTGAAGCTGAAAGAAGGGTTTGTGGAAATTTCGGCGGGAGGTACACAGGTACAGGTGTGGGCGGATGTTTTTCATCCGGTGGTACATGTAGAAGTGGCGAGTGCCGGGGCGGTGCAGGCGGAAGTCTTTTATGAGAATTGGCGCTATCAGGAACGGTTGCTCAGGAAAGGGGAGGGGCAGCAGTGTTCTTATAAATGGGCTCCTCCCAAGGGAACTGTGACGGCAGCGGATGTGGTGGAATTGTCTGGAGGGGCAAAGAACCGGTTGCTGTTTTATCACCGTAATCCGGAGAAGACGGTCTTTGATGTGGCGGTGGTCCAGCAAGGCATGGAGGGAGTGAAGTCCGAGTTGATGAATCCTTTAAAACATTTGACTTTTGGCGGGTGTCTGCTGGGAGATAATCTGGAGTTTGCAGGGACTTCCGATGGAATGTATGCCGGCACTGATTACAGGGCTTGGAAGTTTCATTCACCAAAAGCGGCGCGGAAACATAAGTTCTGCATAGTTCTGCATACTGAACAGGCTGAATCGGTGGAGCAATGGAAACAGGGTTTACAGGCTGGCTTGCAACGCGTGGCGCCGCAGGGGAAGATTTCTTCCGGTGTAGTGACACAAGATAAGAAGCGTACTCGCTCGTGGTGGGAGGTTTTCTGGCAACGTAGCTTTATAGAAGCCCGGGGCGAAGCGGAGGAGATGACGCGGAATTATACACTTTTCCGTTATATGCTGGGATGTAATGCGTATGGCAGCGTGCCGACTAAGTTTAATGGCGGATTGTTTACCTTCGACCCTTGTCATGTGGACGAGAAGCAGGCATTTACTCCCGACTATCGTAAATGGGGCGGGGGGACGATGACAGCGCAAAATCAACGCCTTGTCTATTGGCCCATGCTGAAAAGCGGTGACTTCGACATGATGCCTTCTCAGTTCAATTTCTATAACCGGATGTTAGGAAATGCGGAAATGCGCAGCCGGGTATATTGGCAACACGAGGGAGCTTGTTTCTGCGAACAGATAGAAAACTTCGGTTTGCCCAATCCTGCCGAGTATGGCTTTAAGCGTCCGCAATGGTTCGACAAAGGATTGGAATATAATGCGTGGTTGGAATATGAATGGGATACCGTTCTCGAATTCTGTCAGATGATATTGGAAACAAAGAATTATGCCGGTGCAGATATAACTCCTTATATACCTTTGATTGAAAAGGCGTTGACCTTTTTTGACGAACATTACCGCCTGTTGGCATCCCGTCGCGGCAGAAAAGCACTGGACGGAGACGGACATCTGATCCTCTTTCCGGGTTCGGCTTGCGAAACTTATAAGATGACAAACAATGCAAGCAGCACCA
>JAUUNK010000257.1 GCA_030844565.1 Bacteroides ovatus
ACAATGAAGAAGGTTCGGGACTCGGATTGTTATTGTGTCAGGACTTTGTTGTCAAAAATGGCGGTAAACTTTGGTTTACTTCAAAGAAGGGAGACGGGTCTACATTTAGTTTCTCAATTCCATTGTTGGAGAAATAAGATAACTATAGATAATACGACTAGAAATAATAAGGGCACGGTTTGCATGAATATGTAAATCGTGCCCTTATTTAATTGGTATATTCTATTTTCGGTTTATCGTTTGCAGATAGCCTTAAAATCGCAATACGAACATTTTTTAGTATCTTCTGTCTGCGTAAAAGGCTCTTCTTCGCTGAATATTTCTTCTAATAATGTTTGCAGGCGTTCACGGAATTCATCTTCAAAGAAAGCGAAGTTGTTTACCGGTATTTTCGGTTTACGAGGTTCTCCCATTTCAATAACAGGCGAATAGTTTTCCGATGCTGCCCGGTGGATGTAGAGCAGAGCAGGAGCTACCATTAACGATTGTTGCCGGCTCATGATAGCAGCATACAGAAAAGTCTGGAAGATATAGTTCGGGCGTGTTTCCGATGGGGTGAACAGTTGCTCGATATTAGCAGGTATTTTAGGGCTTCCTCCTGTTTTGTAGTCAACAATCCGCAGGGTACTTTCTTTTGCATCCATACGGTCGATTGTGCCACCCAGACGGAGAGTGAACGGTCCTTGTCCTGTTTGTATAGTAATCTCTTCTGAAACTTTCTTTTCCATAGCGACCATTTCGAAAGGAGTATATTGAAGGTCGTTACGCAGCAATTGTTTCAGATAGGAAACAATTACTTTGGAGTTGATAAGTTGTATGCCGTTATATTCCGGTTTTTCTTCGGGAGAAACTTTGAATAATTCTTTTTTGAAGGCTTGGTCAACGTAGCTTTGTAGCTTCACGTCATTGCGTAATAAGCGTTCAAGATCTTCTTTCTGTATCGTTTTTCCGGTTGCAGTCAGGTCGGTGTATGCTAATTGGGCGGAGAGGTGGAAAATGGTTCCGAATAGAGCGGAATCAATTTCAGCACTCACTTCGTCCGGTGTTTTCAAGCCCGCTACATAGCGGTAGTAGAATCTCAACCGGCAATCCAGATAAGCATTAAGGGCGGAAGGAGAGAGAACCAGTGAATTTGGATGAGTGCTATCGTAAGCACGATAGATTCGTCTTAGTACTTCAGGTGTTTTTTCTACTCGTATCTCTTGGGTACTTTGCGGAGATTGTCCGGCTTCCAGATACTCGCGAGTGATATCATGTGGACCTTCTACAAGTAATTGCAGCATGAAGCGGGATTCTTCTCCACGGTTGAGACCGTCCGAAGAAGTATTGTAGAGTAGCGTGATATTCTCTGCCCGTTGTATCAGTCGATAAAAGTAGTAGGCATACACTGCATTTTTGTGTTCGATAGTGGTCATGCCAAATGCTTTCCGGAGATTATAGGGAATAAAAGAGGAATCTCCTCCGGATTTTGGAAGTTGTCCTTCGTTGAGAGACAATATAATGAGATTCCGGAAGTCCAGATTACGTGTTTCCAATACTCCCATGACTTGCATTCCGATAGCAGGTTCTCCGTGGAAAGGAATGTTAGAAGATGTCAGTACTTTGGTAATCAGTCGTTTCAGAGTATCGGTGCGTATATTTAGTTCTCCGCTTTCAATCAAACTGTAGAGACGGTTGATTTTGGTATGGCTTTGAAAGAGCGATTCTCTATATAGTTGATTGAAGATATCATTGTATTCTCCTTCTTTCCGATAAATGGTTGAAATGTTTTTGATTAATTCGATCAGATAATCGCATAGTTCTTTTATACCATTACGGGGAGTGAAGAGGGTAGTTAGAAAATCATCCTGTTTAAGTTCTGACGGAAGTGGATAAAAACGGTTTGTTTGGGTCAGTTCACGTTCCAGGGGACCGGCATGGGATGATAATTGCTGGGTATAGGGATGCTTCAATATGGCGGATACTGCCTCGTAAGTGAATCGGCCGGTATCGGAGCGGTAACCATTGGTTTGCAGTTCCATTACGGCATTGATAAAGCTATAAACAGGAGTTTGAGCCAATGGGAATCCCATGGTGATATTGACATTCTTCACTTCCTGCGGAATGGAATGAAGTACGGGAAGCAACAGAGCTTCATTACAAAGCACTACAGCATTTTCTTTTTCCTTTTCTACGGTAATTTGTGAATGATCGTTTGTTATCGCCTTAATCCATCCGGGAAGGAAACGTGCTTGGGCATTCTCGGTAGAAGCGGAAATATAACGTATTTTCTTCGGTTCTTTAAAGGTGTTGAAAAAGCTTTCCGGGAGTTCGTTCGGAAATTCCTCGAGATTACGTTTCAGGAATTCTCCGGCCTCATGTTTTTTGATTTGTTGGGTGTAGAAGATATCATAGTCCCAATAGAAGAGTGCCTTGCCCGCATCTTTCAGTTTTCTGAAAAAGTCACTTTCTACTTTGTTCAAAACATTGAACCCGACAAATATGTATTTGTCGTATTTGAGTTGGTCGGTATCGAGTTGTTCGATCACGTTCCGGTAGAGCATGCCTTCGTAAGCAATGCCTAACTCTGTCAGGTTCGCACGGTAACGATGGTAGATAGTACCTAGCTTGTCCCAAAGGGAAATAAATTTTTCTTTTAGTTCGGTCCGTTTTTCAATGGAGAAATTCTGAAAAAACTGTTGTATGGCTTCTTCCTGCTCTTTGTCAAGGAATTCATAGTCATCCATCAGATTTTTCAAATCTTGTAGATTGCTGAATAATTTGTCGGCATCGACCATATTCTTATCTACATCATCAAAATCACTAATCAACAATTCGCCCCAGAAGTAGAAATCGTCCAATGTTTCCTGACTCCGTGTTTCCTCTTTGAACACTTTATAAAGTTCGCAGACCAATCGAATAGGATCGCCGCTTTTCTGTACGGATAGTTTCTGAAACAGGTCGCTGATACTCATGGCAGCTGGTGACCAGATCGGTTTATCGGATTCTCCTGCTAAATATTCATTGAAGAACAAGTTAGCACGTTTATTAGGGAAAACGAGTACCGTACGTGACAGGTCGTTTCCTATCTTGGTATATAAATCATGAGCGACTAGTTGGAGAAATGATTGCATATTGATTAAACTATTTTCTGATTCTTGTATTTATTGTAATCGGAAGTTATGAGAAAGGTCTAAGATATTGAAAATGAGCATGCATTATCCGCTCATTATGGTAATAGGTTACGATTTAGTTAGTTATCTACTGCATCATCCTTCTGCACGTTGCGTAACCTTCAAAGAACTCTTCAAGTGCAAAAGTACAAATAAAACGGGAGATTAAGACAAAATCTCCCTGATTTTTTCACCTTATTTTTGCGGGCTTTTCCGTAAAAGCGGTTTTGTCCGTCGGTACACCATCGCCCAAAAGGATTTTGGACGACCGTATGCCGACTACCGCATAAGCGGAGAAAAGGGCTTTGCGTCACGCCTGAACGAGCGATTATCGTTTCAGACTTATGACGCGAGGCCCATTTCTTTTTGCGCTTATGCCAAGGAGGTGCTTTTACGGATTTTCAGAGGACTTTTTCTTTTTTGCTGTTCCTTTGAGCCGTAAGCGGAAAGCCGTGCATGACCGCTTGCCCATGAATGGCACAAGCCGTCACCCACAGCAGGCAAACCGGGAAGAATGATTTTATCCGCCCGATCTGACAAGTCTGGCCGAACATATAAAATCATACTTCCTTGCATGTGGTTTGCCCGGTTTCACGCTTCCGGCGATATTCCTTTTCCTTTGAGGCTTCTTCTTTTTACGGATTTCTCTTTTGAAGTTTTTCCTGTCTAATCTGCCTCCACTTCCGTTTACCTCCATTTTCGCGCCTTTCAGTGGGCCGCATCAGGCAGTCATTTCCGTTCTGGGCGCAAAGGTAACTCCGGGATTGGACGGGAAAGCAAGGTCAAGCCTCCTGTTTCCGGCAAAAATCTCCAGCCCTGCGGGTAGTATTTTGGCCGAAAAACCTTGCATTCCCTAATCCCTACCTTTTCAAGCACCCGAAACGAGAACGACCGATGCGACAGAAAGACGCATTAAAAAAATGTCGGATAAACGAGAGGCAGATAGATAGTTTGAAACTCAACTCCCTCAGCTCTTGAATCCGCATTAAAAAACAAAAAATCAAAAACAGCGAAAATATGACGGCAACGGCAAATTTCAGACAAATGGCGCAGTACATAGGGCTTGCGATATGCGGCTTGATGGTGCGCACCGCCTTCGGGATGTTCGGCATCCTTTGGGACATCATCATGGAGATTGTAAACGGAGTGTTCCGAGTGGCGATAGGCGTAATCGTGGCTATCCTTTCCACTATCGCCTTCTTCGGATTTATTCTTTGGTTATTTACCCTTTAACCCCTACCGACATGGCAAAGAGAAGCAGCAAGACAGTAGAACAGCAGTGCAGATATTACGAGGTGGACAACATCTTCGTGTATATGGTGGAAACGTACATCAACGGCAACATATCCGTGTTCCGTGAACTCTACCGAGAACTGAACAAGGACGCACGAAAGGACTTCATGGACTTCCTTTTGAGCGAGGTTGAGCCGACCTATTGGAGAGGAATACTGAAACAGACAATCTAAAATGACAGCGATATGAACAAGACAACGGAAAAGATACCTACATGGAGCTTGTGTTACCTTACGGGCGGTGACCGGGCGGGGCTGACGGAGGAAGAAGTCCGCTTGATAGACAAATGGACAAGCGATTGGCAGGTGCAAATCGTTTCGCCCCTCACGGACATGGACGGCAACGCACAGCCGTACTTCTCATACTATCCACTTTTCGGACTACCTGCCGAAGTGGAGGACTGCGACATACTTTATCTGAATGACAACCCAGCTAAAATTTGACGATATGAAAGGAACAGACCATTTCAAGAGAACGATACAGATGTATTTGGAGCAGCGTGCAGCGGAAGATGCGCTCTTTGCCAAGAACTACCGCAACCCTGCCAAGAACATGGACGATTGCATCACCTACATTCTGAACTATGTGAAGAACAGTGGTTGCAACGGCTTCACGGACGGGGAGATTTACGGACAAGCCGTGCATTACTATGACGAGAACGAGATAGAGGTGGGCAAGCCTATCCAATGCCAAGTGGCGGTGAACCACGTTGTGGAACTCACGGCGGAGGAAAAAGCGGAGGCACGGCAGAAAGCCGTCCGCCAATACCAAGAGGAAGAACTCCGCAAGTTGCAGAACCGCAACAAGCCGACAGCGAAGAAAGAAACCAAAGTAGAACCCTCATTATTTGACTTCTGACCATGAAACCGAGAAACAAGTTTGAAAAGGCTGTGCTTGCCCAAAGCAAAAGCCTTCGTCCGATAACCAAACGGCAAATGGATTGGGCTTTCCGTGAGTGCATAGACCATTACGCCTATCGACTGCCGAAAGGTCGCACCACCTGCATGGACTGCGGACACGGCTGGCTTATGGCAGAGCCAAGCGACAGCTGCACCTGCCCCAAGTGCGGTGCAAGGCTGAAAGTGCGCCAAACTTTCGAGCGCAAACTTCCGCAGAAGCAGTATTTCACCGTCCTCACCACGAGCGGAGAATACCAAGTGCTGCGCAAGTTCCTGCTTGTCGTGGAGATGGAGAAAGGCTGTAAGGCAAAGCCTTATTCGCTTGAAATCGGGCAGTATTGGTGGAACGCACAAGGGCGCATGGCGGTGGTGGGCATACAGCGTGTGTTGGGTCGCTACATCGACACGTTCTCCTTCGGCTCTCCGCTTGCAGTCCGCAGCGACAATGCGGCATACCGCCACATCGCCTATTCCCCGATATATCCCAAGTCCAAGGTTTTGGACGTATTGCGCAGGAACGGCTTTGACGGTGACTTCCACGACATAGTGCCGACCAGACTCATCCCTGCCTTGCTTTCCGACAGCCGAGCCGAAACACTTATGAAGGCAGGGCAATACCCGATGTTGCACCACTATCTGACATCACGTTTCGACATGGAGAGGTATTGGGCATCCGTGAAGATATGTATCCGCAACGGCTACACCATTTCGGACGGCTCAATGTGGTGCGACACCATAGACCTCCTGCGGCATTTCGGCAAGGACACGAACAGCCCGAAGTACGTCTGCCCCTCCGACCTCAAATCCGAACACGACAAGCTGGTGGCAAGGCGCAACCGACAAAGGGAACGTGAACGGACGGAACAGCAACGCATGAAAGCGATTGAGGACGAGAAGAATTATCTGAAAACCAAAGGAATGTTTTTCGGACTTGCATTCTCTGACAACCTTATACTTGTCAAGGTCATTGAAAGCGTGGAGGAAATGGAAACGGAAGGAAGGCTAATGCACCATTGTGTGGGCGGCTACCACAATCGGAAAAATTCCCTGATACTCTCCGCACGGATAGACGGCAGGCGCATAGAAACGGTGGAGGTGTCACTGAAAACCTTTGAGGTGGTGCAGTGCCGTGGCGTATGCAACGAGAACACCGAGTACCACGACCGCATCATCGCCCTTGTGAACAGTAACATGAGCCTTATCCGTCAGCGGATGAACGCAGCATAATATCAACCTATAATTATAATATTGAACAACATGGAAGTAAGATTTGAAAGCATGGTTTGCTTGTGGGACGATAAAATCCCCACGATGTTTCTTGAATTTGTGAACCTCCTCACTCTGACAACGAGTGAGGAGCAGTTAAGACGGGGTGTAAAGGAGTTTGCCGAAAAACACGAACTTGACAAGTTCTTCCATTACGGCTACGGACGCAGGCACTTTTGGATTCACCAACGCTATACGAGCAACCCCGAAATGGTAATGAAAAACAGAGTCCTGTCAGTACATTTTTAACGACCATTAAAAGCAACGATTATGGACAGAAAGAGGAAACTTCATTACTACAAGTATATCGTCAAAAGACATTTGAACGATATAAAGGCGCATATCGGATTATCCAAGAACGAAATGGAGAGAAGTTACTACCGTACCTACTATGCTGCCCAATTGAGTGTCTATGCAGAAGCACTCGGAGTGCAGGAAAAGTATTTAGAAAAATTCATTCAAAAATAGATGATTATGGCAACACGAATGACCGTTAACGGAGTAAGCACCTGCACGGAAGCAGGTACGGAGAAATACGAGCGTTTCCAAT
>JAUUNK010000022.1 GCA_030844565.1 Bacteroides ovatus
TGAGATTGCCATAAACGGCTGCACGCAATTTTTCTGTCTGATTCTTCTTTGCAGTAGTCGCTTTCGACATCTGTGTGGTGAAAAAATTGCAGATGTTGGCAACTTCTTCCAATTGAGAAGAATTGAGTCTTAGATAGTTACTAAGTTTGTTCACGTTAATACTACCTTCCCATTTTGCAGTCGTAGGCTGATTTCCTGCTGCAAAAATCGTAGCAGCCAGGCAGAATGCTGCCACTAATGTTAATCCTAATCTTTTCATAATACCTACTTTTTTAATTGTTACCTAAAAACTAATCTATTAAATCTAATACCTATTGAAAAATTAGCTAAGCGCTTAGTGTTTCTTTTTACCTGTGCAAATGTATGGATATGTTTTATAGCATAAAAGTATTCGAGAGAAAAAGTCTCTTGTAGACGTGTTTTCTTGATATAGGTCAAGAAAATTAAGGCTGAGTGATGGAAAAACGAGCAAAAATGAAATATGTTGGTAATGTGTGCGCGAAAACAAAACGGCAATATGATTTCTATATGGTTGTTTCTTTGTTAAAATGATAAGGAGCAAAGGAAAGTGACGAGAAAGGGTACACTGAAATCGACTACAAATCCGTGGAAGATGGAAATGATGACAAATTTCTGTCCGGAGTAGCGGGTAATGATAGGTAAAGTGGTGTCCATAGTAGTGGCGCCCCCAACGGAGATGGGTGCCAGTTTGCCGAAATACTTCACGAGTAACGGAGCGCCGAGAAGGGCGGTAAGCTCCCGGAGGATGTTAGAAAGTAGAGCTATTGTTCCCAGTTCGGGACCTTTGTACTCAGTGATGAAGATGCTTGAAAGGGAGTAGTAGCCGAAGCCGGCTCCTACTGCCATGCAATCCAATGGCGAGCGATGACTCATGAAAAGCCCTGCCAGCGCACACCCTGCCAAGGTGCCTGCTATCGTCATCACAGGCAAAAAGACCAGACGCGGATTGAGGGAACGGAAACTTTTCAGGGTATTAGGGTCGTTGCCGATACTGAGTCCCACAAAGAACATTAGCCCGCAAAGAGCATAAAAGCTGAGGTTACTACCGCCAAAGTCGAAAGGAATAAGATGGTAGAGCCCGCATAGGGTGCCCAAGACAAAAAATGCTACGATAATCAAGCTCCCCTTCATGCTTCCTCCTTTTTATTCCTTATATATAATAAGTACCAAAGTGCCCATGCTGCAAGGGTACTTCCGGTGACGGCAGCCAGGGTGATGAGTACGGCTTCCAGTCCCAGGGTGTGCAGGCTCGAGACAATGGTTTCATTGCCGCCTACGTCTATGCCCAACAGAAAGAGAAGTAGCCAGATGAGCAGAGTGATTATTTTGTGTATCCATAAGAGTTTTTTGTTGCGCAGCAGGTAGCCTAGCAGCATTCCTGTGAGCATAATTCCGATGATAATAAACATAGCTTTTGCTCAATTAGGCTGCAAAGTTAGTATTAAATCCGGTATATCGACTCATTTACTCTTTCTATTCTTGTATGGTGATGGTCCGGCTTACTTCGGTACTGATGCTTACTAATCCTGTGCCGCCCTGTACATTACTGGGGTATTTGATAGGTTCGTTTACTGTTTCGTCGTAGGCGTCGGAGTCTACAAAGTTGAGTGCTTTCAGATAATAGTATTCCTGCTCGGCAATGCTGAGCAGGCGCACAACGACTTCTATCTTTTCAGTAGTCACATGGTTGGAAGTGTAATCGTAGAAAGCGGTGTTGTTATAAACTGTCATTGTATAAGAGGTGTTGCGAAAGCGAGAGTCGTCGAAGACGCCATAGATGTTTTTCACTGTGTCGAACATGCCGTTGTCTTCATCGTCTTGGGTGGTGGGGTGTCCGTCGGTCAACACTACGTCTTCGCGGTCGATAAAACTGTAGTCATGTAAAGTCTGTACAGTGTAGTGGGTATCATCGTCATAATAGTTCACAGTGATTCTTTTGTCCATCACCAGTCGGTAGAAGTTGGTTTCGCCGGGACGGTCTTTAATGGTTATTTTATAACACAGATAGTCTTTGCTGTAACCTGTTTGCTTATTGGAGACGCGGAACGTATCTATACTTTCTATTTCTTCGGGGCGTTGGGGAACGGTGGTTTCCGCCCAGGCATGATAGGCTCCATCATCGGTCAGGGCGTCAAGCTGCACGATGTCGCCAGGAGTTAATTTTCCTGTAATACGGAAGCGGCACTGCGGGTCACCTTCATATTCGGGAGGGAGTGGGCGTACACTTTCTTTCAATACGCCGTTGATTCTTACTTCTAGGGTGGCACCCTTTACATGCCCTGCCTTTTCTCTTCCGGTGAGGTTGAGGAAGACAAGGTTTCTCAGGCTGTCTGCATTGATAAGTGCGTTCATCACCAGTTTAGGAGGATTCTCCTTGAGATTGAAGGGAAGATCATTTTCGCAAGATGCGGCGAGTAGGATTATCAGGGTTAGAAGATAATAAGGGGTATAAGTTTTCATAAGAGTTGTTTTTAGAATTTATATGAATAGGTAAAAGAAGGTATCAAAGGTAACAGGGTGTACTTTTTGATGACCGCCTTGTTGCGGTTGTCATCGAACCCACGGTATACGAAAGTGGGATTCATGGCATTATACAGATTATAGAAACTGATGTTCCATGTTCGTATTCCATGCTTAGTCTTTTTATGGAAGTTGATACCTACGTTCAGGCGATGGCTGGCGGGAAGGCGATAGTTGTTACGATGTTCCACGTAAGAAGTTTCCTCTACATGGGGAGTATCAGCTATGGTACCGGAATAACCGTATGACGGGTAATAATTGTAATTTCCACTCCATCTGTCCCCACCTTGGGGGCGTATGACGGCGGTTCTTTCCTCAGGGATGGTGCTGGTGCCTCCGGTGTAGAACACCCAAGAGGCACCAATGTCCACCCGGTTGCTAAATTTATGGTTAAGGGTCAGGTTGATATTATGTCGGCGGTCATATTTGTAGGGGAAGCGTTCGCCGTTGTTGATGCCTCCTTTAGCAAACTTACGGTCACTTTTTGACAGGGTGTATGCCAGCCAGCCGGTAGTTTTTCCGAGGGTCTTTTGCACCATGAATTCAATCCCCATGGAGCGTCCCCGCCCCATTTCCACTTTGTTTTCCCAACCGGCGGAAGAGCCGAAGAAGCTTACGCCTTCTTTATATTCAAGCACATGGTGCATGTCTTTATAATAACTTTCTACAGAAAATTCCCATCCCTGCAAGCCCGTGTAGTAGGCTCCCAATGAATATTGGTTGGATTTCATCGGTTTAACCTTTTGGGTCACCGGTACCCACAAATCAGTGGGCATAGCGATAGGCATGGAAGAGAGAAGATGGACGTATTGGCTCATTTGAGTGTAGGAAGCTTTCAGGGCAATGTTCCGTGTCCATTGATAGCGCGCCGATATGCGAGGCTGGAGGGAGAAATAACTTTTCTCCTGCACATGAAACATAGAGAAGTGTAGACCGAAGTTGAGCCGCATTCGTGAAGTGATTTTATAGTTATCTTCGGCATAGACCGATAGTTCATGGGCGTGAATATTTCCGTCTGAGACACTGTGATATGTAGTGTCCCGCGCCATCTGATTATCTATTTTATCCGAAATCTTGGAAGTGGTGACTTCGGGACGGAAACTATGATAGAGATATTCTGTCCCGAACTTGATATGGTGTTTAGGGTTGGGGTTATAGTCGAAATCTATCTGGTAGCTCCAATCGCGGATGCCCGAGGAGTAGTTAGAAGTGTATTTATTGGTAATATGGTTGGCTCCGGATACAGTATATTGGCTAAAAGTGTATGCGTCGACATCGAATGAATACTTATTGTAGGCCACAGTGGTGTTGCTGAACAGTTGATTGTTGAAGATATAGTTCCACCGGGCGGAAACGATGGTGTTTCCCCAATTCATTTTTCCTCCGTCCTTGGATTGGTTCTCTTCATATCCATCTTTATAATCGGTGGAGAAGTGGTCTTTCCCATTATAAAAGTTCAGGAACAGACGACTGCGGTCGGAGAATTTATGGTTAATTTTAGCATTAACATCATAGAAATAATAGCTGAACTTCTCGTCATTTGGCATGAAAGGCTTTGCCAGCAAGTCCAGATACGACCGTCGGGCAGAGATAAGAAAGGATGTTCGGTCGCGTATGAGAGGACCTTCGAGATAAAATTTGCTGGTGAGCAAGCCGATGCTCATAGCTCCATGAAACTTTTTCATATCTCCATTGTTGGTGCGTACGTCGATGACCGAAGAAAGCCTCCCCCCGAAGCGAGCGGGGAAAGAACTTTTAAATAGAGTTACTTTTTTCACAGCTTCGGGAGTAAACACAGAGAAGAAGCCGAAGAGGTGGTCTACATTGTAGACGGGCACTCCATCCAATAAAATCAGGTTTTGGTCGGGACCGCCGCCACGTACATACAGACCGGCGGAACCTTCTACCCCAGCTTGTACGCCAGGCATCAGTTGGATGGTTTTCATCAAATCCGCTTCGCCGAGTATGCCTGGTGTGTTCTTGATTTGAGCCATGGGAATCTCGCTGGCGCTCATCTGCGTGGCGAGCATACCCGCCTCTTTCTTGTCTGAGAGGATCACTACTTCTCCGAGCTGGTTGGTGTTGTCCTTCAACCGGATGTTGAGCAAGGTATCGCGTTGCAGGGAAAAGGAATAATTCCGGCTTTCATATCCCAAATAGGAAAAACGCAAGGCAGTTTCCCCTTCAGGGAGGGTTATGCTATAAAAGCCGTAAGGATTGGTGGTGGTGCCTTGGTGTTGACGACTTTCAACAATATTTGCTCCAATCAACGTCTCAGAAGACGTTCCGTCCGTCACGTATCCGCTAATAGTATACTTCCGGCTTACGGGCTTTGTTTCTTTTTTCTTTTGCAAGAAGATGTAGTTTCCCTTGAACTCATACTGCACGGCTTCGCCTGCAAAAGCTTGGTCGAGTACCTTTTGCAAAGGCATTTGCTTCACTTTGAGGTTAATCTTTTTGTTTAGCTTCACCTCTTCTCCATAAATAAAGGAATAGCCGGTGGAATTCTGGATAAGTTTCACAAACTCATCCAAACTGGCGTTGCGCACAGTGAGTGTGAGCAAGGTTTGAGGGTTTTGCGCTTCTGCGTGCGTCAGGTAAACGAAGGCCATACACATCAGGAACCATGTCCTGATGTGCTGGCAGTTTGGAATAGCTGCTTTCATTTTAAGTCTGGTTTAGTCGTAAGAATAATTTTGTTAGTATCTTGTGAATAGTTAAAATAGCCGGCTTTTTGCAAGAGAGAGAGAATTGTATCGAGGCTCTCGTGATTGGGGAAGCGTGCCGTAATGTGGTAGTTTTGCAAAGTCGTGTCCGGAATGTGAATGGATACGCCAAAGGAGTTGGACAGTTCACGGGCGATGTCTTGCAAAGGCTGGTGGTTGAATATGAACTCTCCTTTTTGCCATGCCAGCTCTTCGGTTGCATTTTCCACATTTTCCCGTTGGATAGTTTTTTTCACCTTATTATATATAGCCATTTCGTTTGGTTTAAGCATCACTTGAGTAGAAGTACCGGGATGGCTCACGGCTACCGAGCCTTGAAGCAGCGTGGTGCGTATCTCCGGATTGCCGGGATAAGCATCTATATTGAAATGGGTACCCAACACTTTCACCTGGATAGCTTCCGCTTCGACCACAAACGGGTGTTCTTTCCTTTTAGCTACTTCAAAATAGGCTTCTCCCTGTAGGGTTACTTTGCGCTGGTCGGCAGAGAAACGTTTTGGGTAGGTGAGTGAGGAGAAATGATTCAGTATGACGGAGGTGCCGTCCGGTAATTGTAGGGTACGTGTTTCTGCTAAAGTAGAAACTGTTTGTAAAGCAGATGATTGGGAATAGTTGAATGCCAGCCAAACCGAAAGGCAAACCAAGGCAATGGTTGCAGCCGCTGCTATTGTTCGTTTCAAGAAGAGACGTCTGTTCCGGGCTGCTAGCCGTTTTTTTAACAGAAGATAGCTGGTGTCTGCTGCAAACTTTCCTCGTGGAGAGCGGGTGGAGGCAATAAGTCTTTCCAGTAGTTCGTCTAATTCTATATCATTATACTTCATTTTTCGTCCTATTTTGGGTAAATTCACTCATAAAGACAGGAGGGAGGAAGAAACTCCCTACGCTGATATAATAAATAAATGTTAATAGTGGTGGAAGGAGTTAGAAAGATATAAGGGGTGGTTGTCCCTTTAGGAGTTAAAGTCACTGTTACGGATAATCTCTTTCAGGCGGCTAACTGCCTTTTGGAGTTGGGCATCCACCGTCTTAATGCTAATGTCTAATGCCTCTGCTACTTCGGCATAGCTTTGTTTCTCTTCACGGATGCGAATAAATACTTCCCGGCAACGCTCAGGTAACCTGTCGAGTGCTTTGACGTAGAGGGCGAATAACTCTTCACTAATCATTTTTTCTTCGGGCGAAACGTTTTGTTCCTGCGGTTCAGTAAGAGTGTGGGTATACAGGGCGGCGCGTTTCGATTCTTTTTCCAGATAATTGAGCGAAGCATTCTTCACCAGAATGAAGCAATAATCTTCAATGTTTCGCAAAGTGGGCAATGTGTTTCGTTGCTCCCACAGCTTAACAAAGACATCCAGGACAATTTCCTGTGAGCTTTCCTCCTCTTTCACATAATAATAGGCAATGCGGAAGAGACGGTCGTAAGTGAGGTTATAGAAATCACGGAAGGCGGTCTGGGAATCCAGTTCCTTCATTTGCCGTAATAGCTTTCTTACTTCTGATTCGGTCATCTACCAGTCTTTTTTGAGTTTATTCCACCCAGAGCAAGTCGCTCATGATACTGTCTGATATAAAAATCCCTTCCCGGGTGAGCCGGAGGTTTCCATCTTGTTCCGTAAGCTTCCCGTTTTGCAAAGAAGGAGTAGCCATGTCGAGGCAATACTGCCACATTCGGTTTCCGAATTCCAGTTTCAATCGTTCCAGCGGAAGGCCCCATTTAGTGCGTAGCGAGGTGAGGATAAACTCATTGTATCGGGTAGCTTCGTCGCGTTCTTCCCTTTCGTAGTTCCTTTTCCCGTTTTCAATACCTTGCAGGTAGTCGTTAATCGAAGAAACATTCCATTCGCGGTCCGTCCCATTGAAAGAATGGGCGGAAGGGCCGCATCCCAGATAAGGAATCCCTTTCCAATAAGACGTATTGTGGTACGAATATTTCCCCGGTCGGCAGAAATTAGAAATCTCATAATGCTCATATCCGGCAGCTTGCAGGGTATCTATTAGCATGGAGAAGAATGTTACGCTACTTTCCTCGTCTACTTCCTGTACTTGGTGGCGGTGGAGCATATTGTAAATAGGTGTACCTTGTTCATACGTAAGATGATAGGCCGATATGTGTTCCACATTCAGTTCCACTGCTTGCTGGAGGTCTCTTTTCCATCGTTCGGATGTCTCTCCCGGAAGTCCATAAATAAGGTCTATACTGATATTCCCGAATCCTGCCTGTCGACAACGTTCCACAGCACCGATAGCTGTTGCAACATCATGCCTCCGGTTGAGTAGCTTTAGCATGCCATCGTCGAAAGTCTGTATCCCCATACTAATCCGGTTGAAAGGCAATCCGGCAAGCATGCGGACATATTCAGGCGTCAGGTCATCCGGATTCGCTTCTAATGTGATTTCATGGCAATCTTCCATCCTGAATTGCTTCCCGATAGTCTCAAATATTTGTTTGAAGTCCTCTTCTTTCAATTGAGAAGGCGTGCCTCCCCCGAAATAGATAGTCTCTACCGCTTCCCCTTTCAGATAATCTTTCCGCATTTCCAGCTCACGACAGAGGGCACGGACATATCGTGTCCGTAGCTCACTGCGAATCGTGGAATAGAAATCACAGTAAATACATCTCGTCTTGCAGAAGGGAATATGGATGTAGATTCCTGCCATAGCAATTGCCTTGTTTTAATATGATTTGCAAAAGTAGATTCTTTTTCGGAGGAAAAGGCGGTTATAGCTCTATAAATTTCTACGAGAGAGGAAAGTTTGCCCTAAATAGCGCTCTCACTTAACATTTATTTAAAATTAAAGAGTAGGGATATTCTCTTCTTTTCTTGTCGTTATGAGGGACCGGATACTTATCCGCCCTATAATGTTCCTATATTCAGCTTTCGTTGAAGTGGACGGGATAGAAGTATTTGAGAATATAGCTCCGCAGGGACCAAAGATATATGAGAAGTACATTCAGCAGATAGGCGATACAGGCTTTAAATCCAAGGTGAGATTTGGCTTGTGGGAAAGTGGACCTAAAGCAATTACTATTCCTTTGCAAGCTATCGAAATAACCTGTGATAAGGATTTTAATCAGGACTTTCCTTCAGGTAGTAACCTCAGTAGCGGTTTCCTTGTCCTTTTTGAATATCCTTGTTGGGTAGTAAAGCATAACTATACGCGATATAAGGAAGGATATCAGCGTTTAGATATTCCTTTTTCAGATTTTCCTTATGCTATTCTTGCAGGCAATCTTTCCTCCATGAATTTCAAAGATAAAATGTTTATAGGTCCTGTCTGGATATGTAAATTGATGATTACTCCCCAACAAACCGATGAGTATGTATTTACTGTGAAAGTTACTATGTCGAATGGAGATATATGGGAACAGAAAAGTAAGCCTGTGCGTTTGGTAGGGCAAGAGTAAGTTGTGGTGAATTCTACAACAGCCTTGATAAGGGGATATAGGATAAGTTAGACTTCTTAAAGAAGTCCACAAAGGACGATAATAAGAAAATAGCCAAAGCAATACGAATTTTAAAAGATTTAGCGTTATGATAAAGTTGGATGAAAAGAAATTAGCAAAGCTCAAGACAACAAACCAGTTGCTTGATGAGAAATATGGAGAACACGGAATACCATCCCAAGAGGCTTTCAATGAAAGGACCATGGCGTGCTATTACGGGGATATAGTGCGGGACAGGCGCAAAGCCCTGAAACTGACTTTAAAACAGTTAGCGCAGAAAATCGGTAAGGAACAGAGCTATATTTTGTTGGTTTGAATCCAAGGAGGCGTTGGATTCAATCCAACGGGACCTACCATTTAAACCAACGTGGTCTTGGATTGAAACATAATACTTATAACTACTACGTGAACATCACCTTCTTCTCTTGGATGGAAGTTGCCTATACATGCACATTACACAATGCATTAAAGGAAGAGCCATTTCTTTCGGACGGATATTGGGTACCTTCCACTTATGGCAAATTCATAAATCAGGACCGTAACTTCTCCGTTCGTTTCCGTCTGTGGAAAGAAGGCTGGTGGAGGCCATGGACTCCCCAAATTGTAATAGGTGGAAATGATGTAGTGGGTGATTCGTGGAATGGAGGTTCCCTAAAGAATCCTTCTTATAATAAAGGGAATGGTTTCTATAACCGTTATTATCTTGCAGCCACTAAACATATCAATCTCTACGGAGAACTCGGCGTTCATCTGGCCTATGTCTATAATAAACGGAAAGATTATCATCTCAACGGCCCTTGTGTGGGTATCAATTATCAACCTGCTCTTCACCCACCGTTAAACTTTATGGCTGAGTATGACTCGCGGACTGTGAATATAGGTATGAGCTATTCCATTTGGAAAGATCACATTAACCTGGTGGGAGAGCTTAATCAATGCAAGTATTTCTCTGCAGGAATCTACTTTAAAGTACATTTAAAATAAGTAAATAAAAGCAAGTGGCGTGATAACCTAAAAGAAATCAGGGGTATCAGATTAAGGTGTATAGTTAATTGCTATCCTTTATTGACAGATGGAAAGTATACGAAAGTATATTTTCCATCTGTTTTTTTTGTTAAGACGAGGATGCACTTTTATGGAAGAGAGGGGAAGGAAAATTATCAGGTCTAGTTGCTGAAACATCTAGTTATGCTTAATTAAGGAAGTAAATTTGTGAATTCTGACTGAAAACGGTTTATTTGTAAATGAGAAGGAATAGAACTTAATAAATAATACGTATGAAAGCATTGCACTTATTATTAATAGGAGTGAGTTTATGGGGATTGTGTGGTTGCAAGATGCATACTTCGCATAAAGTGATGGAAGAAAAAGTGGCGGCAAGTGACCAAAATCAAGTGATAGAAACTATTATGGCGCGGCGGAGTATACGCAAGTATAAACCAGAGGCGGTAGAACGCGAAAAGATGAATACCATTCTGGAATGTGGAATCAATGCCCCCAATGGGATGGGAAAACAATCATGGGAAGTACGGGTGGTAGACAATCCGGAGTTTATTAACGGATTGACTGAAATCTATAAAAAGGAGAATCCTAAGGTGGCGGAACGCCCCGGATTTAAGAATATATTCAATAATGCACCCACCGTTGTGTTTATAGCTTATGACACCACTTACGATTTGTCTCAAGTGGACTGCGGTCTTTTGGGGGCGAATATGATTCTGACGGCACAGTCGATGGGGATAGGTAGTTGTTGCTTGGGAGGTCCGGTGCGTTTCATGAACTCATCTGCGGCTGCGGAATATATGAAGCGGTTGGATTTGCCTGAGAAACATGAATTATTATATGCTATCGCCTTCGGCTATCCGGATGAAACTCCCGCAGCAAAGCCCCGCGATAAGGCGAAAGTAAGGTTTATAGAGTAGGGGTTCAATCGAACTTATCAAGAGTTATTTTGTTATCGTGTTACAAAACATAGTTTAGTAACATCTACCCTATGGTTGTTTATCTTGGCTTTATTTCCTATTTTGCGCTCCACTTTGAAGGAGATATGAAACGCATATCTATTGTTACAATTTAAATCTTATATGTCATGAAAGTATATCAGACTAATGAAATTAAGAACATATCCTTATTGGGAAGTTCTGGCTCTGGGAAAACCACTCTCGTAGAAGCAATGCTTTTCGAGAGTGGTGTTATAAAACGTCGCGGAACTGTTGCCGCTAAAAACACAGTGAGTGATTATTTCCCCGTAGAGCAAGAATATGGCTACTCTGTTTTTTCTACCGTATTCCACGTGGAATGGAACAATAAAAAATTAAATATGATAGATTGTCCGGGTTCGGACGATTTTATTGGAAGTACAGTTACTGCCCTCAATGTGACCGATACAGCAATTATCCTTCTCAATGGCCAATATGGCGTAGAAGTCGGTACACAAAATCATTTCCGCTACACCGAAAAACTGAATAAACCTGTTATTTTCCTCGTCAACCAGCTTGATAACGAGAAATGCGATTATGATAACATTCTCGAGCAGTTGAAAGAAGCGTATGGTTCAAAGGTGATTCCCATCCAATATCCTATTAGTACAGGACCGGGATTCAATGCGCTGATTGATGTGCTGTTGATGAAAAAATATTCGTGGAAGCCCGAAGGAGGCGCGCCTACTATTGAAGATATTCCTGCCGAAGAGATGGAAAAGGCGATGGAAATGCACAAAGCATTGGTAGAAGCCGCAGCAGAGAATGATGAAGGGTTGATGGAGAAGTTCTTCGAACAAGATTCCCTTTCGGAAGATGAAATGCGTGAAGGTATCCGTAAAGGGTTGGCTGCACGAGGGATGTTCCCAGTATTCTGTGTCTGTGCAGGCAAGGATATGGGAGTACGCCGCTTGATGGAATTCTTGGGTAATGTGGTTCCTTTCGTTTCGGAAATGCCGAAAGTGAAAAATACCGATGGAGAAGAAGTGGCTCCGGATGTGAATGGTCCCGAATCTCTTTATTTCTTCAAGACAAGTGTTGAACCACATATTGGCGAGGTATCTTACTTTAAAGTGATGAGCGGGCGAGTGCGCGAAGGCGACGATTTGCTTAATGCCGACCGAGGCTCGAAAGAAAGAATTGCTCAGATATACGTGGTGGCTGGCTCCAACCGTATCAAGATAGAAGAATTGCAGGCTGGTGACATCGGCGCTGCGGTGAAACTTAAAGATGTGAAGACAGGGAATACGCTGAACGGCAAAGATTGCAATTATAAATTTAACTTCATAAAATATCCGAATTCAAAGTATTCACGTGCTATCAAGCCTCTTAACGAAGCCGATGTGGAGAAGATGATGAGTATCCTCAACCGTATGCGCGAAGAAGACCCGACTTGGGTGATCGAACAGTCGAAAGAGTTGAAGCAGACGTTGGTACACGGACAAGGCGAATTCCACTTACGTACGTTGAAATGGCGGTTGGAAAACAATGAAAAGCTTCAGGTGAAATATGAAGAGCCGAAGATTCCTTACCGCGAAACAATCACTAAAGCAGCCCGTGCCGATTATCGTCATAAGAAACAATCCGGTGGAGCCGGACAGTTTGGTGAAGTGCATTTGATTGTCGAACCTTATAAAGAAGGTATGCCTGTGCCTGAAATTTATAAGTTCAACGGACAGGAATTCAAAATCAATGTGAAGGGTACCGAAGAAATCCCATTGGAATGGGGTGGGAAGTTGGTATTCATCAATAGTATCGTAGGTGGTTCCATTGATGCCCGGTTTATGCCTGCTATTTTGAAAGGTATTATGTCGAGAATGGAACAGGGACCGTTGACGGGTTCTTATGCCCGCGATGTACGTGTGATTGTGTATGACGGAAAGATGCATCCGGTGGATTCCAATGAAATCTCCTTTATGCTTGCCGGACGAAACGCTTTCAGTGAAGCCTTTAAAAATGCCGGTCCGAAAATTCTGGAACCGATTTATGATGTGGAAGTGTTTGTTCCCTCGGATAAGATGGGCGATGTAATGGGTGACCTCCAAGGACGCCGTGCCATGATTATGGGAATGAGCAGTGAAAAGGGATTCGAGAAGTTGGTAGCAAAAGTGCCTCTTAAAGAGATGTCTTCGTACTCCACAGCTTTGAGTTCTTTGACCGGCGGGCGTGCTTCGTTCATCATGAAGTTTGCAAGTTACGAGCTTGTACCGAGTGATGTCCAAGATAAGTTGATTAAAGACTTTGAGGCAAAACAGACAGAAGAATAGTCATTTTTCGCTTATAATGTTAAAACCGCCATCCTTTTTAAATAAAAGAATGGCGGTTTTTAATTAACAAGCATTAATAAAGATAGATTTCTCTTCGGAGAAGAATTAATTTTTTATTAAATTTGCAAACCAAAGAGACCTACATTTTGTTGTAGTCGTCAGAATACGACCTAAATAGCTCTCTTCGGTTAATTAACGAGAACTTGCGGTTAAATCAGGTTAATTCGTTAGGAGTGTTAATTAGGGAGTGTTAATTTTGTTGCTATGAAGAAGTCAACAATCTGGATATTAGGTATTGTAATGGGTCTTTCCTTTCTTAGTTTGCTCTACCTGCAAGTGAGCTATATAGAAGAAATGGTAAAGATGCGTAAGGAGCAATTTGATGCTTCAGTGAAGCACAGCTTGTTTCAGGTGTCGAAGGATGTGGAATATGCGGAGACACGGCGTTGGTTGATTGAAGATATTTCAGAAGCGGAACGGAAGGCATTATCTGCCAACTCTTCCGTGCAGCAAAGTACGGAGCTGGTTCAGCAAACGCAGCGTTTTGTGAAAACCCCCGATGGGAGGGTATACTCGGATTTCGAGCTAAATGTGATGACAAATAAGCCGTCGGAGCTGCCTAAGGCGATGATTTCGCCCTTTCATGGCGCAAAGACGATTCCTAAAACCTCGAGATCCTTGGTAGAAGCGATTAAAAACCGGTATATGTATCAGCGTGCCTTGCTCGACGAGGTGGCATGGCAGATGATATCTCGGGCTAGTGATAAGTCGATAGGCGACAGGATACGGTTTAAGGAGTTGGACGATTATTTAAAGTCCGCTCTTATTAATAACGGTATAGAGTTGCCTTATCATTTTTCGGTCATTGACAAAGATGGAAGGGAAGTTTATCGATGTGCGGATTACGAAGAGAAAGGGAGCAACGATGCTTATGCACAGCCCTTGTTTCAGAACGATCCGCCTGCAAAGATGAGCATCGTGAAAGTGCATTTCCCCGGTAAGAAGGATTATATCTTCGATTCGATCAGCTTTATGATTCCTTCGTTGATATTCACTATCGTGCTGTTGATAACGTTTATATTTACCATTTATATCGTTTTCCGTCAAAAGAGACTTACGGAGATGAAAAATGATTTTATCAACAACATGACCCATGAGTTCAAGACGCCGATTTCAACAATATCGCTGGCTGCCCAGATGTTGAAAGATCCTGCCGTAGGAAAATCTCCACAGATGTTCCAGCATATCTCGGGAGTGATTAATGATGAGACGAAGCGGTTGAGATTCCAGGTAGAGAAAGTGCTTCAGATGTCTATGTTCGATAAACAGAAAGCTACCTTGAAGATGAAGGAACTGGATGCGAATGAGTTGATTACCGGAGTAATAAATACATTTACTCTGAAGGTGGAACGGTATAATGGAAAGATCACATCGAACCTTGAGGCTACCGATCCTGTTATATTCGCAGATGAAATGCATATTACAAATGTAATTTTCAATCTGATGGATAATGCCGTGAAATATAAGAAGCCTGAGGAAGACTTGTTGCTTAATGTGAGGACATGGAATGAACCGGGCAAGTTGATGATTTCAATACAAGATAACGGTGTGGGCATCAAGAAAGAAAACTTGAAAAAGATATTTGATAAGTTCTATCGCGTGCATACGGGTAATCTGCACGATGTAAAAGGCTTCGGCCTGGGACTGGCCTATGTGAAGAAGATTATTCAAGATCATAAAGGAACCATCCGGGCAGAAAGTGAGCTGAATGTAGGAACTAAATTTATTATTGCATTACCTTTATTAAAAAATTAATGATATGGACGAGAAACTGCGTATTTTATTATGCGAGGATGACGAGAATCTTGGCATGCTTTTGAGAGAATATTTACAGGCGAAAGGTTATTCTGCCGAGTTGTATCCTGATGGAGAAGCCGGATATAAAGCTTTCCTGAAAAATAAATATGACCTCTGCGTGTTTGATGTGATGATGCCTAAGAAAGACGGATTCACATTGGCACAAGACGTTCGTGCAGTGAACGCGGAAATTCCTATTATTTTCTTAACCGCAAAAACGTTGAAAGAAGATATTCTCGAAGGATTCAAAATCGGTGCCGATGATTATATCACGAAACCGTTCAGTATGGAAGAGCTTACTTTCAGAATTGAAGCAATTCTAAGGCGGGTTCGTGGAAAGAAAAATAAAGAAAGTAATATCTACAAGATCGGTAAGTTTACATTTGATACCCAGAAACAAATTCTATCAAGCGATGGCAAAAATACTAAGCTGACGACGAAGGAATCTGAACTGCTCGGTTTGCTGTGTGCACATGCCAACGAAATTCTGCAACGTGACTTTGCCTTGAAGACCATCTGGATTGATGATAACTATTTCAATGCCCGTAGCATGGACGTGTATATCACGAAGTTGCGCAAGCACTTGAAAGAAGATGATTCTATCGAGATTATCAATATCCATGGTAAAGGATATAAATTGATTACCCCTGAAGCTGACTCCTGATTTAGAGAAGAGTTTTATGGGAAAATAAAAAAGCCCGGGAGCATTGCTTTCGGGCTTTTTTAAATCTCTTTCGATGAACTAATCGGTTAGTCTTTTATTGATAACAATATAAGAGATGAGTCCTAGCACAACCAAAACTGCAGAAGTTCCCAAAATAGCATTGTTGTTTACGTTTCCTGTTAGGGAACAAACAATCAGGATGATGACTCCGATCAAGATTAATATCAACCCTAAGTTCTTTAATAAACCTTTCATGTGTGTGTATTTTAATAGATTATTATATTCCAGTCACAAATTAAAGCATAATTCTTTAACGGGCGAAATTATTTTTGCAAAAAAACTCTTATAGTGCTCAAATAGTTAGTTTTCTTCTTTTTCACCTCGTTGTATGCGCATGCTAATCTTTAGTATTAAAGAATATTTTTCTTAATACCTCTTGACTTACGCTGAGCTCTTCCACAGTGATGCCTTGAAGCGCTTCTTTTAAAGTGCGGTTGGCTATGATGCGTGCTTTTTCTTCCAGCTCTTTTCCGTCTTTGGTAAGATGAATTAGATTGGTGCGTCGGTCTCTTTTGTCGGAAATGCGCACTACGAGATGCTGTCTTTCCATATTATCTATAAGACGAGTCATGCTTGGCTTGTCTTTAAAAGTTGCATTACACAACTCTTGTTGTGTGACTCCGTCCTTTTCCCATAAGAAAATCAACACCGTCCATTGTTCCGGACTGATTTCTAGCCCGTTTTGACGGAAGTTACGATAGAGTTTCCGGTTAATGGCGGCAGAAACCTTGCCATTCAATATGGCAAAGATGAGTCGAATATCAAAGTTAAATTGTTCTATCATGAAATTATTGTTTAAACAACCGTGCAAAAGTAAACCTCTTCTCCGAGAATTCCTACATTAGGATATAAAAAAAGATTAAATGTTGGTGAATCCAAATAAAATCTATAACTTTGCACCCGCATTTTAAAGAAACACATTATTTATTTTAATTAAACGAGTATGAATCAATACGAAACCGTTTTCATTTTAACTCCCGTTTTATCTGATGTTCAGATGAAGGAAGCGGTAGAAAAATTCAAAGGTATTCTTCAAGGAGAAGGTGCTGAGATTATCAATGAGGAAAACTGGGGACTGAAGAAACTGGCTTATCCTATCCAGAAAAAGTCTACAGGATTCTATCAACTGATTGAGTTCAACGCAGACCCTACAGTTATCGACAAATTGGAAGTGAATTTCCGTCGTGACGAACGCGTTATCCGTTTCTTAACCTTCAAGATGGATAAGTATGCTGCTGAATATGCTGCAAAGAGAAGAAGTGTTAAATCAAACAAAAAGGAGGATTAATCATGGCACAACAAGTTCAATCAGAAATCAGATATTTGACTCCGCCGTCAGTAGATGTTAAGAAGAAAAAATACTGCCGTTTCAAAAAGAGTGGTATTAGGTATATCGACTACAAAGATCCTGAATTCTTGAAGAAATTCTTGAATGAACAAGGAAAAATCCTTCCGCGTCGTATTACAGGTACTTCTTTGAAGTTCCAACGTCGTATCGCGCAGGCTGTGAAGAGAGCTCGTCACTTGGCATTGCTGCCTTATGTAACTGACATGATGAAATAAGAAGGAGGAAAAGTATGGAAATTATATTAAAAGAAGACGTAGTAAACTTGGGCTATAAGAACGATATCGTAAACGTGAAATCCGGATACGGTCGTAATTACTTAATTCCCACCGGAAAAGCTATCATTGCTTCTCCTTCTGCAAAGAAAATGTTGGCTGAAGAATTGAAACAGCGCGCTCACAAACTTGAGAAAATCAAAAAAGATGCTGAAGCAATGGCTGCTAAATTGGAAGGCGTATCTTTGACTATTGCAACAAAAGTTAGTTCAACAGGTACTATCTTTGGTTCTGTTGGCAACATTCAGATTGCTGAAGAACTGGCTAAGCTGGGTCACGAAATTGATAGAAAGATTATCGTAGTGAAAGACGCAGTGAAAGAAGTTGGCAATTACAAAGCTATTATTAAACTGCACAAGGAAGTTTCGGTAGAAATTCCTTTCGAAGTGGTTGCAGAGTAAGAGCAAATTTTCTTCATTATACAAAAAGCGATTTGTTCTGATGAATAAATCGCTTTTTTGTTTTATTTTCCTGCTATGCTAATAATATGAGAATCCGGTATTGTTTTCAGAAGAAGAGGTGTTTATTCCTGCTGATTGCCTTGGGAATCAGCAGCATTCTTTATGCGAACAATGATTTAAAGCTGTTGTCGGATTCTTTGCGCAGGATGATAGACGAAAAGCCGATCTTCGTTCAAAAGAAAGAGGCACGCATCCAGCGAATTAAAAGTAAGTTGAAAGTGCCTACTTTATCTTTGGAAGGAGAGTATAGAATTAATCTTCAGCTATACGGCGAATATAAAAAGTTTGTGGTCGATTCCGCCATTCATTATATAGATCGGAACCTGGAGATTGCCCATACGTTGAACAGGACTTATCTGATATATGAATCGTCTTTGCAGTTGAGCCTTCTCTATGCCATGTGTGGAAGATACAGGGATGCCGAACTGCTTCTGGAAAATATAAAAACCTCGGAACTTCCTAAAAGGCTCTTGCCTGTTTATTATGAAACCTATTCGCGATTTTGGGAATATTATTCAATCTCAGTCACTCACAACCGATATGGAAGGCAACGGGCAGCCTATCAAGATTCTCTGTTTGCCTTGCTGGGGCAAAATTCTTTTGATTATAAACTATCCAGAGCTTACTACTACGGAGGGAGTGACTCTACAAAAACAAAGAAAATCCTAGATGAACTATTGGAGGGAGAAGAAGTGGGCTCTCCTCATTATGCGATGATAACTCACTCGTATGCACAGATGTACAAGCATTTTGGAGAAGCTGCGGATGCGAAGAAGTATTATATGTTATCTGCCATTGCGGATATTCAGAATGCTACCCGCGAAACTGCCTCTTTGCAGGCGTTGGCATTGATATTGTATGAAGAAAACAATTTGGCTGATGCCTTTAAGTTTACGCAGGCTGCCATTGATGATGTGCTTTCTTCCGGCATCCACTTTCGGGCAATGGAAATCTATAAATTCTATTCTATTATCAATTCCGCTTATCAGACGGAACAATCTAATTCGAGGGCTAATCTTACCACTTTTCTTATTACGACTAGCATTATCCTTTTTCTTTTGATTCTGTTGGTAGCATTCATTTATGTACAGATGAAAAAGATTCTCAAAATAAAACAGGCATTGGCACAGAGTAATGCGGAACTCTTGCGGCTGAATGACAAATTGAATAATATGAATAGCGAATTGAATGAGAAAAATAACCAGTTGTGCGAAATCAATAACATTAAAGAACAGTATATAGCCGAGTTTTTCGATGTCTGTTTTAGTTATATCCATAAAATGGAAAAGTACCAGAATGTGCTTTATAAAATCGCTATTAATAAATACTACGATGAATTAATCAAGAAGCTGAAATCGTCTGCCCTGATTGATGAAGAGCTAGATGCCTTATATACCCGTTTCGATAAAGTCTTTTTGGGTTTGTATCCTACATTTGTTTCCGACTTCAATGCTTTGCTGAAAGAAGAAGAAAAGATTGTTTTAAAGCCGGGGGCTTTGTTGAACCGCGAACTTCGTATTTATGCTTTGCTGCGTTTGGGCATTACGGATAGTGGGAAGATAGCCAATTTCCTCCGCTGCTCTACAAGTACTGTTTATAACTATCGGACGAAGATGAGAAACAGAGCTGCTGTGGACAGGGATGAATTTGAAAATGAAGTTATAAAAATTAGTTCAACTCAGCAACAATAGTGTCATTTCCCGAATTTTCTTCTTTCCAAATCATCTACACTTTTTGACTCTCCTGAAATAAATAAGTAGTTGATTTACAGTTGATAACTTTAATTTAGTATCTACATAAAACCGTGTAAGCCGAACAAACCCTTGTTTATTTGGCTAGTTTTGCGGTATCGGTTTTCCACATGTCAAGCGGTGGGGAGAAAACCGATAATTATCTATTGTTTGTACTTAAATTCACTATGTTTATGAACACTCAGTTTTCAGTAGACACAAAGATTAAAGTTGGAATAATCGGTTTTGGTAGGATGGGAAGATTCTATTGGGAGGCGATGCGAAAAAGCGGGCGATGGGATATTGCCTATATTTGTGATACCGATAGTAAGTCACGTCAATTAGCGAAGGAATTATCTCCCGAATCTCAGATAATAGAAGATAATCAAAAAATTTTTGAGGATGAAAGTGTGCAGGTTGTGGGACTTTTCACCCTGGCGGATTCCCGGATGGAGCAGATAGAAAAAGCTATTCGCTATGGCAAACATATTCTTTCGGAGAAACCGGTGGCGGACACCATGGAGAATGAGTGGAAGGTAGTAGATATGATTGAACATTCCGATGTGCTTTCTGCTGTGAATTTATATTTGAGAAATTCGTGGTACCACAATCTGATGAAGGAATACATTGAAGAGGGGGAGATAGGGGAGTTGGCTATTATCCGTATTTGTCACATGACTCCCGGATTGGCGCCGGGTGAAGGGCATGAATACGAAGGTCCCGCTTTTCATGATTGTGGAATGCACTATGTAGATATAGCCCGTTGGTATGCCGGATGTGAATACAGAACCTGGAATGCCCAAGGGGTGAATATGTGGAATTATAAAGACCCATGGTGGGTACAATGTCATGGCACATTCCAAAATGGAGTGGTGTTTGATATTACACAAGGATTTGTCTATGGGCAATTGTCGAAAGACCAGACACATAATTCGTATGTAGATATTATCGGAACGAAAGGTATTGTGCGTATGACGCATGATTTTAATACTGCTGTAGTCGATTTACACGGAGTGACCCAGACGCTTCGGGTAGAGAAATCTTTCGGGGGCAAGAATATTGATGTATTATGTAATTTATTTGCCGGTTCTATCGAAACCGGACATCGTAATCCCCGGTTGCCATTGATGCGTGATTCTGCTGTGGCATCCGAGTATGCGTGGAAATTCCTTCAAGATGCACGTAAGCATGATTTGCCTGCTATTGGTGATTTGCATACTCTTGAACAAATCCGTGAACGAAGAAAGAATATGAAAAATGGATATGGATTGCTGCATGGTAATCTTCCAAAGATAACTAACCCTTAAAATAACTAATTATGTCAGACATTTCGAGAAGAGATTTTCTCAAAACGGGGGCTCTCGCTTTAGCGGGCATTACGATTGCCCCAAGTTCAATTTTAGGAATGAGTCATGGACACGTGCCACCCAGTGACAGGTTGAATCTTGCAGCCGTAGGTATTGGTGGTATGGGGCATGCCAATATTAATCATGTGAAGAACACTGAAAACATTGTGGCTCTTTGTGATGTGGATTGGAAGTATGCGAAAGGTGTGTTCAACGAATTTCCAAAAGCAAAAAAATATTGGGATTACCGCAAGATGTACGATGAAATGGGTAAGTCCATTGATGGAGTGATTATAGCTACCGCAGACCATACTCACGCCATCATTACCGCTGATGCCATGACAATGGGTAAACATGTATTCTGCCAAAAGCCTTTGACTCACTCTGTATATGAATCCCGTTTGTTGACCAAGCTGGCTGCTTCTACGGGTGTAGCTACTCAGATGGGTAATCAGGGGGCATCCGATGAAGGTACTGATTTGGTGTGCGAATGGATTTGGAATGGAGAAATCGGTGAAGTGACTAAAGTGGAATGTGCTACCGACCGTCCTATCTGGCCGCAAGGATTGAATGCTCCGCAAAAGGCAGACCGCATTCCCAGTACTTTAAATTGGGATTTGTTTACGGGTCCCGCTAAAATGAATCCGTACAATGAAGTATATCATCCTTGGAACTGGCGTGGATGGTGGGATTATGGAACAGGTGCGTTGGGTGATATGGCTTGCCACATTTTGCACCAACCATTCAGAGCCTTGAAACTGGGGTATCCTACGAAAGTAGAAGGTTCGTCTACCTTACTGTTGAACGCTTGTGCGCCGCAGGCCCAGCATGTGAAAATGATTTTCCCCGCTCGTGATAATATGCCGAAGGTGGCAATGCCGGAGGTTGAAATCCATTGGTATGATGGCGGTATGATGCCTGAACGTCCGAAAGGATTCCCTGAAGGCAAACAGTTGATGGGGCCTGGTGGTGGTCTGACGATTTTCCATGGAACCAAAGATACTTTGGTTTGCGGATGCTACGGTCAGCAACCTTTCTTGCTGTCAGGTCGTGTGCCTAAAGCTCCGAAAGTTTGTCGCCGTGTTCCTAATGCTATGAACGGTGGACACGAAATGGATTGGGTGCGTGCTTGTAAGGAAGACAAATCCAGCCGCGTAATGACTAAAGCTGATTTCTCCGAGTCAGGACCAATGAATGAAATGGTAGTGATGGGTGTATTGGCTATTCGTTTGCAAGGTTTGAACAAGACGTTGGAATGGGATGGAGCGAATATGTGTTTTACTAATATCAGTGATACGGAAACCATCCGTACATGTGTAAAAGACGGATTTAATATTCACGACGGACATCCTACCTTCGATAAGACATGGACAGAACCGGTAAATGCGAAACAATTCGCTGCCGAATTGGTGAAACATAACTATCGTGAAGGCTGGAGACTGCCCGATATGCCGAGATAAATTAAAAATAGAAAACTGAGAATTAAATTGTTATAAATATGAAAAGAGTATTTTATCCTTTAGCTTGTTGCTGCCTTGCAGCAGGAGTTTTTGCTTCGTGTGGTGGTAACAAATCCGGGAATGCACAAGGTGGGCAAACGACAGATGAAGTAGCAGTATCTTATTCCAAATCACTGAAAGCACCTGAAGCAGATAGCTTGAAATTGCCGATAGATAAAGACGGCTACATCACTATCTTCGATGGTAAAACGTTTAACGGATGGCGTGGCTACGGTAAAGACCGTGTTCCTTCTAAATGGACTATTGAAGACGGCTGCATCAAATTCAATGGTTCTGGAGGCGGCGAAGCCCAGGATGGTGACGGCGGTGATTTAATTTTTGCCCATAAGTTCAAGAACTTCGAATTGGAACTGGAATGGAAGATTTCTAAGGGTGGTAACTCGGGTATCTTGTATTTAGCCCAGGAAGTTACTTCTAAAGATAAAGACGGCAATGACGTGCTCGAGCCGATTTATATTTCTGCTCCCGAATATCAGGTATTAGACAACGCCAATCATCCGGATGCAAAATTAGGTAAGGACAACAACCGTCAGTCGGCTTCTTTATATGATATGATTCCGGCTGTACCTCAGAATGCTAAACCGTTTGGAGAATGGAACAAAGCTAAAGTGATGGTTTACAAAGGCACAGTGGTTCACGGACAAAATGATGAGAATGTAGTGGAATATCATTTGTGGACAAAACAGTGGACTGATATGTTGCAGGCAAGCAAGTTCAGCGAAGATAAATGGCCGTTGGCATTCCAGTTGCTGAATAATTGCGGTGGCGACAATCACGAAGGTTTCATCGGATTCCAAGATCATGGTGACGACGTTTGGTTCCGCAACATTCGTGTGAAGGTTTTAGACTAATCGCATGATGAAATAATCCGTTTGGAGATATTTTCCTATAGCATACACTGTGTATGCTGTAGGAAGATGTGTCCGAAGAAAAATCGAATAACATGAAAAACCGAGTTTATTTATGGGCACTCGTTGCTTTGCTGGCTGCTTCGTTTGCTCAAGTTTCCTATGCGAAACGAAAAGCTGCAAAAGAAGTGGTCATTCAGCTCTATTCTGTTAGAGATATATTGAATAAGGCAGATAATAAAGATGGTAAATGTGATACCACCTACCTTTTCCTTCTTAAAAGATTAGCGAAAATGGGATATACCGGTGTAGAAGCAGCCAATTATAATAATGGTAAGTTTTACGACCGTACTCCTCAGCAATTTAAGGAAGATGTTGAATCGGCAGGGATGGAAGTAGTATCTTCTCATTGTACCAGAGGATTGTCTCAAGAAGAACTGGCTTCCGGTGATTTCTCCAAGTCTCTCCAATGGTGGGACCAGTGCATTGCCGACCACAAGTCAGCAGGTATGAGTTATATTGTAGCCCCGTGGATGGATGTGCCTAAGACACTTAAGGATTTGGATACTTACTGTGCCTATTATAACGAGATAGGCAAGCGTTGCCAGCAGCAAGGATTGCAATTCGGCTATCACAATCATGCCCATGAGTTTCAAAAGGTAGAAGGCAAAGTAATGTACGATTATATGCTAGAGCATACTAATCCTGAATATGTTTTTTTCCAGATGGACGTGTATTGGGTGGTTCGTGGACAAAACAGTCCGGTAGATTACTTTAATAAGTATCCCGGCAGATTCAAGATATTGCATATAAAGGACCATCGGGAAATCGGGCAAAGCGGAATGGTAGGTTTCGACGCTATCTTTAGAAACGCAGAGACAGCAGGAGTGAAACATATTGTAGCAGAGATAGAAAGTTACAGTATTCCGGTGGAAGCGAGTGTGAAAGCAAGTGTGGATTATTTGCAGCAAGCTCCTTTTGTGAAGAATTCCTATGCCAAGTAGCATTATATGTAGAGAGAAAGATATAAAAAAAGTCTGTCCATGCTTTAGCATGTCAGACTTTCAATTCTCTCTAACTAACTGTGTTTTGCTTATTCAGCTACAACAGTTTCAGTTGTTGCTGTGCTATCAGTAGCCAGCGTGTCTGTTGCTTCTTGTGCTGCTTCCTGAGCTGCTGCTTCTACAGCGGCGATTGAATCAGCGATACGGATAGAGTCGGCAGCTGCGGTTTCGCTTGCTGCTTTTTTGTTACCACAAGATGCCAATGATACGGCTGCGATAGCTACGAACATCAAAACTAATTTTTTCATTTTCTTTGCTTTTTAAACCTATAATACAATCAATTGCTTTATTAAAACGCTGCAAAGGTATGTACTTTTTAGATACGTTGTTCTCGCAAGCCTTACTTTTTTTATATAATTTTTTAGAAGATTCTTTCTTTTTGTTTAGAAACATGTTTTAAAACATCCCTAATCTTCTGCTATACTGTTATATAGATACCTCTTGATGCTTCTCTTCGGAGTCTTCTCAAATTCAGTAGGATAAAGCTGTATCTGGCTCACTTTTTCATAAACCGCTACATTATTATTAAGGTTTTTCAGGTTCTCGTCCATAATAGTCTTCAGGTTCTTGGGGTTGTTGAGTCCCAGAGAATCCAGCGCTTCATAATCTGCATACACCAGGGCTACAAGTTTTTTGTTTCGCTCGATGACGAGGCTTTCGAGGATAAAAGGCATATTGTTGAGCCGTGTTTCCAGTTCTTCAGGAAATATATTTTGTCCGTTGGAGCTAAGAATCATTGTTTTAAGTCTGCCGCGGATATATATGTTGCCGTTAGCGTCCATTGTGCCGAGGTCCCCCGTTCTCAACCAGCCATCTTCAGTGAATACCTCTTTTGTTGCTTCGGGATTTTTGTAATAGCCTGCCATCACGTTTTCACCTCTTACTTGTATCTCGCCGGTTTCAGCTTCGGGATTCTCTTTGTATATGCGGGCTTCCATAATGTCGAGAATCTTTCCGGAGGAAGTAGGGACAAACTCATTCCACGGGGCATAACTAATGAGCGGGCCACACTCAGTCATTCCATAACCGATGGTGAAAGGAAATTTGATTTTATAGAAGAACTCCTCCACTTCCGGGTTCATGGCTGCACCGCCAATGATGATTTCCTTGAAGCGGCCGCCCAGGGCATCAATCAGTTTCTTACGTATCTGGCTGTATATCTGGTTGTCCAGCAAAGGAATGCTCAATGCCCATTTCATGCCCTTTTTGCTGATAAGCGGGTGGATAACATTCTTATATATTTTTTCTATAACGAGCGGAACAGTGATGATGAGGTTTGGCTTCACTTCTTCAAAAGCTTTCATGATAATCTTGGGAGAAGGAGCTTTTCCCAGCAAAGTAACATGTGTACCTACGGCGGTAGCAGTCAGGAAGTCGAAGGCGCAACCATAGGCATGAGCCAACGGAAGAAAAGAAAGAACTTTATCTCCCTTCTTTAATAACTCTGTTCGGATGCCAAAGGTGACATTTCCTGCCAGATTGTTGCCTGTCAACATCACTCCTTTGCTGAAACCGGTAGTGCCGGAGGTATAGTTGAGTAACATCACCTTGTCGTTGGACAAAGTGGTATAGTGCACTTCCTCACGTGAGAAGCCGTGAGGGTAGGCAGATTCCATTTCTTCCGGCAGATGTTTCAAGAATTTCTGTACAGTTTCCCCATCCCGTTGATGAAGGCAGCGAAAGTCGGTGAGCGAAAAAACTGCCCGCAATCCTGTTAGCTTTTCCTCTTCGAGGTTCTCCCAGATAGAATCGCTGGTGAAGAGAAAGACTGATTCTGAGTGGGAAACGATGTGATGAATATCATTAGCGTGGAAATCTTGCAGGATAGGGACGATGATGGCTCCGTAGGTGATAGTAGCCATGTAGGCGATGCACCAATGGGCATTGTTTTTGCCGATGACGGCGATTTTGTCTCCTCGGCGGAGGCTGCAATGTTTGAATACGAGATGTAAACGGGCTATCTCTTCGGCTACTTCGCCGTAGGTATAATGAACGTCTTCACCGTAATCGGTGTAGCAAGGCAATTCCCAATTTTCGCGGAAACTGTTTTCATACAGTTTAATGAAATTCTCTTTTATCATTGCACGTTTTTTGATGAATTGTGCAAAAATAGGAATAAACTTTTGTTTCTTAAAGTAATTGCAAAGAATTAATGTGTAACTTTGCACTAAATATGCGTTTATAACAGATTATGATAGATACTACTATATTTCAGAATAAGACAGCCGTATATTACACTTTGGGCTGCAAACTGAATTTTTCGGAGACTTCAACAATTGGCAAAGTCCTGCGTGAGGCGGGAATACGTACAGCGCGTAAAGGAGAAAAAGCGGATATTTGTGTGGTAAACACCTGTTCGGTTACGGAGGTAGCCGATAAGAAATGTCGTCAGGCAATCCACCGCCTGGTCAAGCAACATCCCGGAGCTTTTGTAGTGGTTACCGGATGTTACGCTCAATTGAAGGCGGATGAAGTGGCACAGATGGAAGGAGTAGACGTTGTTCTAGGCGCCGAACAGAAAAAAGATATACTTCAATACTTGGGAAATCTTCAAAAGCACGAAGAAGGCGAAGCCCACGCCACTGCTACCAAAGACATTCGTTCTTTTGCCCCTTCGTGCTCGAGGGGCGACCGTACCCGTTTCTTTCTGAAAGTTCAGGATGGATGCGATTACTTTTGTTCCTATTGCACCATTCCCTTTGCTCGCGGACGTAGCCGCAATGGCACCATTGCTTCTATGGTGGAACAAGCGCGCCGCGCAGCCGAAGAGGGCGGACGGGAAATTGTGCTCACGGGAGTGAATATCGGCGACTTCGGCAAATCAACCGGCGAAACCTTCTTTGACCTTATAAAAGCTCTCGACCAGGTGGAAGGTATCGAGCGTTACCGCATCTCCTCTATCGAGCCCAATTTGCTGACCGATGAAATTATAGAATACGTTGCCCGTTCGCGCAGCTTCATGCCCCATTTCCATATTCCTTTGCAATCCGGTTGCGACGAAGTGCTCCGCCTTATGCGCCGCCGTTACGATACAGCTCTGTTTGCTTCTAAAGTGAAGAAGATAAAAGAGGTGATGCCCGATGCATTTATCGGAGTGGACGTCATCGTGGGAACACGCGGGGAGACGGAGGAATATTTTGAGCAGGCATATAACTTCCTGGCAGCATTGGACGTCACGCAACTCCACGTGTTCAGTTACTCCGAACGCCCCGGAACGCAAGCTTTGAAGATAGAACACGTCGTCTCGCCGGAAGAGAAACATCAGCGCAGCCAACGCCTGCTGGCTTTGTCGGACGGGAAGACACAAGCTTTCTACGCCCGTCACACCGGACAGACCATGCCTGTGTTGCTGGAGAAACCAAAACCGGGAGCTCCTATGCATGGATTTACACCTAATTATATACGCGTGGAAGTGGAAACCGATTTGTCGCTGGACAATCGGGTCGTTCCTGTGCGACTGGGAGAGTTTAATGAAGATAAAACGGCATTGAAAGGCTTAATCTTATCCGCAGAATGAAATCGAAAATAATCTATTGGCTCGTATATGGCGGCATGTCGCTGGTAGCTCTTCTGCCGTTTAGAGTGATGTACTTGCTTTCCGATTTTATTTATTTCTGGTTGCGTTTCGTCTTCAGATACCGCTTGAAGGTGGTTCGTCACAATCTGGCTCTTTCTTTTCCCGAGAAGTCGCAGAAGGAACGCCGCCATATCGAAACCCGCTTCTATCATTACCTATGCGACTACATGCTCGAGGATGTTAAACTCCTCCGAATGACGTTTGACGAATTGTCCCACCGCATGCGCTACCAACAGAAAGAACTCTTTCTGGAAATGCTCGAAAAGCATGGAGGCATCATTCTCATGATTCCGCATTATGCCAACTATGAATGGATTATCGGGATGGGAGCCATTATGAAGCCCGAAGATATTCCCGTGCAGGTGTATAAGCCCATGCGCGACAAGTCCCTTAACGAATTGTTCAAACATATCCGCGGGCGCTTCGGCGGATACAATGTTCCCAAGCATTCCACTGCCCGGGAGCTGGTGAAGTTGAGGCGGGAAGGCAAGAAGATGGTGGTGGGCTTGATAACCGACCAATGGCCTAGTGGAAAAGAAAAGTACTGGACAACTTTTCTTGGGCACGAGACAGCCTTTATTACCGGAGCCGACCGCATTGCCCGCCTGATGAATTTTCCTGTCTTCTATTGTGAATTGAAAAAAGAGCGTAGGGGCTATTGCGATGTCGAGTTCGATTTGCTCGTAGAATCCCCGAAAGAAACCAAAGACGGGGAGATTACCGAAATGTTTGCCTATCGCCTGGAACAAACCATCCGCAGGGAGCCTGCCTATTGGTTGTGGTCCCATAAGAGATGGAAATGCACCCGTGCCGAAGCCGAAGCTAAGTTCCGATGAAAGTATCTGTTGTCATATTAAACTGGAACGGATGCGGGATGCTCCGTTCTTTCCTGCCGTCGGTAGTTCGCTGGTCTTGCGGAGAAGGGGTGGAAGTCTGTGTGGCGGATAATGGTTCCACCGATGATTCCGTAGCAGTGGTGCAGCGGGAATTTCCTTCGGTCCGTCTCATCCTTCTGGAGAAGAACCATGGTTTTGCCGAAGGTTATAATCTCGCCTTGCAGCAAGTAGAGGCGGAATATGTGGTGTTACTCAACTCTGATGTCGAAGTGACCGAACATTGGCTTACCCCCCTGATAAGCTACATGGACACCCATCCTGAGGTGGCCGCTTGCCAACCAAAGATACGCAGCCAGCGGCACAAAGAACAGTTTGAATATGCAGGCGCAGCAGGCGGTTTCATCGACCGTTACGGGTATCCTTTCTGTCGGGGTCGCATCATGGGCGTGGTAGAAGAAGACCACGGACAGTATGAATCCATTATTCCTGTTTTCTGGGCTACGGGCGCAGCGCTTTTCATCCGTCGTCGAGATTATCAAGAGGTGGGCGGGCTTGATGGACGTTTTTTTGCCCACATGGAAGAAATAGACCTTTGTTGGCGGCTGCGTTCCCGAGGGCGGGAAATCGTTTGTATCCCCCAGAGCACTGTTTATCACGTTGGGGGCGCTACCTTGAAGAAAGAGAATCCCCGAAAGACTTTCCTCAATTTCCGTAACAATCTTGTAATGCTCTACAAGAATCTTTCCGAACCGGAATTGAAACCGGTGATGCGTGTACGTGCATGGCTCGACTATGTGGCAGCAGTCACCTTCCTGCTTAAAGGACAGTTACCCAATGCCCTGGCAGTGTTGTCTGCACGCAAAGAATTCCATCGGCTGCGCGCCTCGTTTTGCGAAGCCCGCAAAGAAAATTTGCAAAAAAGTGTGTCCCCTCCGATACCCGAAAGGATAAAAAGCTGTATATTGTGGCAGTTTTATGTAAGAAGATGTAAACGCTTCTCACAATTGTCAGATTTAAAAGGATAACGCAAATGGAAAGACTAGTAAGAAAAATCGGTCTTGTGGCGCACGACGCCATGAAGAAAGACATGATTGAATGGGTACTTTGGAACTCCGAACGGCTGATGGGGCACAAGTTCTATTGTACGGGCACTACAGGTACACTGATTCAGAAAGCTCTAAAAGAGAAACATCCTGATGTGGATTGGGACATCACTATACTTAAATCCGGTCCTTTGGGCGGCGACCAGCAGATTGGTTCGCGCATTGTGGAGGGAGAGATAGATTATCTTTTCTTTTTCACCGACCCCATGACGTTGCAGCCCCACGATACGGACGTGAAGGCATTGACCCGCCTGGCAGGGGTAGAGAACATAGTTTTCTGCTGCAACCGTTCTACGGCAGATCACATCATTTCCAGTCCTTTGTTTATGGACCCCACTTACGAGAGAACCCATCCCGATTATTCCAACTATACCAAGCGGTTCGAAGATAAACCGGTGGTAAGCGAAGCAGTGGAGTCGGTGCAAAAGCGAAAAAGAGGAATCAAAAAAGCTACAGCAACCGAATAAATTCTTTTCCCTCCTGCCTGCGATTCACTTCCGGCAGGGGGAATTTCTTTTTTTATAGGATACCTATTTTCTCCTTTCTCTGTCATTTTGCTAACAAATCTTTTCTTTTACTTACCATCCCACTCAACGAAAATGGCAAACCAGGAAGCTTCTGTCGATTTCTATGGGGCAAAAGCTGCAAACATCGCATCTTTTTAGAAAATCAACTACATGTTTATGTGTAAACAACCCGATGTTTCTTGCAAATGCCCGCATGTTCCGGACTAAATATCCACATGTTTGCGTGTAAACAAGTATAAGAAGCAGGGAAAAGCTCTGTAAGCTGCCTTCTTATCTTCCCTAAAGTTCCTTTTCAGCAGATACGGGTAAGATAATTTTGATTTCCAAGATTTTTTTCTCTGGTTGATGCTTTCCGATGAAGCTTATGGGAAGAGCTAAATGCTGCCTTTTCGAGTTGTATTCCTGGCATAGGGAATGAGTTTTCTGTGTATATCCTCTTTTGTGACATCCTTTGGGAGAAATACGACTAAAAATGATAATTCCCTAATCGCTCAGAATCGGATAAAAATCACCACTCCTTATCTTTGTCCGAACGAGAGCACGCAGCATGACTTTGGTGTACAAAATGTCAAAATGACTATTTGCAAGAGGTTTATCGCTTGAGCAAGTGCAGCAACGCTTGCCAAGGAGCATATAACAGCATCCGGGGACCTGAGAACCGCATCACTTGTTGCATTCGTATTCTCATGGCAGGCTTGTAGCAATGCACCGTGCAGTGTTTGCAAGATGTCTTCTTTTCGCCGAAGGGGCAACGCTCGAGTCGGGCATGTGCATAGTATAGCAGTTCTTCGCAGGCAGGACAGAGAACTGCATTCTTTTCTTTTTTCCGGCAATAGAGGCGTATCATCAGTTCTACTGTCTTCTTTTCCCGGTCGATACGTTTTCCGTGGGGGGTGGACATATTTTTTATATTAGCTCTTCTTCTATAAATGGAATCTTCTTCTTGTTCTCTTCTGTCCAAGAAAAAGTACTTTTTGAATTTCAATGGCAGCAAAGATATTAAATTATTCGATATTCTCTTTTTCTCATTATGTTTTAGTTTGTGGCATCTTAAAGGAGAAAAGTGGAAGATACAAATATTTTTAGGAGAATGTTAAATGGATATTTGATTTATTATCTATCTTTGAAAAATAAATTTGATAGTGTGAAGAAGAAGTTTTAGACAAGTAAATTGTATATAATAGTATGATAAAAATCCCATTATATCCGGAATATAGTACTACCCGTACATTATTAAAAATAATCGCAGGCATGCCCGTTGCCGATTTTAAAGATATGTGGAATGCGGTATGGGGATTGCGAGGGACACCGCAAAATACAGTAGATTGGACCGATCCTGATAAATGGATTGACAAACGCCTTTCGGGAAAGAATCGGGACATTGCTAATAAAATCTGGCAAGAAAGTGATAAGAATGTGAATCCGCGTTGGACGCGCGGCTGTCAGTTTCTCATTTCCGGATATAATTTGATTACAGAAAAAAATGGGGTTTACCAATTGACCAAAGAAGGAGAAGAGTTTGTCTCTAATCCGGCGGGAGATACTGTAAAAACATTGGATACCCAAGAAGGGCTCATTCAAGTTCTTCGGCAACTATCTTTAATCGGAAAAGGTAAAAGAGCCGATTTGCTGGATGAATGGAAAGAATATATAAAGTATAATTCAAATGTCAAGCAAGATTCTGTAATAAAGGATTATTTACGGAGAAGATTGGTGAATTTGCTTGATCGGAATTATGTAAAACGCGATGGCAATACTTATTCTATTACAGAGAAAGGACAGAACTATCTTCATCTTATTGAGCAAACTAATCCGCATTCTACCGAAAATAGGGAAACCGAGTTAATAAAGAATGTAGAAGCATTTAATAAGGAACAAAGAACCTTATTAAGAAAGTTTTTGGCGGAAACTACACCTTATAGGTTTGAGAATATAATAAAAGATCTCCTTATCGCGATGGGATATGATGATGTGACGATAACATCTCCTACCAATGATAAAGGAGTGGATGTCACCGGAGTTAGCCAAAACGGTATTACTACGGTGAAAGAAGTTATACAGGTCAAACGTAACACCACCTCTAATATTACCCGTCCGGTGTTGGATGCCCTGAGAGGATGTCTTCACCGTTTTGATGCTTTTCAAGGAACCATCATTACATTGTCTGATTTTGCAAAGGGAGCAAAAGACGCTGCTATAGAAAAGGGAGCTGCGCCTCTTACTCTTATTAATGGTGATAAACTTATTGACCTTTTGATTAAGAATAACATTGGTATTACTCCTAAGACTGCTAACTACTATCTTATTGATGAAAAATACTTTGAAGAAGAAGAGAATGCAGACTGACGGAAGTTTTATCTACCAGACTATCTGGACAAAGTTATGTTTGTATCAGTTAATTAAGATTAATAAACCAAGGGGAACAATTCTCTTTAGGGAAAGCTATTTAAAAAATGTTTATCTTTAAATGTTATTTCCCGTGAGTACGTAAGAACACGAATAAAACAGTTGTTAAGTCCTGTATTCACCTTTCAATGTAATATAGGGATGTGTGATGAAAAAAGAGGGATAAAGCGAAATATAGAAATGGGTAAGATAGGATATATACTTATTTTTTGTTGGTTGCTTTTGTGTGGGTTTCCTGTTTCGGTGGTAGCCCAGAACAATCCTTATAAGATTGATGATTCGTTATATATTCTTTATCGGAAAGCATCCAAACTGCGTCTTCGGCCTCAAGGATTGTTGATTGCCGATACGCTTTATGCAGAAGCTGCAAAGAAAAAAGACGCTAAGGCACAATGCCTGGCGCTTACTATACCTGTCATCTATAACAACAATCTTTCCAATAACTGGGAGGCTTTGGAAGCGGCTATAGAAAAGTTGCAGAAGTTTTCAAGAGAAACCAATTATTTACAGTATTATTATTTTGCCAGTAGCTACGGGATTAATTATTTGTTGAATCATGGTAACTCCCTGCGTGCTTTGCAGAAAGCTGAAGCAATGAAAGAACAGGCAATTAAAGATAAGTATCCCTACGGCATTTTTTCGTGTATCCGCTCCATTGGCAACATCTATGTTTCCCGTGCTAATTACAAAATGTCTATCAAGTATTATAAGGAAGCGTTAGATTATATGTTGCAATATCTGCCCGAACAAGACCCGTCCCCTCTTTACTACAACATTGGCAGGTTCTATATGAAAAAACATTCTACCATGCTCGAGGCTCTGGAATTCTTTGAGAAAGGAATAGCAAAATCTAAAACGCCGGAAAACAAAATAGCCGGAATGCTAGAGAAAGCCTATTGTTTATATAGCTTAGAACGTATAGAGGATTTTGAGGATTGCTATGACCAATGTTTTAAATTAATCAAACAATATGGAGTGGTAAGACCTTTGGCATTCAATAAGATTCGTGTTGGCAAGGCTGTGATAGATAGAGATTTTGATTTGGCGCATTCTCTTGCCGACTCGGTTACAAACACGGTTGATAGGTTAGGAATGCATACTAACATCTTTGTAGCAGAAGGTAAATTTGAAGAAGCGTACAAGATTTTGGCGTATAGTCAAAACCTGAAAGACTCTATTAATCAGCAAATGCAGTACGAAGACCTGATGGAACTCAATGTGCAGGTGGGAAATGAACGGTTGAGGCAGGAAGCGCAGGCTTTGGCATTGAAAAATGCGCAACTTAAACTGAAGAATACAACTCTTGAATTGAATCACATAAAGTCTCAAATGGAGTTGGACAAGATGAATGCAGAGAATGACCAGTTGGTGCTTAGCAATCGCAACCTGGAACTGGAACGCATAAGAATGGAAGCGGAACATCAGAGAAATATATTGAAAGAACAGCAAATTACCGCTCAGCATCATATTATTACGTTGAGTCTGGTGGTATCAATGTTGTTGATGCTTGTAGGTTTCTTGGTATTCTATTTGTATAAGCGGCGCAAAACGATGAAGTATTTACGCGCTAAGAACGAAGAACTGGAGATTGCACGTGATTTGGCAGAGCAGGCGGACCGGATGAAGATGTACTTTATCCAGAATATGAGTCACGAAATCCGTACGCCTCTCAACTCCATTGTAGGGTTCTCCCAGTTGATTTCCGATTCGAGTCTGGGCTTTGACGAGGAAGAGAAAAAAGAATATAGCATGTTGATACAGCAAAATTCCGAGTTGCTGACGACCATTGTCAATGACGTGCTGGATTTGGCAGGATTACAAAGTGGAGGGTATCGGATGGTGATGGAGTCTTGTTGTTGCAACGATTTGTGCCGGTTTGCTATCTCCACAGTTGAACATCGGAAGCCGGAAGCGGTGGAATTGCTTTTCACCACTGAGGTAGGGGATGAATTCCAGATTGTGACCGATGGCAAGAGGGTGCAGCAAGTGCTTATTAATTTCTTGACTAATGCCGAAAAATATACTACTGAAGGAAGCATTCTTGTACATTGTTCCCTATCAGAAAACCCGGGTTGCGTCACATTCTCTGTGACGGATACCGGAGTAGGTATCCCTGCCGACCATGCGGAAACTATCTTCCAGCGATTTAAGAAACTGGATGACTTTAAGCAAGGAACCGGACTAGGGTTGAACATCTGCCACACTATAGCGGAACGGCTTCATGGTAGTGTGAAGCTGGACAGAACATATACTAAGGGAGCGCGTTTCTTATTTATTCTTCCCTATACATCCTGATGCTTCTATGGCTATGAGCGGAACCCTTTTTCAGGAAGAATGTCTCTTTTTTACAATATATTCCGAGATGGTCGGGCTATTTTTGCAGTTGATATAAAAAAGTAATCCGATGCTCTTGGTATGCAATCATTTCAACTAATCAAGCCTGTTTCAGCTTTAGCTCCTTATATCCGGCACTATTGGATATTACGGGACGATGCACTTCTACCTGTGTCCGAACGGGTGTTGCCGGTCGGGTGTGTACAATTGGTATTTCACAAAGGAAAGCAGCTTCTTTGTTTAAATGAGTCCGTGCTTCAGCCCAGGTCTTTTATCTGCGGACAGTCGGTGGGGTTCTCCGATGTAGTGTCGAGAGGGGAAATCAATATGATTACGGTAGTGTTTCAGCCACATGCGGCAAAGGCATTGCTCCACATTCCCCTTTGCCTGTTTCGTGGGCAGAATATATCTGTTGAGGAGATAGGAGATGTGGAACTTACAGATTTGTCAAAGAAGGTGGCGGACACTCCTGATAATGAGAGTTGCCTACGTTTGATTGAAGATTTCTTTCTTCATCGGCTGCATGCATTGCTTTCCGATTATAATCTCAACCGGATGCTAATGGCATTGGGTGAAATCAACAGGCAACCCCAGATTACGATTTCCCGATTAGCCGATGTCACGTGTTTAAGCAATAAGCAGTTCGGACGGATATTTGCTGATTACGTGGGAGCGGCTCCTAAAGAATTTCTTCGTATCGTCCGCATGCAGCGTGCGTTGTCTATGCTGCAACAAGACGTAACTCTCCCTTTGGCACAGGTGGCATACGAATGCGGCTTCTTCGATCAATCCCACATGATTAAGGAGTTTAAGTTGTTTTCCGGCTATACGCCTACGGAATATCTTTCCATTTGCTTCCCCTATTCGGACTATTTTTCGGAGCCTTGAGCAGGATGTCTGTTTTTTCCTATCTATTGGCTGTGGATACGCCTACTTTTGTGGTGTCTTTGCAAAGGCTTAAAAGAGTAACCACAAAAAAAAGAATGAGATGAACAAATTAGTTGCATTTTTCGAGATTCCCGCTATCAACTTCGGTCGGGCGGTAGATTTTTATGAGTATGTGTTGGGCGTCAAGCTTTCCGTCTTTGAGTGTGAAGAGGAAAAGATGGCTTGCTTCGAAGAAGAAGGTGAGACCGTTGGCGCTATTTTTTATGCGCCGGATTTCCTTTCTCCCCAGGATGGCTCGCTCGTCCATTTCTATCCTTCAGAGAATGGAGTGCTTATTCACTTTAATTGTGAAAACATGGAAGATACCTTGAACAAAGTTCTTCGGAAAGGCGGAAAGATTGTGATTCCCAAAACCAAGATTGATGCGGAAGGAAAAGGATGGTTTGCCGTGTTCACCGATAGTGAAGGCAATCGCGTAGGAGTGTCCAGTATGAAGTAAAGTCCTCCTGTAAAAGGAAACGTGGACTGTATGCGTGCAGTCCACGTTTTGAGTGTTTTTTCTATTCTATATATATCATTTTCTTTGTCATTCCGCCATCGACGGTGATGTTTTCACCATTTATAAAGTCATTATCTTCCTGGCAAAGAAACATACATAGCCGTGCAATGTCTTCGGGTTTGCCCACTCTTCCCGAAGGATGTTGGGCATGGTCTTCCGGTCGTAGCTCTTCATAATGTTGTGTCTCTATCCATCCCGGTGAGATGGAATTGACGGTAATGTGCCATTGCTGAAGAGACAGTGCTAACGCGTGCGTAAGGGAATAGATACCGCCTTTGGAAGCGGCATATCCTTCGCTGCCCGGTTCGCTCATCAAGTAGCGGGTAGAACAGATATTAATGATACGCCCATACGTAGCGGGTGTCTGTTGAGACTGGCGGTGGAGAGCCAATAAGCGTGAAGTAATAAATACCGGTCGTAAGTTGACGGATAGAATCCGGTCGAAGTCTTCTATACTTGTATCCGTGATGGGGGAGAATTCGCTGATACCGGCGTTGTTGATAAGAATATCGATGTCGCTCCATTTAGTGAAAATTTGCTTCATGCAGCTTTCTAAGGCGCCTTCGTTGCTTACATCTGCTTCATAGAATGTGGCTCCGGTAATTTTTGCTGTCTCTCGTCCGGCAACTTCGTTATTGTCGCAAAAGGCAACTAAATAGTCTGCTTTACAAAATGCTTCGACAAGAGCTTTGCCTATCCCTTTGCCTCCACCGGTGATGAATACTCTTTTCCTTGTACTCATGGTGGGTGGGGAAGTAGTTTCCGGCGTTTGATTGGGAGTAGTCGTCATTTTCTTTTTACCATATTTTCGGGCTTGTTCCCATGCAGCCTTTCGAGCTTGATATTGCTCGTATTGTTTTTCTATGTAATTATCTGCCATCTTTTTCTATTTTTATGAGAGGAGCAAATATACTTCATTTATTTTGTATACTATATAGATGAACCTAAAGGAAAGTTAATGGTAAGAGTTCCGATATTCTTGGGGGGTGAGTCCCGTTATCTTCTTAAATAAACGATTAAAGTAAGAATAATCATCAAAAGCAAGGGAAAATGCTACATTTTTTACAGACATCTCCTCTGTTACCAAAATAAGCTGTGCTTTTTCTATTTTCTTTTGATTAATATATTTTGAGGGAGTCACACCCGTCTCTTTTTTAAATAATCGAATAAAATGGTCCTTTGATAAACAGGAGTTTCCAGCCAGAGTTACCAGGTCTATAGGTTCGTCTATATGTTTGCGTATATAAAAAATAGCTTTCTCTATCCGATTGTCTTTTGTTTCTACCTTAATTTGTGCACGCTTTAGGAAATGTGCCAGTAACTGATAGACAATACCACGCGATTCAACCTTGTCGCATAATGCACGTTGCCTGTTTTTTAAGAGGTTCTGTACTAATGTCGAGTTGTTATCATAAGCTGAAGGGTCCGATTTAAGCAAACTCATATGAGGATTTATAGCACATAAGCGTTGAAATAAAGCCAAGTCCAGTTCACCGGCAGGTATTTCTACGGGAAATTCCCATTCCTCTAACAAATTTGTATTTGACTGGGGTTCTTCGTAAATGTGCAGGTAGTAATGGCAAAAATAAGAATCACATATATAACTATGTATAGTAAAAGCCGGGATAAAATACAGGTAGTTTGGTTTTAAAACCTGTATGCCCGTTGATAGCTGTATTTGGGCGGTCCCCTCTGTTATATAATATAAACGGGTAAACGGACTATTCACATTCTTCCAGTTCCAGTCTGCATTGTGTACGGCCAAACCGACATTTAGCACTAAGGGGTGCAATTTATCAACCAATGAAGCCATAGTATAAAGTATTTATATTTAATGACTTGGTAAAGATAAGCGATTTTATTGATGTTTCAAAAATGTCCTTGATATTCCCTTTATAAAAATCGTTTTTATCCTATTGAAATAAATAATTTAGTCTAAGATTATCGATATACTCCAATACGAACCCTTTTTAATCCTATTAAAACTACTAATTAATGGGTATTTTTGCATTGTCCAATAAAAATAAAATAAATATCTATGAAAACCAATGTTTTATTAGCTTTTTTCGTTCTTTCCATAGGAACGTTATTTGCTCAGAATTATCAGATTCCAGTTTCGGAGAAAAATGAACCTATGATGAAAGGCAAATTTCAACCCACCTGGAATTCGCTGGAAAATTATCAAGTCCCTGAATGGTTTAAAAATGCGAAGTTTGGAATTTGGGCTCATTGGGGTCCACAATGTGTAGAAGGTTCCGGTGACTGGATGGCACGTTCTATGTATATGGAAGGCTCGTCGGAGTATAAATACCATGTCGAACATTATGGTCATCCCTCCGAGGTGGGATTTAAAGATATTATCCCTTTATTTAAAGCAGAAAAATGGGAACCGGATAAATTGGTTGCATTTTATAAGAAAATAGGTGCACAATATTTTTTTGCTTTAGGTAACCATCATGATAATTTCGACCTCTGGGACAGTAAATATCAACCATGGAATTCGAAGAATATGGGTCCGAAGCGGGATGTCCTTGCCGAGTGGGAGAAAGCTGCACGAAAATACCAACTTCCATTTGGTATCAGTTTTCATGCTGACCATGCGTGGACTTGGTATGAACCTTCTCAACGCTATGACAGAAACGGACCAAAAGCCGGTATTCCTTATGATGGCAAACTGACAAAGGCCGATGGAAAGGGCAAATGGTGGGAAGGATACGATCCTCAGGATTTGTATGCACAAAACCATGTGTTAAGTAAAGGAAGTTGGGCAGACGGTATGATTCATAGCCAATGGGCTTGGGGAAATGGAGCATGTCTGCCTACACAGGAATACTGTACAAATTTCTATAATCGTACTATAGATGCCATCAACCGTTATCATCCTGATCTTATTTATTTTGATGTGACAGTAGTTCCATTTTATCCCGTTAGTGATGCAGGACTGAAGATTGCGGCACACTTTTATAATCATAATATGGCAACTCATAAAGGAAAATTGGAGGCTGTCATGCTAAGTAAGATACTGGATGAGAACCAACGCAAAGCCATTGTTTGGGATGTAGAGCGTGGTGCACCCAATAAGATTATGCAACAGCCATGGCAATCCTGCTCATGCATTGGAGGATGGCATTACAATACGTCTATCTATGAAAACAACGGGTATAAGTCCGCAGCAGATGTTGTAAAGCTACTAGTTGATATTGTAAGTAAGAATGGTAATCTACTTCTCAGTGTACCATTGCGGGCAGATGGAACCTTTGATGAAAAGGAAGAAAAAATACTGAGCGAATTCGGTGATTGGATGAATATTAACAAAGAAGCTATTTACGATACACGTCCTTGGAAGATATTTGGTGAAGGACCCATCGCTGATGCGGATATTGAGATTAATGCACAAGGATTCAATGAAGGGTCGTATAGTAAAGCTACGTCTCAGGAAATCCGTTTCACACAGACTAAGAAGAATTTGTATGCTACGGTTCTAGCTTGGCCAGCAGAGAATCAAATATTTATCAAATCGTTGTCACAGAAAAGTAATTTGTTTCCTGGTAAGATTAGCAAAGTAGAGCTTTTGGGATACGGTAAAGTTACATTTACACGTACTGCTCAAGGATTGCTTGTAAATATGCCTGACAAAAAAGTTAATAATATTGCTCCGGTTCTTAAAATTAAGAAGTAATTCATGTTAAATAAAAAGGTTTCATTAATAGGGACAGGTGTACTTTATTTATGTGCTTTCACCAATGACCGAAAAATATTGGCGGCGAGCTTATCTATAAATTCTTGACAGGATTGTATATCTTTGTATCTGCAACTAATGATATTTCTACAAAAAATGACGGAAGATATAAAGAACAAACTATTGATGAGCGCTGAGGTTTACCATTGTGCCGGATTTATAACGAGTGACCCTGTGCAATTTCCCCATCGCTACACTGCCAAACAAGATATAGAAGTCAGTGGCCTATTGACAGCTATCATGAGCTTTGGCAATCGTAAACAAATTATAAAGAAGGCAACCGAGCTGCACCGGCAAATGGGACCTTCCCCTCATCAGTATGTATTGTCACGTCAGTGGGAGAAAGATTTTCCGCATGAGGTCAAGGCAAGTTTTTATCGGATGCTTTCTTATGCTGATTTTTATGGCTATTTCGACAGATTGTATTATGCCTATTCCCGATACGAAAGTCTGGAGGATGTTCTGAATGTCTATCCGGGTATTCCGATGAAGAAGTTGTGCGCTTTTCTGGAAGTTTCTGATAAAAGTCCTCAAAAGAAGCTGAACATGTTCTTGCGTTGGATGATACGGCAGGATTCGGAAGTAGACTTTGGCATTTGGAAAAGTTTTGATTGCCGTGATTTGATTATACCTCTGGATACGCATGTTTGTCGTGTAGCCTATTATCTTAAGTTGACCGATACGGATACTTTTTCCTTGAAGAATGCCTGCCGTATCACGACCGCATTGGCTGAAATCTTTCCGGAAGACCCTTGTCTGGGAGATTTTGCCTTGTTTGGCTTGGGGGTTAATGGAGAGATATAAACCACGGTGTCCTTCTTTTTACCAATCAATTTCTTGAATGCCTTTACTTTTAAGGTAAGCATTGGCTTTGCTGAAATGTTTGCATCCGAAAAAGCCATAGTCTGCCGAGCGGGGAGAAGGGTGTACGGTGGTGAGCACCAAATGTTTGGTGGTGTCGATAAGGGAAATTTTTTCTTTGGCATAGCTTCCCCAAAGCATGAATACCAGGTTTTCCCGCTCGTCGCTCAGTTTGCGGATCACTGCATCTGTGAAAGTTTCCCATCCCTTGTTTCGGTGGGACCCTGTTTCGTAGGCGCGTACCGTCATGACTGAATTCATAGGGAATACACCTTGTGCTACCCAACGGTCCAGATTGCCCGATGTGGGAATAGGTTTTCCTAAATCCTGGTGTATCTCTTTGAATATATTGGTTAGCGATGCCGGAATGGCTACTCCTTCGGGAACCGAAAAGCAGATACCGTAATATTGTCCCGGCGTAGGGTAAGGGTCTTGCCCTAAGATAACCACTTTCACTTTGTCGAACGGACAGGAATTGAATATATTAAATATCTGATGCCCCGGAGGAAGTACGTGTGCCTTGCCGTATTCGCTTTTGACAAACGCGACTAGTTTCTCGAAATAAGGTTTATCGAATTCATCTTGTAGCCGTTGCCTCCAGCTCTCTTCTATTCTGACATTCATGGTGTGTATTTCTGTTGATTGCGTTGTGGCAAAAGTAGATATATTGCAGGAGATAATCAAGAATATAGTTAGAAATAACTATTTCTGTATATCTTCTCTCTGCTTATCTTTGCACCCTAAAAAACAACGTATGATGAAACAACTTATAGAACTGTCGGAAAGAAATCAGGAGACAGCATGGAGAATTATTCGGGAGACGGATATAATGAATATCTGGAAGTCTGTAAATGCGGAAATCAATCTGGTAGGTTCGCTGAGTATGGGGCTGTTGATGAAACATAGGGACATTGACTTCCATATTTATACTTCGCCTTTGAATCTTGCGGACAGTTTCCGGGCGATGGCTAAGTTGGCGGAAAATCCGTCTATCAAAAGAATAGAGTATGGAAATCTTCTGGATACGGACGAGGCATGCCTCGAATGGCATGCATGGTATCAGTATGCGGATGATGAACTTTGGCAAATCGACATGATTCATATCTTGAAAGGTTCGCGCTACGATGGTTATTTTGAGCAGATGGCGGAACGGATAAAAGCCGTCTTGACGGATGAGACCCGGCAAGCCATCCTGCAACTGAAATATGAAACTCCCGAGACAGAAAAGATTATAGGAGTGGAATATTATCAGGCAGTGATTCGGGATGGTGTAAGGAGCTATGCGGAACTGGTGGAATGGAAACGGCAACATCCCCTTACAGGTGTTATAGAGTGGATGCCTTGACAGGAGAGAGGTTATGATCAGGCTAATAAGCCTAGTGCCATCCCTGCATTTATGGCTTCGATGGAGTTTTGCACATCCAGTTTCCGAAATAGGTTCAAACGGTGGTTATTCACGGTGTGAACACTGATATTCAACTGGTTTGCTATTTCTTTGCTTAACAGCCCTTTTTGTATAAGTCGCAGTATTTCTACTTCACGTGGGGTAAGCCCGGCGGGTAGAAGCGTGGAGAGGCTGGGAGAGAATATTTCCCCCGTCTTTAAATTGAGCACGCTGCAATCTACCTGTTCTGTCTCCTTCTGATTGGGAGAGATGCACAGAGTGCCGGCTACAAGCCATGCTTTTCCGTCACGGGTTTTCTCCAGAACTTGATGTCTGCTCGTTACACGAACATAGCGTTGCCGGGCATCGAGAACCCGAAAGCTGTATATATTACAGTAGTCATTTCTTTCTTCCGGAGGTAGGCTATAGATGCGTTGCCCCAAATGAACTTGTAAGTCATTCAGTTGTTGCCGGTCATCAGAATGGATGCGTGATTCTAAATAATCTCCTTGTTTTTCGATAGTGGTGATTTTTTTGCTGTCGTATCCCAATAGGTCGGTAAAATTGGGAGATGCAAAAGCATATTGGCATTTATAGACATCTACTACAAAAGTGCAGTTTCCGCTTAGTCGCGACATCTGATGAAGGAGCTTTCTGTCTTCTTCC
>JAUUNK010000258.1 GCA_030844565.1 Bacteroides ovatus
CCAGTATACTTGCAGATTATCGTTAGGCTTTCTGCCTGTACCTTTTACCTCACCGATAAGATTCTCTTTGAGAGTGCCAAAGGCTTGACGTAACGTGCCATCAGTCTTTTTGAAGTAAAACTCTACTATCTTAACTTTCAAAGCTGCTTTCAGCTTTAAATTTGCCCATGCGCATTTTAACGCTTCACTCATTGAATAACCGTTGTTGTGAACAAAAGACCATGCGAGTTGCATAACCTCTTTCATCTGACTTCTAAATTTTGTGCTCATACTACTTATATGTTTTAATTATACTACTTCGTTTAATTTGATATTGCAAAGTAAAACTAATTAGTTTAATATTACAATATCTAAAGCAATAAATAATGTTAAAAATAAAACTGAGTAGATTTATTTTAGTCGTATAATTGTATTATATGGTATAAATATCTATTTTTGCCAAATAAAACTATATAGTATTATGGACTTTAGAACAAGAATAAAAGAACTTTGTCAAGGGCAAGGCATGACTCAAAAAGAGTTAGCGGAAAAAATGGGTATATCTGATATAAGCCTGAATAAGACTTTACGGGGAGAATACCCGCAGTTGCAAACATTAGAAAAGATTGCGAATACATTAAATGTTCCTATTGCCGAACTATTTGAAAAGTCTTCTAACGAAGTAGTCGGAGCCGTCCGGATCGGAGATAGCACTCACGTTATCAATAGTAAGGATGATATTAAGAAACTGGCGGAGAATTTATAAACTAATAAAAATAGGAGGAAATATTATGCTAGAAACAGAAAACGATATTCGAGTATATATTTTAGAGTATCTGCAAAAATGGAAAACATGCAGAATAGCTGCAATAAATAGCAAATGCCAAAGTGAAACTATGTTTTTTAACGTATTAAATGAAATGGTTGCCAATGGAGAAGTCAAAAAAGATGATAACTTCATTTGGTTACCCAAGAAAGAATAGAACTAACAAAGCCGGATTCCTCCGGCTTTTACTTTACCCATTATTTTCTTTTCCTACGATTTACCAATTCCTTACCACTAATCTTCTTTACTTTCTGACCACCATAGACAGCATGAAGTTTATCCCGTTGCATCATTAGCAGATTCCTATAAGGGATAACCTCAAACACGTCCGTATAGCTTAAATGGAGTGTATCGACTAAATGGGCTATCTGCCCGAAGAACGTTGTGTTTCCTACTGTTTCGGTCTTGCTGCCAGCATCGACACATTCCTCATCGAGCTGACACACTGAAAAGCCGAAATATCCATCATGGAGAAGCACACCTCCAAAGCGTCTTTGACTTCTTCAAAGGTTCCGTTCTCTAAAGCCTTAACCAAATCCTCATTACCACAGATGAAACAAGAAATACCTTTTAGCATATCCTCAGTCGCTTCCGGTAGTTCCTTGAGAGCTTCCATGATGTTGTCTCCTTCCATGCCTATCTTGGAGAAATGATGTATTGCCCGGCAAATAATCTTGATGGTAGGCGGCTTAATGGTATAAACCATTCCTCCTATCTCTACGTTCCTAAAGTCCAGCCCCAACAGGGCATCAGATACTATTTTTGCTGCTTGATTCATACTGATTACATCTTTAGAATTAAAGGGTAAAGTGAATACCTCCACCTCACCCTTTTGTTATCCACAATCGTTTTACCTGAACCTCTTATGCCGTAGGAACCACCAACTCCGATTCATCAAACCATTTTTCGGAAGCCAACCCTTCCACACCGGTAGAAAGGGGAGTAGCAGCGACTGCCAATCCAATCGCCTTGTCGGTGTTGGCGCCACGGGCATTGATAGAAGCTTTGGGGAAAACGACATACACCCCGTCTTTCGTCTTGCCAATCACGCACTTGTGAATGAACTTGTACTTGCCTCTCTCCCAAGACTTATCAGTAGACTTACCGCCTTGTAAGTCCGCCTTGGTTTTGTAGTCATATTCACCGATAGTGAAGTTGATTTTAACCTCACCCGGTTCAGCGGTCTCCCGGTAATATTCACCCGTCAAAGCATTCCTATAACGGGAGACATTCGCTTCCGCTTCCTCATACTGGAATGTGTCACCATGCACATTCGGCACTTTTGAAGTAGAATCATTTTTAAGTATTGCCGCAACCTCGGCACCTGTCAAGCCTTTCGTCTTGTCTGCAACCGTTGTAATAGGCTCTGCGTAATACAGTTCGTCAATTTCTACTGCTGTAATCATAATTTTCTATTTTACATTTAACACTTCGAATAAAATTCTCACATTCACATAATGACACTTCAAAGTTGTGTCCGCTTCTGTACCGATTGATTCGATTGAATAACGATAACGAGTGCCGTCATAGGTGCTTACTACACCATCAAACAGCTTATTAGCTTGTCTCTCAAGCTCATTCAGGCGGATGGTGTTCGCTTCATTCTCGCTCAAATCGGGAACACAAAGATTCACTTCAGCGAAAGACTTCTTCCAATAAGTCCCCGGTTGTTGTTTCTTGGCGTGAATGACAATTCTTTCAGACCTCAATCCGCCCGTCAGGGTTTCCCCATCAGGTACTATGTCTATTCCGAAAGTCATGCAGTCTCGATAGAGAATATTTCCTATGTCGGTAGTTACTATCATTTCACAATCTCCCAATCTTCGGCAAACACATCGCTGATAGACGGAACCCATGAATCGGCACGCCCGGTGTTCTCGTTATAGATAAGGCACTGACTTGTGTAGTCAATGAATCCCTTGCCTTTCAGAATAAGTTCTTTTGCAGATTGAGGGAGCGATTGCATCTTAGGAATGGTGTCACTTTCGATATGGGCAGGTACTTGTTTGAATACCATCAGACCTTTGCCATTCCAGCCAGTTCTACGGATAGCAAGACCGAACTTTAATGCTTGAATAGCGATACCGAACGACATTCTTGGGAGAGTGGTAATACTTATTTCTCCCTTGGCGATAGCCATTCTTTGTTCAAGAACTACCGAATAACGCCCCATAAGTTCACGCTGCAAAGAGAGCAGAAAAGCAGGGTAGTCATCTTTGATTACTTCACGGAATTTCTCAGAATCCACAAACACAGCACACTTCTCAAACTTTTCTATCAATTCGGAATGTTCAATGTGTAAACGGTCAAGGAAAGTGTCAGCGCATTTATATGCTTCCTCAAACGGTTCGGCAGGCGACCAACTTTCGTAACCATCCTTGTACTTCACATGGTAGCCAGCTTTACCCTTTTCGGATTCAGTGGGTACTCTGCCAGCTTGCAGCAAGCCTTTCTCAAACGCTTCGCCCATTGTCATAGGTTCGGCTTCAATCTGTTTTGTTCCAATATACTTTTTCATTTCTCAAATTCTTCTTTTAATCGTTTCTCCGCATATAGAGCGGCACCACTCAAAACATCATACCCTTTAGATTCCACGAATGAAGCGTATTCCGCTTCGTTTTTCAGTGTCAAACTGTCTTTATCGACATCGTAATCATTGGACGTTCTCAAAGTGAGCGTGTGGTCTTGATAATCGCCATGTTCCTCCGCGTACTTCACGGCTTCATCGCCCACATCAATCATCTTCTTTTCTACTTCCCATTCTCCTTCGTCGAAGAAAGCGTCAACATCTGAAAAATCGAAATCTACATCCATAATTCCGAGTAGCTAAAGTAGTTCGTGCTCTTCACCGTGTATACCTCACCTTGCCCCTTCACGTTCTCACCCTCCATACAGCGGACTTCATCCCCTGTCTTGACAGTGATCCTCTTCTCACACACCACATGGTAGTTCGGACGATATACAGAGCCATTGTCAGAAGTAAACTCTTTGGTAGTGTTATCATCACAACGGCACTTGCATACTTCCTGCCAGCTTTCACCACCAGTACCGGGGATGGGTCTGCCAAACTCATCCTTATCCATCGGAGTGATTACCTTTACCTGCAATATGTGTGGAGCGAATATCATAAGAAGGTGCATTTACGTTTGTTACTCAATTCGTCTTTCAGTCCGTACTTTTCACACAGGAAAGAATAGTAATCCTTGACGCCTTGGATATTCCAGGACATTGAGAAACCGCTTTCACTGATTGAAGTGGCACGAAGCAATAGAGAGGGGATGAACTTCGCAATCGCCACCGACACCCGCGTTTGGCAATCCTCGTTCATCTCATCCTCTCCGCTTATCTTCGAGTTCAGACACATATCCAAAAGGTCAGCCGCCGACAACGGAATGCCGAAAGACTGGAACTTTTGCTGTATGTAGTCGCTTACTGTCATACCTCAATACCTAATGCTTCTTTCAACTTAGTCGTCAAATCTTCGTCCAGTTCGGCAACCTTAGCCAAAAGAGTTTCCTCTTTCATGTTTCCGGATGCCTGTACACCGATGGACTTCAAAGCGTCAACCAAAGCCTTCTTCTCAAACTCCTTTTCAAAGAGGGAGATTTTAACCTCCTTCTTTTCTTCAGGAACTTTTATCTCAACTCGCTCAGCAAGTCTGCGGCTTTCCATGTCCAACACTCGGGATTCTTCACTGACTTCAATCACTTCACCCGGACTGTAATACTTACCAGTAAACTTGTCCTGGAAAACAGATATAACCTTTACTTTCATAATTACCTCCTTATGCTGATTGGATTGAAGCAATTTCGCTCAAGTCGAAATTAGTAATCAAGTTCGGATTAGAAATCTGTGGAATCCACTCTGCCGTATATTCCATGTAACGACCGTTCTTGTCACGGTAGTTGGAGATAAGCATCTGACCTTCTGTTGGGATATAAGTACGCCCCTGTACAGGGTCGGTTGCTTCATACGGAGTGTGATGGCGCATATAACCGATTTGGTCCGAAGGCAACAGGGTAATACGGTTGTCCGCATAAATCTGTACGTTCTTTCCTGTCTGGTCTTTCACATAATCCTCCTTGATTTCGATACGTGGCAAACCGATACCGGTGAACACTTCGGAAGCCAAAGAAGAGGAAACCAAGCCTGTGCTCAATTTCATCTCGTTAGTGCCAAGAATCATCTTGTACTGTTCGCCAAACTCAGAAGAACCGAGCACATGCTTATTAAAGGAGGCGCGTGTCATAATCATCTTCTGATATACGCCATAATCGGGAGCAAGTTTGTGGAGCTCCTCACGCAAGTAAGAGATAAACTTGTTCTTTGAATCAACAATAACATTTGCTGTAGCCGGCTTGATAATGTTGAAGGGAAGGGAGATTTCCAACAACTTATTATCAGTCTGCCCAGAGGTAACAGCCGCATCCTTGTTGTAGACAGTAGCTTCACCTGTCATAAGCAAAGAACCTAACACAATATCCATGCGCTTATGGGCGGCAAGGGTTATCTGGCGGTAATCATCTGAGACGAAGTTTACAATTTCGTTCAAGGCTGCCATCTGGTCTGCTGTCTTGGCTTGATTGAATTTATCAATCAAATCCTGCAATTCGGAAAGACGGTCGATAGACATCTGATAGGCATCACCCAAATAAGCAATCTCACCATAGCCGGAACCGATGTTTTTACGTTCGCGGATGGGTTTCTCTCCGAAACGTGAATTGATAGAACCAGCCATCACTCCGGTAACATTACCGATGTAATCTTTGAACACACGAGTGGTTACTCTGCGGAAAGTAAGGTATTGTTGCCAATAGATAGTATCCTTACGAGTTTGGTTAACTCGATTGATGATGGCACTTACAATGCCGGCATCACTAAATAAAGTTTCAATAGTCAAAAACATAGCTTGCCTCCTTACTCGTTAAATTCAAACCATCCCTTCATGTTAGCCTTGTCATTCTCAGAAAATGGCATAGCCAACTTTGAAGGCTCAATCTCTGCGGCCGTACGAAGCAATGAAACCAGGACAATTCCATCCTCCACTTTTGTTCTGTTATACAAAGCGGAATTAGATACATACTTTTGTTTCATACCGTCCACTGCGGTAGCCTCGAAGAGAACCGCATCTTTGGCGATATTTTCACCAAAAGCAGCCTTGATAGTCAATACGTCATAGTTGGCATTTGACTTGTCAATCGCTGTAACCTCTGCACCTTTCTTACCGCTGCCGATAAACATTCCCATATAAGCCAAAGAATTTTTGGCTATCTTGATAGACAAAGCATCTGCACCAGTGGCATATGCTTCAATAACTCTTACATTGATTACCGCATAAGCGAACTTGTTTTTCAAGTCCGCATAAATAGGTGTAAAGACGGGAAGAAAACTCCCCACTACCAAGTTCGTTGTGTCGAGCTTATACGGTCCACGTCTACGGATGCCCGTTTGGACATCATAACGTTCTTCCTGCTCAACAGGTGGAACCAAATCATACTTAAATCCTGCTGACATAATTAATTTTTATTTTGTTCAACATCTTGTTTTGTTCCCTCGTCAATCATCTTAGCGATAGATTCTGCTTCTTTCTCAATCTTCGCTTCCGCTGATTCAGGAGGGTTTACACCGCTAAAGCCGATATTGGCAAACTCTTGCTTTACGTCCTTGAAATAAGTGTCTAAGTCCGCATCATCAGGAATTGCATAACGCTTTGCGAATGTTTGGGGAATACCATACTCCTTAGCCTTTGCCAAAATCTGCTCTTGCCGGGTAGCTTGTGACTTCTCTGTCTCAAGTTGAGCAAGCTTGTCAGAAAGAGGTTTAACGGCTGCACTCACTGCGTTGGCAATGATTGTTGCCATGTCGTCCGTCTTATCTTCCGGCTTCGGATTAGGGTTAGGATTGGGATTCTCGATTGGCTTACCGTCTTTAAGGTTATGCCTTTTCTCGTAGTTCAATACAGAAGTACGGGTAGCATCCCCGGCACGGAAATCACCATAGGAATTAAGCACGTCCGAAAAGCTGATACCCTCCACGATTGAGTTTACCTTTGTCTCGTCCGTTACACCCTCTGCCTTTTTAGTAGCGATTCGGGTTAAGATAGCAGTATCCACCCCAGTGAATTTCTGTTGCAGCCCTGCCAAGATTTGTTCTAAGATTGTCATACCGTATGAATTATTAAATTTAGAATTCAATTTGCGGAAGTAAAAATACCACCAATACAGATGATTAGTAAATATTCAGACTTCCCATTTACAACAATCAATCCATTGTTGTAAATACGGTATAAAAGTAGAAAGGAAGT
>JAUUNK010000259.1 GCA_030844565.1 Bacteroides ovatus
TTGACTATCAAAGTTGACAACGATGAACAATAATTCCTTATTATATTTCCGTAGGAAAGTATATTGTTTATGTTCATTGAACGACCAACCGTTTCGGTTGGCATACATCAGATCGAAGAAGGCTCCGTGTGAAATTGCAGGTTCCCGGTTGCACAGCGTGAGTAGCTTCTGGTATGTTTCATATAATTTTTTCTCTTTCTCAGTCAACATTCTACTATCATATTTACCTCCGTTGCGCCAACGCCGGATAGTGTCTACGCTCCAATAATCAAAGATAGTAGTACGCCCGTCGCGTCCGCTGAATCCTTCAGTGTCCATTCCCAATTCACCGAACTCCTGACCGAAATAAATCATCATTGGATTGGTGTTCATACAAGCTGATACGATGAGAGCGGGAATGCCTTTTCTGCCATCTCCCGCAAAGAAATCGGAAGCGATACGCTGTTCATCATGGTTCTCAAGGAAGTTCAACATTCGTTTCTCTATTCCATTCAAGCTCTGCCAGCTTTGAGTAATGGCAGTGGCAGACATATAGCCGCAGGTTATATTGCGTAGCGTGTCATAGAGTCCTACTTTATCATATAAATAATCGAATTTACCACGGAACAAATAATTATGATATTCTGCCGGATTATAAACTTCGGCAATAAATAAAATATCTGGATATTCCTCTTTTACTTGGGGAATAGCCCATTCCCAAAATTCTACAGGGACCATTTCCGCCATGTCACAACGGAAACCATCAACTTTCTTAGATGCCCAGAAGAACAGAATATCCAGCATTTTGTTCCACGTGTCCGGAGTGGGAGAGAAACAGCATGTACCTCCATTCTGGTAATCTACGCCATAGTTTAGTTTCACTGTTTCGTACCAGTCAGAAATGTTGGGGCAGGCATCGAATCTATTGTTCCCCGTAGCTTTGGCTGGAAATTCCCGATAGGGTTCGGCTGCGGTTCCTTTCATATCGAACTGTCCATGAAGTTCCGATTGGGGAATATAGTAAAAGTTATTATATGGACTGAAAGAATAGCTCGGGTCGTCGTTAGCTCCTAATTCCGTAGTGCCGTCCGGCTGGGCATCTGAATGGTATTGGCGTGCTACATGGTTGGGCACAAAATCAATAATCACTTTCAAACCGCTACGGTGAGTACGGTCTACTAAAAGTTCGAATTCCTTCATACGTCCAGGTATGTCGATAGCCAGGTCTGGGTCTACATCATAATAGTCTTTAATGGCGTATGGCGATCCCGCTTTTCCTTTTACTACAGCAGGGTGGTCGGGACGGATATTATAGCGACGGTAGTCTGTCTGCGTAGCATGTTCTATGATGCCTGTATACCAGATGTGCGTTGCGCCCAGTTTCTTAATTTCTTTAAGCGCTTTGCCGTTAAAATCAGCCATCTTGCCACAACCGTTGATTGTAATATCACCATTGTAAGCACAATGATTGTTATTGTTTCCAAACAGGCGGGTGAATACCTGATAGATAATGATTTTCTGTTCGCTGTCCATATTCTTTTTATTTTCTTTTTGTTCGTCTTTGTTACAGTTCATTTCCAGATTCTCTTTCTCTCTTCCATAACTTGTTCCATCACTTCGTTGGCGGCTTTGTATCCTTGATCAAAGATTTCTTCTGCTTTTTCCAGTTCTCTATTGCTGTATCCATACAGATTGTAGGGCTCTATTAACAAGTCGCATTTTTCCCTTTCGGGGAAAGTGTTGGCGCGAAACATAAAGTGAAAGGAACGCATAGCTATGCTGACAATATTGAGTTTATAGTCTTGTGCCATGAGAGGACTGACGTTGATGGCAATCACTTTGTCGCAAATCCTGCGAATAGTGGAGACAGGCAGGTTTAGCATGAGCCCTCCGTCTACATAGTTAGTTCCTTCGATGTTTACCGGAGAGAAAAGTACAGGCATACAGCAAGAGGCAGCCACCCTTTCGGCGATGTCCCCCCGATGGAAATGTACCATTCTTCCGTGGTCGAGATCGGTAGCAGTAATAATAAGAGGTAGCTGCAAGTCTTCCATTCGCTGGGCTTTCAGGTTAGTTTTGAGAAAGTCGATAAACTCGCTTAATTCAAAAAGTCCTTTTTTGGGAATCACTAGTTTAGTTAAGTCCTGGAATTTATGTCCCGAGAAGTAATCCAATACCTGATGGGGTTCATTTCCATCGGCATAGAACACGCCAGCCAAGGCTCCGGCACTTACACCTGAGATAATATCAGGTTTAATGTCATGTTCGAGAAGCGCTTGCATGACTCCCAAATGGGCAAATCCTTTTATAAATCCTCCACTTAGGGCATATCCTACCGGGTATTTCTTCTTGCGACTGTCTTCCTTTTCCACTTGCATTTGTCTCTTTCTTTACTTTGTCCGGCACGAAATTAGTAAAATTCGCGGAAAGAGAGACTCATATCTATAAAAAAACACCTGGCAGACGGGATTTTATATTAATTGCTTTTTTTATAAAAGGGCTACTTCTTTCTTATATTCTTCCAGATGCTTTATCGCTTCTTCAGACAAACGCGGATAATGAAGGTCTAGTTGTTCCATTTCTTCACAGATAATTCGTCCTACGGCATACCGCATATACCACTTGTTATCCGCTGGGATAACATGCCAGGGAGCGATGTCGGTCGAAGTTTCGGTAAGCACAGTGGAATAGGCATCCATATAGTCTTCCCAATACTGCCTTTCCTTAATATCTGCCGAAGAGAACTTCCAGTTTTTGGATTCATCTGTCAGGCGTTTCTGGAAACGTTTCTTTTGTTCTTCTTTAGAGACATTGAGAAAGAATTTTAAAATTACTGTTCCATTTTCAATAAGATAGCGTTCGAAGTCATTTATCTGCCGATAACGGCGTTTCCAAAACTCTTTATTGATATCTTCCAGTTGCCGGATTCCTGGTAAATTAGCAGATAAAATGAGTATAGGATGTACTTTCGCTATCAACACATCTTCGTAATGAGAGCGATTAAAGATGCCGATTCTTCCCCGTTCCGGCAGGCAACGATTGATACGCCACAGATAATCATGGTCCAATTCTTCAATCGAGGGTTGCTTGAAGGAGTATACTTGGCAACCCTGCGGGTTCACTCCAGACATGACGTGTTTGATGGTCCCGTCTTTTCCGGCTGCATCCATTGCCTGGAAAATAATCAGTATAGCGTGACGGTCTTGGGCATATAGCATACTTTGAAGTTCTGACAATCTTTTTACGTCATCCATCAGTTGTTTTTTAGCTTCTTGCCTGGTGATTCCTCCGGTATAGGCAGAATCGAAATCAGACACCCGGTGTTCTTTTCCGGGTTTGGCTATTAGTTCTTTCAGGTTTTCTTTTTTCATTTTCGGTTGTACATCAGTTAATCCTGGTTTCTTCTAGTGAAACAGAGTTACTCTTATAACATCCGAAAGTAAAAATGTGTTTTGATTACGAACCGGAATAATGGGAAGAAAATTACTGCTTCACTTTCTTCAGATCGGGAAGGAACCAGGCAACAAGCCCCAATAATGGCATATAAGCACAAACATTGTACACTGTTTCAATGCTATACTTATCTGCCATATTTCCCAGCACGGCTGAGGCGATACCTGCCACACCGAATGCAAAACCAAAGAACAGCCCCGAGATAAGCCCCAGCTTATTAGGTAGCAACTCTTGGGCATACAGCAAGATAGCCGGAAATGCCGAGGAAAGCATCAACCCCACGCAGAAACTAAGTACTACCGTCCATACCAGCCCTACATGCGGCATGAGCAAACTGAAAGGGGCAGTGCCCAAAATAGAAACCCAGATAACATATTTCCGTCCAATGCGGTCGCCTACCGGTCCGCCTACCAAAGTGCCGATAGCAGTAGCCAGGAGAAAAACAAATAAGAAAAGCTGTGATTGCTGAACGCTGACACTAAACTTCTGAATCAAATAGAAGGTATAATAGCTGTTCAGACTCGCCATATAGATATATTTAGAAAATATTAATATCAAAAGGATAGAGATAGTAAAGACAGTCTTTGTCAGAGGCAATGGCATCTCCACAGATGATAAGGATAAGTGGGAGCCGCTTTTAATCCGGGTCAGATAGGCTTTATACCATTTGCAGGCTGGAGTCATCACTATCATAGCCAAAAGAGCGAGTATGGTAAATAAAGCAATATGTTGCCTGCCATAGGGAGCTACTAAGAGTGCTACCAACAGAGGTCCCAATGAGCCTCCCAGATTTCCGCCTACTTGAAAAAGGGATTGGGCCAATCCCCGTCGTCCTCCTGATGCCAGCGAAGTGATGCGTGATGCTTCCGGATGGAGTACAGAGGAACCGATACCTATCAGGAAAACAGAACCTAATACCCACAAGAGACTAGTAGAAAAAGCCAAATTAAGCAATCCCGTCAACGTAAAAGCCATTCCTAAAGGAAGCGACCACGCGACGGGACGTTTATCGAAGAATAAACCCATTGCAGGCTGAAATACCGAAGCTGACATCTGGTAAACAAGCGTAATAAGCCCGATTTGTGCAAAACTCAGTTTTAAATCTTCCTTAAACAATGGATAAGTAGCTGTGATAACCGATTGTAACAAGTCGTTGAGACAATGGGACAGGCTCAATGCTATCAGCACTGGATAGGCAATTCTATTGACGGGTTGTATATTCTTTTGCATATTCTCCAATTTCCTACAGATAAATTGGTTGCAAAGTTACATAAAATCCGCTTTATTAATATCTTTCTGCCAAACCTATTTTTCTGCCCACTCCAAGATGGTTTCGCTCTTCACATTGATGCCGAATAGGTGGGCTTTAGCAAGTATATTCCGTGCTAATTGCGCTTTATATTGCTCGGGAGCATAACGAAAATACGCTTCGGCTGCCCTCACATGGGCTGCATCGTGAATAGGAAACTCTCTGAGTTCCGGTATTCCAAACTCGGAAGTATCAAGCTTTTTACGTTCACTTGCTGTCAGCTTATCCGAGTATTTATTATTTCTTTCTTCCATATTCTTTTCTTTTTTTAGTCATCATTGTTATCATGATCTCCGTCTTCGAGGTTGTTGAGTTCCAGTTCCAAGTCCACCAGGTTTTGTTCCCACAGTTTTAACAAGTCAGGTGGGGTATCTTTAGGAGCCTTTTTTATTCTTTCCTGAGCTACTGATACCAAGTGCTCCAATTCTCTACGTCTACTCATAGCTTTTTTCTTTTAAAAGTTTGTAAGGACAACGTCTCTTGCTACGGAATAGTTTAGGAGCACTGTCTCTTTTTAATACTTTTTCTTCTCCTACCGAACTTTCCTGTGGACAGTTTGTTCTTAACCCACGGAAAATTGTCCGAATTATACATAAAAATAATATCATTATGTTCACTTTACTATCTGTATTTCTAGTTTGTTCAGGTATTGGAATTGCCGTACGCATTGCTATCGACCTCACCCGTCATAAACAACCAATGAAGATTATGAATGCCGTGTGGATACTTACGGGGCTCTGGGCTAGTTATCTGGGATGGTGGGCTTATAATAAGTTTGGGCGAAGCACTACTCCGGTGGAGATGCACATGAGCACCATGGATGGTCCGATGAAAGGTATGTCGATGGGGGATAAGCAACGTCCCGGATGGCAATCTATTGCCCTTTCTTCGCTACACTGTGGGGCAGGCTGCACCTTGGCGGATATTCTCGGCGAGTCCATCACAACCTACATTCCGGTAACAGTAGGAGGAAGTCTTCTTTTTGGTACTTGGGTACTCGATTTTATCTTGGCTTTGATTTTCGGAGTTTATTTTCAGTTTTATGCCATTCGTGAAATGGAACGTATTTCAGTTGCCCGGGCACTGTCGCGTGCCATCAAAGCCGATTTCCTTTCGTTAACAGCATGGCAGATAGGAATGTACGGATGGATGGCACTCGTTACTTTCGTTTTGTTTCTTCATCATCCCATTATGAAAGATTCTTGGGAATTCTGGTTCATGATGCAGATAGCTATGCTATTCGGTTTTATCTGTGCCTATCCGATTAATGCTGTTTTGATAGCTTTGGGAATAAAGAAAGGAATGTAAAAAAACAAATGCTTTGCTACCGATTAAAAAGAAATCAGGCGGAATCCCCTTAAGAAGGAATTCCGCCTGGAAATTTCGTTTCAGACAAAATCGTTATAGAATACCGTGAGTGGATACACTGGAATCAATCTTCTTGATAAGACCTTGAAGTACAGCACCCGGTCCGCATTCAGTGAAGTCTGTAGCACCATCTGCCACCATATTCTTTACAGTCTGCGTCCAACGTACTGAAGCTGTTAACTGTGCCACAAGGTTTTTCTTGATTTCAGCAGGATCTGTGTGAGGCAGAGCATCTACATTCTGGTAAACTGGACATTTGGGTGTATGAATCTCTGTCGCATTAATAGCAGCTTCAAGTTCTACTTTGGCAGGTTCCATCAATGGAGAGTGAAAAGCACCACCTACCTTCAGTGGCAGGGCACGTTTGGCACCAGCAGCCTTCATTAATTCGCAAGCCTTTTCAATGCCTTTCATAGAACCGGAGATGACAATTTGTCCCGGACAGTTATAGTTAGCAGCTACGCAAACTTCTCCTTCTTTTGCTACTTCAGCACAGATTTCTTCTACTTTTTCATCCGGCAGAGCGATGATAGCAGCCATAGTGGAGGGGACAGCCTCACATGCTTTCTGCATAGCCATAGCACGGGCATACACCAATTTCAAGCCATCCTCAAAACTCAAGGCACCGGCAGCAACCAGTGCAGAGAATTCACCGAGTGAGTGACCTGCAGTCATTTCCGGTTGAACTCCATTTCCCATGCAGAGAGCAGAGATTACGGAGTGAAGAAATACAGCCGGTTGTGTCACTTTCGTCTGGCGGAGGTCTTCGTCTGTGCCATTGAACATGATATCA
>JAUUNK010000260.1 GCA_030844565.1 Bacteroides ovatus
TTCCAGCGGTATTCGTTATACACGTACTCGGTGTATTCCTTTGCCGTGGCTCCCGAATAGTCATATTCATATCCGGTTGAAGTCGCGGGAATATCCGGTTTGTCTTTCCAAGCCTCAAAAAGCCTTCCAAACTCGGTGTTCACCTGTTGCATGATCGCAGTGTCGCCACCCTTGTCCGGGTGGTGCTCCAATGCCAGCCGGCGGTATTCTTTCTTCAAGTCCGCCAGAGAGTGTATGTTCTGAAAATAAGTCATAGCCATGAGTTTTTTATGCCCCTGCGAGGCGGTTGATAAAATATTCCCGGTAGTCAAGGTCAAGACCGAGGTTGAGACAGGCCGTTTCCATGTCATCTTCCCTCAAATCATCTGCCTCCTGCAATTCGCGCAGATACCGGATTTCGGAGTCCAGGTACTCCCGTGCTTTCGTTTGACTGCAACCGCATGAGCTGCTGATCAGACTGATAATGTTTCCTCGCATACTGTTTGATTTTTGGGGTTACTGTTCCTTTTTCTGAAGCGTCGTCCGTCATATATCGAGACGGCCCGTTCCACCAGAATCCTGCGGTTGTCTTCCGAGAGTTCCAGGTAGAACCGTTCCGCCGCGCCGAATGTGCCCTTGCCTGTCGCCACGCACCATTTTTCCCAGAAATGCGGGTACATGCCGCCATACACGGCTTTGCATTCCTCCTCGCTCCAGGCGTTCCACATGTAGTAGAAGAAACTGGAGACGGTATTTTCCGCTTGATATTTCATGATTCTTTTCATTTGATTGATTGTTGATGCCAGATTCATTGCCCGGAAGGATTACCGGATATTCAATATTGCGCTAAAGACATGTGGGTCAAGCCTGTAAAACGTCGGAAGGTTAAGTGTGACCATCGGGTAGCTTACCCAGCCGCTCTGACGTCTATAACCTGTATCCTCAGCTAATTTGTTGGACAGAAGGAACTCCATGGCATCAGGATTGTTGTTGATGTCCACGAATGCCCTGTCAGGCAGTGAGAATGCCGCCTTATCTTCTAAGTTGACCGTCAGGACCGTGTATATCTCATGGGTCACGGGATCTTTCAGAGACAATGCCGGCCAGCCGTTATGGTACATTTCAATCACGATTGAGAGACGGCTTTCCTGATACAGGAAAGTCTCTTCCATGGACGGATGGTCGCATTTGACAATTTCAAAATCATCCTCCCCTTTGGTAAATGTCACCATCGGATAGGATACATCGACAAAACATTCCTCTTCCCGGTAACAGAGATGTTCTTTTCCCTCTGAACGGATTATAGCCAATCGGGTGTTCATATTCGTAACTGGTTTTAAAATTATTGACTTGCAAGTTAATTGGCCGGCATTCACCTGCCTGTTTCTTTAAACGTGTGATTGTCACCGCCTGCGGACATTTGGGAGAGTTGCTGTCTCACCGCCTTGATTTTCCCAATCAGTTCGTCCTCCCTTCGGAATGAGGGGGTACATTTGGTACGCCTCATCCCGGCTCCCCAGGGGATGCCGCCGCATACTTTTCTCAGGCGTGCCTTTTCGCTTTCCAGAGCCGACTCCAGACGGGCCAGCCTGCGTCGCAACGATTCTTCGGTCACAGTTCTCATGATCTCATTGTTTTTTTTGTATGGTGACGGGTCGGAAAGACAGTCACCATACCGTCGTTATGTGTCACGTTATATTTTAGCTTTTTCCCTTTTGATGCCTCTCAGGACGTACAACAGGTGCAGGAACAGCTCCCTGTCGTAAATCCGGAAGAAGAACGGCTCGCCTGTTTCCCTGACCGTTCCGGTAAACGACACGGACTCCCGGTTCACGGGATATTGGAGGAAGTTGCCATTTGCTAGCAGGGTGTGCTTTTTCTTCATCACTTCGCCTAGGAACTTGTCCATATCGTCGTTTTCCTCATAGCCGGAGAAGTAGAGGAAATGATGACGGCGCAGGCTTCGCAGGATTTTGGCGGTTTCCAGCCTTACATCCCTGCCTGACGATTCGTCCGTTCCTCTCATCAGGTTGCAGATGAACTTCTTCTCGCCATTTATGTCAAGAAACAGATAAGGAACTATAATTATAGAGGCATGCCGTGCGTGGTCAGAGATGACCATCGGCTTTTCTTTCAGGATGTCTCCTTTGAAGGTAATGTTCCGGTAATGGTTGTCCATCTGCCGTTCCAGTTCCTTTCTTGGCGTGGTAACGGAGCGGAGTCCCGTGAAGTAGCGTCCGCCCGCCCGGAAGCAGAACCGGTAGATGTCCGCATGATAAGGCTCTCCCATGAAAAAGAAATTCCGGGTATGGCGGATGGGGGGCAAGACATCCATGTAGTCGAAATATCTTTCTTCCGTAATCTCACTGAACGGGGCGCAGAGGGATTGCAGATGGATGCGTATCATCTTGCGGACGGTATTTCCGGACACGGCTATGAGGTACGGGTTCTTTTCCCTGTCCCTCAGTTCCTCCAGTGTCTCATGATGGTAGTCGCCGTGTATTCCGTCAGACATGGTGGTCACGCAGCTGCCGTCAAAACTGCGTGAATCGACTACGAATTTCAGTTTGTCGTTATTCATGGTTCAGATGTTTTGAAGGTTCAACACTCTCTTGGCGGCACTGAGGGCATTGGAGGTGAGCTGCCGTTGCCATGCCTTGTTTCTGGGTGACCAGCGGAATCCGGAGGATTTCAGTTCCTTTCGTCTGTTGTCTTCGGGAATCCTGTCAAACAGGATCTGAAGGCGGTCTTCCCCATAGTTCCATACAAGTGTCCCGCCCTCGAACGGCACTTCCTTGTTTTCCCGGCTTTGCACCGCTTTCAGCCTTTCGCGCATCCGTTCCGCAAGTTCCGGCAATTGGAAGAATTTGTTTCTTGGGGTGATGACGGGTTTCCTTACCCTTGCGTTATATTCGGAAATGAAGTCCACGGCCCTGCGGACGATTTCCACTTCCCCGTGATTGGCGAAGGTGGATACCTTGTTCAGGATGCTGCTGACGAACAGGGCACGGTTATAACCCCGGCATTGTCCGGTGTCAATCCCGTGGATGGTGTCGGCGCTGCTCTTGATGTCGCGTTTGAGCGTCTGCCATGCCTTTTCCAGTTTTTCTTCCTCCGGTCGTGCGGCTTCCTTTTTCCGTCTGACGGCTTCAAGAACCTTTTGCCGCCAATTGCGGAACTCCTCGTAGCGGTTCTGATAGCTTCTGTTCGTATTCTCCTGCCTGTGGTAATCAAATCCGCCCCGTCCCGTCACCATCGGGTTGGCGCAGCGTGAGAGGGCCGAGAGCTGGGCGGATAGCTTTTTCCGGTAGGCGGCGATGTATGTATCCCGTTCCTCTTCCTGCATGAGTTGCAGGTCGTTGTGCAGCTCCTCCCCGTAAATCATGATGTCCGTCTCGCCACGAATCTCCGGGTCGAAGGAACTCCAGGCGTATGCGTCGCAAGCCTGTTTCCACATATCCTCCAGATAGCCAGGATGTTTGAACGCTACGGCTTCCCAGTCTTTGAAGTCCCTGGAATGCAATTCATTCCGATCTTCCGGATTTCCGTACAGGTGTACATAGTTGCCCGTTCCATGATGCTCCTTTCTGAAATGGAACGGTACGGGTGGATGGTCCGTACCCTTTTCCCGGATCATCGTGACCCGGTGCGCATTCTCTGCGGTAAGGCCCGTTACTTGTTCTTCCCGGACCTTTGCTGTTGTTGTTTCAGTCATAACCGTTGCCATTCATAAATTATTTCTACCAGTTCTTCGTCCGCCAGTTTTTGGATTTCCTCGTCCGAGCAATAGCAGGCGATTTCCTCGTCCAGCTTGAAAGCTGCCGGGTCAAGGCTTCTGATGCCGTCCAGCAGTTCCGGCACCAGGCTGTCTGCGGCAACCGTATAGCTTCCGTCCCTGCCTTGCACCTTCCGTGCGGGATAGCTCCTTTCCCGATAAACCAACATTCTCATTTTCGGATTGGCACCCTGCTGTCCTTTGTGGACTTTGCTTGTTGTCTCTTTGTTCATACCTTCATTTTTTTAGTTTGTTTGACATGATCGGCTCCGTGGAGCCGGTTTTTCGGTTTCTTACTTGCCGGACTGTCCTTTGCCGGGGATTGCGCAAGGCTTGGCAAAAGAAAATACCGCAGCGAAGCGAGGATGATTTTCTTTTAGCCAACCAGCCCCTGAAAGGGGCCGCCTTGCGCAATCAACCCGGCAAAGGGCTATATTTGCAGGTAAGAAATTGAAAGAATGGCTGGGATTTTCAATTTGTCAGATACAACGTGTAATAAGTGTAATAAGCAAATTTAAAAGCATACAACGAAGGTTTTTCAAATATTTTCCAAACTATCGGATATCAATATCATATCGTAAAACAAGCGAAGGCGTGGCATTCCGGAATAAATCATTATATTTGTTGTAATCTGAAGTATCTTATTTGATTACCAACGATTTGTAGAAAACTCGCATGAGAACGGGCAACGGATAAGAAGATGTCAAGCTGTTCATAATCACTGTATTTCTCATGCTTTCAAATAACTCTTTTATTGATGCAAAGATAGCATTTTTTAGTGAATTTGTTCAATGATATTGCTATATAATTGCTTTACTCCGAAAAAAAGTCTATTAACTTCCCAAGGTAATTGATAAACGACTCCTTTTATTTTTTTATTCATCGAATTTCCTTGATTTCAATTTTCGGCAGTACAACTTCCCTTTATTACTATTACAAAAGAGAGCGTGAAATAGAGAACCAGATAAAGTATGACTGATCCTAATTCTATCTCAACTGTCTTTGATAATGGTTTTGTTGACCCCCTGGGGAAGTAGGCTAAAAACCTTCCAGTCTGACCGGATGCTCTATGTTGTAGAAGAACGACGGTAGCTCTCGGGGGAACTACCCGAAGCACGACTGAAATATTTGGAAAAGAGCGACTGATCGTTAAACCCTAACTCATAGGTTATCTCCTTTATGGTCATGGGTGAATTGCGCAACAGGATCTGCGCTTCGAGTACGATGTATTCCTCTATCCACCGTGCGGCACTGCGTCCGCTTACCAGTCGGATTACAGTAGTAAGGTGCCGAGGAGTCAGTGAAAGTTCGTCGGCATAAAATGATACACGTCGTTGCTTGCGGTAGTGAGTGTGTAGCAAATCGAGGAAATCATAAAAGATCTTCTCACTGTGCGACATGGGTATGGCGATGTCTTCCAGCCGCCGGCAGATATTCCGCACTTGACAGAACATACCCAGGATGAGCGGATAAAGAGTTCCTGCGAAATCCTGCAAACCGGGAGCATCGGCGCAAAGACACAGGAGTTCGTAGAAGCGTGTCAGCCGTTCGTGCTCATCGTCATCGACAGTAATGAAAGCATCGCGTATCGCAATCTTTCCCAAGGTACGTTCTGCAAAAACGAGCTGCCGCCAAAAAGATTTGGAAAGCAATAGCCCCACACACCGGAAGCCGGGGCTGCGGCTTACAATACGACAGGCACAAGGCGTGATGAAACACAACAGGTGTTCACGGTTGAACCGATAGGGCTGCAAGTTGATGTCCAGCTGCATCTCTCCGTCCAGGCACAAGAAAAGACAGGGTATGTCTATCTTTACCGGATTATCGTATGTACCAAAAAGGTCTTTTTCGTGCCAGATAACGAAAGGAGTCTCCTCCTTATCCAGTTGTAAGCGTTGAAGCAATTTATCGAATGTAAAAACAGGCTGAATCATACGAACAGACATATTAATAGGGTTAATAAAGTATTTAATGCTTAATAATCGTACGAATATACAAACGAAATGCAGAAAAGCACATTTACAGACGTAAAAAATATCCGTTACTTTGTCCCGAAATCAAATCAATATGACAATGAATAAAAAATTATTGACTATGGCACTCTCACTGACGGTCATTCCGTCAGTTCTTTGGGCGCAGAAACCGGCAACGGAACATACTATCCGTGCCAACGAAGCTGTAAAGACAGAACTGAATTTCGACGACCGTCAGGATTATGAAGATGCCAACCGGGGCTTTATTGCAAGCATTGACGGAAACGCTGTGTTGGACAAAGAAGGCAAGGTTTCTTATTCAGTGGAAGAATGGGATTTTCTGAAGGGCAATACTCCTCAGACAGTCAACCCGAGTCTGTGGAGACAGTCGCAACTCAACCGCATCAACGGACTATTTGAAGTGATACCCGATAAACTTTATCAAGTGAGAGGATTCGACATAGCCAACATGACTTTCATCCGTTCTGACAATGGCTGGATTATCATTGATGTGACGACTACCAATGCGGCTGCCAAGGCGGGCTATGACCTTATTAAAAAGCATGTGGCCGACCTGCCCGTACAGGGCGTGATTTTCACCCACCCCCACGGAGACCATTACGGAGGTATTGCAGCGGTGAAGGAGGCCTCATCTAAAAAGAACTTCGACATCATCGCTCCTAAAGGCTTCATGGCTTCGGCACAAAACGAGAACGTGCTGGCAGGAGTAACCATGATCCGCCGTGCTGCTTACATGTATGGCTTACGGCTGCAACCGGGTGAAAAAGGTACATTGGGTTGTGGTCTGGGACAGCGTATGTCAACGGGTAGCAAGGGCATCGCCCGTCCTACTATCGAAATAGCAAACACAGGAGAGAAACATACTATCGACGGCGTGGAGATGGAGTTTGTCTATGTGCTCGATACGGAAGCTCCAGTGGAAATCATGGTCTGGCTTCCGCAACTGAAAGCTTTCTGTACGGCAGAAGACATGACGCACAATATGCACAACCTGCAAACGCTGCGTGGAGCGAAAGTGCGCAACGGACTACTGTGGAGCAAGGCGGTGGATACAGCCATCGAATGTTACGGAGACCGGGTGGAAGTGTCATTCTCAACCCATCACTGGCCCACTTGGGGTAACGAACGCATCGTGGATTATTGGGAGGCA
>JAUUNK010000261.1 GCA_030844565.1 Bacteroides ovatus
TGAATGTAGCCGAATTAGTGAACGGAGGTAAGACCGACATTAACATTACCCTCGAAAAAAACATCGACCTCACAGGTAAAGACTGGACGCCGATAGGCACAGACTACGACAACTCATACAAAGGCACCTTCGACGGTGGCGGCCATACCATTACGGGGCTGACCTTTACGACAAATGACGAATATGCGGGTCTGTTCGGCTGGCTCAATAGAGCTGGTACGGTGAAGAACGTGGTGATGGAGGGCGTACAGATAACAAGCAATCAAATATATGGCGGCAGTATTGGCGGCGTGGTAGGATATAGCTGGGGCACCATTGAAAACTGCTCGGTGTCGGGCAGCGTCAGCGGCACGGTGTATGTCGGCGGTGTGGTGGGTGCTCAAATAGACGGTTCCATCACCGGATGCAGTTCCTCTGCCACAGTGAAGGGAATGGTCGATGTCGGCGGCGTGGCAGGTCAGACGAATTCGAGTGCCACCCTGACCGCTTGCTATGCCACGGGCAACGTAACCAGTACGGGTAGTAGCACTGGCTATGTACATATCGGCGGTTTTTTGGGAAATAACTACACCACCGTGACCGCCTGCTATTGGAAGAACAATCATGAACAAGGTATCGGCTACAATAAGAAAAGCACCGGAGCCACGAAGGTGGACGGCACTGACGTTACCTGGCAGAAAGCCGTTGCTACCATGAACACCGCCTTGCAGAACGCAGGCTCAGAGTGGCGTTACGAACTTAACGGAGCATTGCCTACCTTGAGGAAGCAGTAAACCGTCGGGCGGAAAAGTTCCGCCCGCAACGAACATGAACCGAAGTATAATCCCAATAAAGAAAGGAGGACGTGATGGAACACACGGAGAATCCACCATATATAGGTTTTGGCATCAAGGCATTGTCAATAATAATATAGACTCCAGTGTAAATATGGAAGCTGTAAGCCGGACATTGTCAAGATTGGTGCTCATTAAAGGCAACAAATCAAGTAATTAAATTAAAAACATGGGACTTTTTCACAGAGACAAGAAAAATAATGACGATGAGCCGGACAGTGTTCAAACCAATTCATTCTCTGATATTATGAATGGTTTGCAATACGCCGTAAACTGTGCACAAGATACATTGCAGAATCATCAGATACAAAATCTGACCAGACTTTTTGAAGGAACAAATGCAAATAACGCAAATACGTTCCAATCGAAAAAAATCATGGTTGGAGACAAGACTATTGATATTCCACTTATAGCCTTGATATCCCATCATTATCTTGCGATGGATAATGTGCAGATAAAGTTCAAGGCGAAGGTCGGAAGCGTGGAATCACAGATTCCAGAAAACAACTTATTGTTATCCAGCCCACAAAGAGCCAATCTCCAGATGCAGATGAGCAACATAAAACCGGATGCGGATGATGTCATGGAGGTTTGCGTCAATTTTAAGGTTCAGGAGACTCCGGAGAGCATTTCCCGAATTATTGACGATTTTGTAAAAAACATCTAACAATTTTAAAATTCAAATGTTATGGCAGAAGAAATATTAAACCAAGGGCAACAAGAAAATGCGGAAAACTTGAATGAAAATGTAAGCGGACAGGCGAAAGAAATTATCTCCGCTGCATTGGAAGAGACTCAAAACAGAGAAACTTCTCCGGTTCTTAAAGCAGATTCAAACGTGACTGACAAATTCAAGGGGCTTCCCATGCGGGAACTTATTGCAGCTCCACTTATTGCAGCAGCCGAAGCACAACAGGAATTGGCAGCGACAGCATGGAATTTCTACCAGCAAATTGCATTTGATGGTAAAAGCGGCAATAAAGCGCGTATATTGGAATTCGATGTCGAAAGACCGATACAGCAGAATGAAAAAATGACAACAATAAAACAAACGGTAAAGGCTCCGTTTATAGGATTGGTGCCTATTCCTGCCCTGCTTATAGATCGCGTGGATGTCGATTTCCAGATGGAGGTTACCGATACGTCAAACGTAAAAAGCACTACCAACGCAGAAGTAGAGGCAAAAGCCTCTGCAAAACGTTGGTTTATAAATGCGGAAATCAGCGGCAAAGTCACGACCGCCCGTGAGAACACCCGCATGACCAACCAAACGGCAAAATACCAGATACATGTTTCGGCCAGCCAGCAACCACAGACCGAAGGTCTGTCAAAACTGATGGATATAATGGCTTCCTGTATCGAGCCTATAAATACAGAAAGCAGTAAATAGAGTATAAACATATAGAACGGGATGGATAAAGTCCCGTTCAAATTTGATAATAATTATTATGAAAACATAATAAATGCATCAAACATCTAAAAACAGCCATATGAAAATTTGTACATGGAATTCCCAAGGAAATCCTCTTAATGATGCTATTAAATTAAATATATTGAATCATCTATTAACAACAGAACAATGTAATGTCGTTATGATACAAGAATGTGGTAATTTCATACTGCCTGCACAACATAGTGGTAGATACCACTATGTTGTGGTAGAACATGCAGGTGCTTATAATTGTAGATGTAATACTTGTATCATTGCGGATTTGAATTTTGTAGCATCAATACATTATCTGATATCAGGAACAGGCCGATCTGCAATTTGTTTAAATTATAATGGATGTAACATTTATACCCTTCATTGCGAATCTGGGTCTGGTGCTGTAGGAGATATAAGAGATTTAGTACGTCATGCAGTATCTCCTTTCATCATTGGCGGAGATATGAATTCAACGCCAAGCGAATTATCAGAATATTTAAGAATAATGACCACAGGTACCAGGAGTAGGCCGGGAAATAGTGCTAATTTTGCTTGTTGTGGTATGCCAACACATTTTTCAGGTCGAGAATTAGATTATTTCCTTATCGATAGCAGATTACAGCTAAGAACATGTGTACTAAGATATCATATGATGGGTGGGGATCACTATCCTGTGATATTGATATTTAGTTAACCAATTATATTTTTCATCAACAAACAGTGTCGCTGCGATATAAAATATTTTTCGGCTATGCCATACTTATGGCGGTCATCGGTAGCATGGCCGCCATTTTGATATATGAACGGCAGCGGATGCGCGAAATTGAGGCAGAGACGGCAAACATAAACCTTGTACGTCGTGGTATCAACACGGCTCATCGCCGTATTACGGGGCTCGCCACATTGGGTGAGGGTGTGGTAAATTGGAACAAAGCGGACTATCTGTACTATCGTAACCACCGACTTCAAGCCGACAGTTTGTTGAACTCGCTTAAACGACACTGCCGTGAATATGTACGCCCGGAACAGATAGACACTCTTCGTGCTCTGCTTGCCGAAAAGGAGACACACCTGCTGCACATAATGGAAATGTTTGAACGGCGAACTGAAGCGGACAGCGTGCTGGTAAACCAGTTGCCGGAAGTGGCGAGGCGTGCAACACATATCCGTACCATAGAACAAAAGAAAAAAGGGATTGCAGGATTCTTCGGGAAAAAAGAAGAAATACAAGTAATGCCATCCCAAAAAGAACTTCATGATTTCAGCGACAGCCTGATAGCAATACATCAAAGACAGGCGAACGAAATGGACATTTATGCCGACAGCCTGCGTATGCGCAACAGGGAATTGAACAGGACATTGAACAAGCTGATAAACGACCTTGACGAACAGGCACAGACTGCCTTCTCACAAAGAGAGTTAAAAATGGCAGAAGCAGAGAAAATGTCGTTCTTTTTAATGGCAGGAGTAATCGGCATGGCCATCATCCTGCTCATCATTTCGCACCTTATCATCATGCGTGACCTTAACCGCAGGGAAAGGGACAAGGCTGAACTGGAAGATACGGCAACACAAAACCGTACACTCTCCGACATGCGCAAGAAAATAATCATCACACTTTCCCATGACATACGAGGACCTCTCAATGCCATCAGTGGCAGTGCTGAACTGGCCATGGATACTCGTGACCGGAAACGCCGCAATGCCTATCTCGGAAACATCCTTGAATCATCCCGTCATATCACCCGGCTTGCCAACAGCCTGCTTGACCTCTCCCGTCTGGACGATGCTAAAGAAACCCTGAACGAAATTCCTTTCCATCTTGAATCCTTTCTGGAAAGTATCGCTGAAGAATACACACGCAAGGCGAACGACAAAGGATTGATGTTTGACAAGGCTTTTATGGGGTGCGGCATCACCGTCCTTGGCGATGCAGACCGCATAAGGCAGATAGTGGTCAACATTCTGGAGAATGCTGTAAAATTCACCCGTACAGGTTATATCAAATTTCTGGCAAGTTATGAAGAAGATACTCTTTCAGTAAAGGTCAAAGATACGGGGATAGGAATGGGCGAGAACACAACACAACGCATTTTTCAGCCCTTTGAACGGGCTGCTCCTGATTTGGATTCAGAAGGCTTCGGACTGGGACTTTCCATTACGAAAGGGCTGGTGAACCTGTTCGGAGGAAGACTCTCTGTTTCGAGCCAGATCGGTAAAGGCAGCGAATTCAAGGTGGAAATTCCGCTTAGGCAGACCAATGAGCCTGCAAGAGACAAGCCAGAAACTTATACGGGAAACCTCAGACTTCCTCGGCGGGTTCTTGTAGTCGATGACGATCCGATACAATTGCGCAACACAGTTGAAATGATGGAACGGAACGGTATCTCATGCCGAGCCTGTACCAATGCACAGGAAGTGGTCAAGGCATTGAGAACCGGAGAATACGACCTATTGCTGACCGATATACAGATGCGTGGTACGGGAGGTTTTGACCTGTTGCATCTGCTACGCCTTTCCAACATAGGAAATTCACGGACAATTCCCATAGCTGCAATGACCGCCCGTAACGACGGCGATGCAGACCGCTATATTCAAGCCGGATTTGCCGGCTGTATCCACAAACCGTTCTATACAAGGGACCTGCTCGAATTTCTCTCGTCACTCATTGGACAGGACAGAACAATGGATAATCATTCTCCAGATTTCGAGGCTCTGTATGTCACTACAGGAGACGAACGCTGGACTTTGGAGACTCTTATAGAGGAATCCAATAGGAACAGTTCTGACTTGCTGGATTCTTTGAGTCAGGAAAAGCTCGACCGGAAGCGGATATGGGAAACTCTGCACAGGATGTACCCGATGTGGGAGCAATTGGGAATAGCCCATGAGCTGGAATCGTACAGCTATGAAGAGTATGTGGAAGATACGGATGAGTCAGCATTCCGCAATGATGTGGAAAGAATTGTCAGAAGAATAGACCGGCTGATATCTGAGACAAAAAGCCGATTATCGTAAATGGACGGACATAATTAAATGAAAACATGAATGAAATACAGAATACTGATAGTTGAAGACAACATCATGCTTGCCGGGCAACAGAAAAAAAGGTTGGAAAAATCCGGTTATGAAGCAGAGATAACAATAGATGAACCTGGGGCACGAAAACTGCTCAAGAAAGAAAGTTTCGACCTTGTGCTGTCCGACGTACGCCTGCCGGAAGGGGACGGTATATCTTTGCTCGAATGGATGCGGAAGGAACGGATGGATATCCCTTTCATTATCATGACCGGATATGCCTCAGTACCGGATGCTGTACAAGCCATAAAACTGGGAGCCAAAGACTATCTGGCAAAACCGGTACAGATGGACGAATTGCAAAGACAACTGAAAGATATTTTCCGTCCCAAATCTGTGATATGCGACAAGAACAAGGATTTGCTCCCCAGAAACAGCCTTCAGATGCAGGAGGTCGAACATCTGGTCAGTACAGTCGCCCCATTTGACATTTCTGTGCTTATACTTGGTCCTAACGGTGCCGGAAAAGAATCGGTTGCACAGCGTATCCACTATATAGGAGAGCGGAAGGATATGCCGTTTGTCGCCGTGAATTGTGGAGTCATACCCAAGGAGCTTGCACCCTCCCTCTTTTTCGGGCACATAAAGGGAACATTTACCGGTGCCGACGCCAACAAGGACGGATATTTTGAAGTGGCAAAAGGCGGAACACTCTTTCTGGATGAAATAGGGATCTTGTCCCTGGACGTCCAAGCCATGCTGCTGCGGGTTTTGCAAGAAGGCACATACATCCCAATAGGTGGTAACAAAGAAAAGCGGGCTAATGTAAGAATTGTAGCCGCCACCAATGAAGATCTCCAACTTGCAATACAAGAAAAACGGTTCAGGGAAGACCTATACCACCGGCTATGCGAATTTGAGATTGTCCTGCCTTCCTTGCATGAATGCCCCGATGACATTCTGTCTTTGGCTCATCATTTCAGAAAAAAGTTTTCCGGAGAACTGAAAAGACCGACAGAAGGCTTCAGTTCTGAAGCGGAACAATTGCTTCTCTCTTACCGCTGGCCTGGGAACGTACGGGAACTGCATAACAGGATAAGAAGGGCGGTACTTATGGCTAAACAGCCGCTCATTGAAACCGCCGACCTGAATATCAAACTGGAAGCGGCGACCGAGGAAATCAATCTTTTTCCTGAAAACGATGCGGAAGAGAAACACTCGATAATACAGGCATTGAAAACCAGCCATGGGAGTCGCAAACAAGCAGCAGGCATACTGCATATTGATCCGTCCACACTATATCGGAAAATGAAAAAATATGGATTGAATGACAAATAACCGTCATTCCATATTTCTGTTTGGAATAAAATGCCTACATTTGCATATGATTGGAAATCCTTGTAATATAGGAATGACAGTCACAACATAAGGAGAAAATATCGGCATTGCTTTAAGCCTTGCCGAACATTACAACATAAGTCGCAAGACGTCTCAGGTAGAAATCTGGTAAATTGATATTGTAGAGGCTTTTGCGTGTAGCTTATGCTA
>JAUUNK010000262.1 GCA_030844565.1 Bacteroides ovatus
CTGGAAGTTTCAAACAATAGAAAACCGAGGAAACAATTATGCAATCCATCAGCGAACATCCTAATGCCATAAATGAGATGAAGTAGATAGAAATGTTGGCAGGTGTGGTTACTACTAATAGTGAACCGACGATAGCCAGAATGGAACAAATCTTCAGTGCTGTTGCCTGGCTAATGTATTTCGGAATAAAGATGATGCCACAGATATAACCGATAACGATGCCGATAGGAGCAATCCATGAGTAGTTTGCAGCACCTTCCAGACCGAGTGAATTGGCATAATCGACTAGTGTACCCAAGGAAACTGTTTCAACTCCTACATAAAGGAATAGAGCCAAGCAACCTAATAGCAGGTGAGGAAATTGGAATACGGAAGTTTTTCCGGCAGCATACGAACAAGCTGCTTCGACTGAGTTTTCATTTTCATCTTCTCCCGCAGCTTTTACTTCGGGTAACGGTGCGAAGAATGCCATAATGCCCAAAGCTATAAAAGCACAGATAATAATGATAAACGGTTTGTTCAAATCTTCAATACCTATCAATTTGACATCTTTTCCTAGTAACCATACGATGAAGATAGAAGGAATGGGCCATGCCAGCTTGTTACAAATACCCATTATACTGATACGTTTAGCTGCACTATCCAACGGTCCCAGAATAGTAATGTAAGGATTGACCGATGCTTGTAGGTAGGCATTGGCAGCTCCACTAATGAAAGACGCCAAGAGGAACAGCGTAAAACTTTTCTGATCGGCTGACAGGATAAACAAATAAAATGCTACTGCAAAGATGAAAAAAGAAAGCGACATAGTGCGTTTGTAGCCGATTGCCTTGATGGTGAGTCCGGCAGGGTAACCGAAAACAAGAAAGGGAATGAAGGTAGCGGCAATAATCAGATAAGAAGCAGTGTTTGAAATTCCTAGTGACGTTTGCAATACCGGGACTAATAATGAATTGATTCCGAGTGCGAAACCGATAGCAAAGAACATAATGCCAATGAAAGTCAATGGCAAAGCAAAGTTTTGGGTGGTTTTTGTCATGGTAATAAATGTGTTTTTTAAGGGTAATATAAAAACTCTTGTAAGAATAGGATATGCTCCCTTCTTACAAGAGCGAAAATTATTTTTTAGTCTATCATATCGAAACCGCAATAAGGAATCAATGCTTTAGGGATTTTAATGCCTTCCGGTGTTTGATTGTTTTCGAGCAGGGCAGCTACGATACGTGGCAGTGCCAAAGCCGAACCGTTCAAGGTGTGGCAAAGTTCTGTTTTCTTCTCACCTGTGCGATAACGGCATTTCAGGCGGTTAGCCTGATAAGTGTCGAAGTTGGATACCGAACTTACTTCCAACCAACGTTTCTGTGCTTCCGAATATACTTCGAAATCAAAACATAGTGCGGCTGTAAAGCTCATATCACCTCCGCATAGGCGAAGAATACGGTAGGGAAGTTCCAGCTTCTGCAACAATCCTTCCACATGATCCAGCATTTCCTGATGGGATTGTTTGGAATGTTCCGGTTTGTCGATACGCACCAGTTCTACTTTAGAAAATTCATGCAAACGATTCAAGCCACGTACATCTTTTCCGTATGAACCCGCTTCACGACGGAAACATTGAGTGTAAGCACAGTTCTTAATGGGTAATTGTTTTTCGTCTAATATTACGTCCCGATAGATATTGGTAACCGGAACTTCAGCTGTGGGAATGAGATACAAATCGTCTACTTCGCAATGGTACATTTGTCCTTCTTTATCCGGCAACTGTCCCGTGCCGTAGCCCGAAGCTGCGTTCACTACAGTCGGTGGCATAATTTCGGTGTATCCCGATTTGCGTGCTTCGTCCAGGAAAAAGTTAATGAGAGCACGCTGCAATTGAGCACCCTTTCCTTTGTATACGGGGAAGCCTGCTCCGGTGATTTTTACGCCGAGGTCAAAATCAATCAGGTCGTATTTTTTTGCCAGTTCCCAGTGAGGAAGAGCATCTTTAGGAAGTTCGGTCTCCATGCCACCCATTTTTTCTACAACATTGTCTTCCGCTCCGAAACCTTCGGGTACGCTGTCATAGGGAACATTAGGGATGGTATAGAGCAAATTTTGCATCTCGGTGGCTGCTTGTGTCATAGTGGCATCCAGCGTTTTGTTGCTTTCTTTGAGTTCAGCAACGCGGTTGCGGGCAACTTCAGCTTCTTCTTTTTTGCCTTCTTTCATTAGTTGACCGATGGTACGCGAAAGCGAATTTACCTCAGCCAGGTTATTATCTAATTGGTTTTGCGTGCTCTTTCTTTTATCATTGAGAGCAGTTACTTTCTCAATGACTGCTTGGGCATCTTTGAAATGTTTCTTCTCCAAACCGCGGATGACCGCTTCTTTGTTTTCTGTAATTTGTTTAATAGTAAGCATATCTATACTTTTTATGAACTTTCTTTCGAGCTACAAAGATAAAGAAAAAAGGGACAACCCATGAAAATAGGTATATAAAATTACACTGAAGGCTTACAATAAAAAAAGGAGATACAATCTTTCGGATTGCATCTCCTTTTCTTATTTGTTCTATGTTCAGAGCTTATGCTTCTACTTTTTCAGCAGGAACTACAGATACATATCTTCTGTCTTCTCTGCTTACTTTGAATTTTACTGTTCCGTCTACTAAAGCGAAAAGAGTGTGGTCTCTGCCCATGCCGATGTTTTCGCCCGGATGGAACTCAGTACCTCTTTGACGAACGATGATGTTGCCTGCTTTGCAAGCTTCGCCACCAAATATCTTAACGCCTAATCTTTTGCTGTGTGATTCGCGGCCGTTCTTAGAACTACCGACACCTTTTTTATGTGCCATTTCTTCTTACTTTTTAAATGATTAAGCTACTACTTCTGTGATTGTTAACTCTGTGAACTGCTGACGGTGACCGTTCAGTTTTCTGTAACCTTTTCTTCTTTTCTTGTGGAATACAAGAACTTTGTCACCTTTAACCAAGTTTGAAATAACCTGGCAAATAACTTTAGCACCTTCTACAGTCGGAGCACCTACAGTTACGTTTCCGTCTTTGTCTACCAAAAGAACTTTTTCAAATTCTACAGTTGCACCGTTTTCTGCACCTTGAATGTGGTGAACGAACAACTTTTTGCCAATCTCTGCTTTAAATTGCTGGCCGTTGATTTCTACAATTGCGTACATCTTATATATAATGTATAAGTTAGCTCCGTCGGGTGGTCTTTAATCACTTAAAGAACTCTTCGTCGGACCCGGTGCGGAATAATCGGGCACAAAATTACTCTTTTTATTTACTTCAAACAAATATTTCTTTTGTTTTTTAGTTTGATGCCTGACATATTTCCCGTTTTCCTTGGGGAGAAACAGCTTTTACGCATACTTTCGATACATCTGCCCCTTGCAAAACAGCCACTTTAAAGTCAGGATGGTAGGATACCCCTAGTAACTTTTTGTCTTCATAAACCTCGAACGCAACAGCTCCCGAAGCATCTTTGATATGCACATCGCCTGTTTCAGAATCCATTTGCGCCGAGCCAGGAAGGAAAGGCTGAGAATGTGTATATAGACTTAACGTGTTATCCGTTATATATTCCGCGGCATGGGCGGGAGTGGATAAATGTAACGCATTTATCCGCGTATTCAGTTGTTCTATATCTACTGGGCTTACTGTTATCGTATCTTTTCCGTAGTAGTCGTCGTACACCCGTTCGGTAGGTTGTAACCAACCCCATTTATCAAAAAATGGACGCAGGTCTATATTTGCTGCTACACAACAGTTGTATACAAATTCCAGTTGCAATTGCCCACTTGTGAAATGAGCTTTCCTAGCATTCTGTAAACGGCTGGCTTCGTAGACATCTTTATAGAAATCCGTTTTGCCACAGACGTCCATCATATACAATCGAAGTTGCCAGAAAGGTACCAACTGATCGAACCAGTCGGATAAATAGGCAAAAGGACGCTTCTGTACAAAAGCCACGTTCATTGCTTGTTCGTAAATATCACTATATCCGTTTATGCTGCGTGATTCTGTATGTAGGCGTGACGGGTTGCCCCATAAACGTTGTATTTCCATGCTTTGAATATTGTTGGTAACTTCCATCATACCTGTCCAATTCATTGACGGAGATACTTGCAATACATGTCCCAGTTCATGGGCAGGTCCCCAACAATAGGCTCCCTTCAGGCTATCGGGACACAATAACATAGGAAGTTGCGACTCTTCAAAGCCGACATGGAAGGGTGTGGCATATAGCATTTCTCTGTATGTGGTGTGTATGTAGAGCCGATTCTTCATCCAACGGTTATATTTTCTTAAACCTTCAAATTCCTGCTCATGGCATATAAGCGTATCATAGGCAGCAAGCAGCTTATTTACATCCGACACATACTGCCGGAAGTCTTTTGCACGGAAGGTGAAATGAACATGATTGCTCAATACATCAAAAAACTTATCACCGGCACGTGACAACAGTTCCTTCCATCGCGATGTTCCGTCGGGAGATATGTGCTTGGCAGCATCAAAATATCCGTTTACCCTGCCACTGGCAAAATGGATACGTACAGGAGGGATGGATTCCGGTGTATCGCATTGGTAAAGAACATAAATCAATCCCGAAGTAGTGGGGTGTATGATATTGAGACCTTTCTGCAATAAGTAACTCTGACCGCCATAACCGTCTTTATCATACACTTCATCCAGATTTTGAATCACTATAGCCAAATCTTTAGCTTCGGGTGCTTGAGGACCGGCAAATATTATCAGCGGTTCTCCTGCTACGGCAACGATACCAGTTGGGTTATCGTATAAGCTGAAAGGCATTGTTTCATTCTTCTGGGCTTGTACATTCGGAGATATCCAGGCTTTATAGTTTTGTATTCGGAACTCGCTTGGATAATCTTTACGTAACAGGTGCATAGCCAGGTTATGAAAGAAGGGTTGACGGCACAGCTTGTTGATTTTGCGTTCAGTTACACCTCGCTTCAGTGTGCTGCAAGTGGAATCGGTGAATATATCGGTATATTTGAAATTGAAATTCACTTTACGGTAAAACTTGATTTCTGCACAACTTGCGAATCCGCAACCTGCGCCCATTCCCGATTTTACTATCAGCTTGACGGCTGTAACGTTTGTTTGCGCCTGGGGGAAGTCTATCCGTTTCTTGAATGTGCTTCCTTTCCAATTCACGCTTTTAATCAGACGGAATATCTTTTCTCCGGCTGTCTGCGTCCATACTTCCAGATTCTCGAATATACCATTGGTACCGCCGTCTGTGCGAGGATAATATTCCAGGTAATCTACTGTTTCAGGTTTCTTGAATTTGTAAGTCAGTGTGATGGGAAAGTATTCCGGTGAATCATATTCCGGCTGGTGATAAGGAGAATGATAAAGAGTAGAAAGGTTTCCATCAAAAGAACGTTCAATCTCTTCTCCCGGCTGAAACGAAGAAGCCTCTCCGCTGGCTATCGTTATTAAAGTGTCACATAAAGCTTCTGTTCCGACAGGTATATAAGGCGAATGCATGTATTGGGATACGGTTATTTCACCTTGTCCGGTTTTCTCTTTATTTTGTATATGTATAGACCCCCACCGTGCAGTATCTGCCGGATTGGCTTCGATGGCAAATTGATAGCGAATACCCTCTTGGAGTGGTTGCTTGGAATGTAAGTTGATCCAGTCTGGTAGCTGGAAGGTTAAGCTGTCTCTCACGCCGACATCGAGAGTGATCAAAGAACCTTCACTTTCTACACTATAATCACGGGTGGAGAGTGGTAACGGGTCCGGATATTGGTTTACAAGGGCAGTGGCTAGCACTTTCTCTTCATTATATACAATCAAGTGTAAAGTACGTTTTGAGCGCCCGGTGTTTTCACTGAGTTTAAGCATAATGCCGTCTTCGCCATGCCGGGTGGCGTATGCCCAACTTTCTGCTTCGGGATTGACTTTCACGTTCCATGCGCTACCCCATTCCGGAGAAGTGTCCAGCCATTGATATTGTTCTTTGTCATCGTAGGCATATCCTCCTGTGATGTTAGGGTTTCCCAGTTGGAGAAATAAGAAGTGCTCTTCCTTTTCAATAGAAAAGATTCTTATAGTTGAACATCTGTCTATGCCGCTTTCGTTGGGTTGCATAGTGACTAAGAAACCTACGGTGTCTTTTTTCTCTACTTGTACCCAGTTTGAAGAGTCTTTTACTTCTACTTTCCAATCGGGGGTCGTGACATTCTGAACAGGAATGAGAAGTTTTCCTCCGGAAGCAGTCCAGAAGAGACTGTCATTACTGGCTGCTATTATTCTACCTGGGTTTTGTGCTTGGATAAAAGAAAAGCTGCATAGCATCACGGCTATACATGTCAATAAGTTGTGTTTCATAATGGTATGTGTTTTACTAAAGCTATAATAAGCCGGATAAATTTTTCATAATCATCCGATGAGGATATGCTCCAAGTTCCTCGGCAGTAGTCATCCCGTTTAGTACTCCTGCAAAATCTACCCCTGCATTTTGTGCCGTTTCCGCGTCTACTGTGCTGTCTCCGATGTATAATGTTTCTTCCCTGGTGCTTCCCAAGTGTTCAAGGGCAAATTGCACTCCTTCGGGAGAAGGTTTTGGCGATTTCACATCTTCTCCTCCTACAATAATATCGAGAAACCCTTCCGGCAGGTAGGCATCCAAAAAGCTGAGTATGCGGAAGCGGTATTTGGTGGAGATGATACCGATGCGCGCGCCGCGTTGTTTGAGTTCTTTTAGTGTGGAGAGAGTATCGGGAAAAAGGCGGGTGTTCGCATTCA
>JAUUNK010000263.1 GCA_030844565.1 Bacteroides ovatus
ACAAGCTTTACAACAGCTTTGCCTGGATGTCCGGAAGGGTGATTGTGTATATTTGCATTTTTCCTGCCATGGACAGCAGATGATGGATGACAACGGCGACGAGGAAGACGGGTTAGACGAATCCCTTGTACTCTATGATGCCGGATACTGGTATGTTCCCGGTGCGTATGAAGGGGAACACCACTTGCGTGATGACGAACTGGGGGAATGGATAGAAAAGCTGAGAAAGAAGGCAGGAGACAAAGGACAGGTGACAGTGGTACTGGATGCCTGCCACAGTGGAACGGGCAACCGTGAAAACGAAACGGAAGATTATATCCGCGGTACGGCTGCTATCTTTGCCCCCGAAGGCTATGTGCCTCTACCCGGCAATCACCCCGAACGGAGTCGTCGGTTAAAGAGCGTGCCCGGATGGTCCGAAGCAGTAGTTTTCAGTGCATGTCTTCCCGGAGAAATCAACTATGAGTATTTCGACAAAGAGAGTTCCCGATATGTGGGAAGGCTCACGTATGCGCTGAAAAAAACATACCATGAATTAAAAGCAGGGACCAACACAGTGGAGCAAGTGATGGAGGCATTGAAGAAGAAAATGCGTGTCTTGTCACATGGCAAAAAAGGAAAAGGGCAAACTCCTTATATGGAATGCACCGATTCTAAAGCTCCCCTTCGTTTTATACCTTAATTATATGTATAGGGTGGAAGAACTAAAATATAAAAAACATAGATATGATTCGGCAAATAGCAATTCTGATAACAGGATGTATATGCTTTGGTTTCACCAGTCCTTTGCACTCACAGCTTCCACACGACCAGATAGTAACTGAAACGGAAGAGTGCATCCGGCAACTCGAAAACGCCACAGGAGACAGTGTGGAATATGGGAAGAAATTGTTTTCCTTTGCACAATACTGCCGTCGCCAGGGTATGTTTGAACATAGCGTATTATCCGCCGAACTTGCCATGGGAATATTGGAAAAACGTTTGGTAAACCATCAGAGAGAAGGGAAAAACGCCCTTCCTTTGCGTAAGAGTCTGATGGAGATTCATGCTTTTCTGGGAGATATTTTGATGGGACGTGAAGATTTCCAGGTGGAGGCATTGGAGCATTTCGGGCTGGTTATCGACCATTCCATAGAAATCATGAATAGCTCCCTCAGCCAATTGGATAAAGATGCAGAACTTACCGAGACTTTGAAGGAAGAGATGGAGGACTTGTGGCGTTTCCCCGACTTGTCCGATGCGACAAGCTGGCAAGAATGGAAGAAAGGAGAAACAAAAGCCGCCATAGAAACCCTGACAGACGCCCTGGAAGATACGGATATGAGCACCCTGTCTCCTGCCAAACAACAGCAATTGAAAACCCGGCTCGAAGTTATCCGGCTAGCAAAGAGAGGTTCGTTGAAAGATGCGGTAGCCACCTTGGAGATGGCGGAAAAAATGGTTTTTCCTACTTCTGTGTCTTTGCTTCTCAGCATGCAGCGGATGCCGGATTATTTCCTGGCGTTTATGCAGGCGGCCCGCCTCTACGAAAGGAATCATGAATATCTTCGCGCTGTTCAGGTATATAGAAGGATAGGGGAGTTGTTGCAGCAGACCGTAGGAAAAGAGTTGCCCTATCTCTTGCCTTATGAGCGTAGTACTTTGTGGAAGATGGTGCAGCCTTTCTTCACCGGAATGCAGGTCTTCGCGTTCCGGCATGGGACGAAACTGGATGAAGCAGTGGAGCTCTTATATGAAACCAACTTGTTAAAAAAGGAGATATTCTTTATCATTTCCTCCCGGCTTGCCGAACAAGTAGCTTTGGCAAAAGATGATTATCTGTTGGAACTCCAGGCACGGCGAGATTCGGTTACGTACGAAGAGAAAACCTTCCAAGTCCATCTTGAAGGAGATTACATGGAAAAGCTCAAGAATGATATTCGCATCATGGCGCTGGAAAAGCAAATGGTGAGTTACCTCAAAAGCAAGAATTCTTTCCCGGTGTTCTCCGGCTGGCATCATAGTTGGCAGGAGGTGGCGTCCGCTCTTTCCGAAGGAGAAGCAGTGATAGAATTTATAGCTTTAGACATCAATGAGTATGGTGAGAAAGCCTACATGGCAGTTGTCGTCCGGGGAGATGGCAAAGCTCCGCGCTTCGTTCCTTTGAAAGAAGAGGAAGATATAGAGATGTGGACCCCTGTGGAGAAAGAGCTTGCCGGTTGCAGAGACATATATGTGTCTCCCGACGGCAATTTACATTCCGTTTCGTTCGCTGCACTCCATGACGGAAAGCAATATTTATGTGATAAGTACACCTTTCATTATGTGCTTTCCACCGGAGAAGTGCCTTTGATAAAAACTGCCAAAGCTGAGAATACCATCGATTCCAGAGATATTTATTTCTTTGGCGGAGCCGATTTTGGGATACCTATCGGTGAGACATCTACCTTGCGTGGACAGGGTTTTGCTTATTTGCCCGGCACGGTAAAAGAAATCCGGAATATCTGTGACATCCTTTCTCCCCGATGGAATGTTCACAAATTTATGGGTAGAAATGCAACCGAACAGACTTTTAAACAATTGTCCTACAGTCCCCTCTCTTCCGCTGTAATTCATATTTCCACTCACGGTTTCAATCTGCCGTACGACGCTTCGGTGAAGAGCCTTGCCATTCAGTGCGACGGGAAAAGCGGGTATTACGAACCTTTGCTGCGCACAGGTTTTGTCCTTTCCGGCGCCAACAGAGCCTGGACAAGAGGGACACCTCCAGGTAAAAAGGAAGACGGCATTCTCACTGCTTTCGAGATAGCGGACTTGAATCTGGCGAACGTGGACCTCGTAGTCCTTTCGGCATGTGAGACGGGGCTTGGCGAAGTGAAGGATGGAGAAGGCATTTTCGGTCTGCAACGCGCCTTTCGCCTGGCAGGAGCCCGGGCTTTGCTGGTGAGTTTATGGAAAGTGGCGGATAAAGAAACAGCGGAGTTGATGACAACTTTCTATCGGTTGTGGCAAGAAGGAAGCCCCATGCAGGAAGCATTTGCCCGTGCACAACACTTCTTGAGGGAGAAATACCCACACGAACCCGTGAAATGGGCTGGATTCATTCTGGTAGAGTGAAGCGCGTCCGTCTGCCGGGGTGTGCAGAAAGAGAAAATGAATATTAATATTAGGATTATATAGTTAATATTTCCTCTTTTTGCTACATTTGCATCGAACAAAGCAAGAATGAAGAACTCCAGTCTATCAATGCATACGAATAAGTGGTTGCTAACCTTATTCTTATTCTCGGTAAGTTGTCTTTGCCGGGCACAAATTACAACCTCTTCTGTGAGCGGCAGAATTACTGATGAACAGGCATCATTGCCGGGAGCCCACATCATGGTGGTGCACGAACCCTCAGGAACCAGTTATGGCACTATAGCGAACAAAGAAGGATATTACTTGCTGAAAGGTCTGCGGCCCGGCGGTCCTTATCAAATCAGAGTTTCCTATGTAGGTTATCGTACTCGAATAATCAAAGATATTTTTCTTCGCCTGGGCGAAACATACTCTTGCAATGCCCGCTTAACGGAGTCTACAGAGCTGGAAGAGGTGGTCGTGCTCGGCACTTCTTTCGACATGGCTTCCAACAAGACGGGAGCTTCCACCCACATCACCACTACCGACATCAACCGCTTGCCCAATATCAGCCGTAGCTTGCAAGACCTCACCCGCCTTTCTCCTTATGCAATGTCTGGAGGATTTGGCGGCAGGGATGTGCGCATGAACAACTACAGCATTGACGGCGCCAACTTTAATTACAATATGGGATTGGACAACAAAGCATTGCCCGGTGACGGAAACCCCATCTCTCTCGACGCTTTGGAAGAAATCCAAGTGAGCATCGCCCCTTATGACGTGAAGCAAACCAACTTTATCGGAGGTTCTGTAAACGCCGTTACCAAGAGCGGGACAAACCAGTTTCGCGGTACGGCTTACATGTATTGGAAGAATGAACATCTTCGCGGAAACACCGTAAACGGCTATGACCTGGGGACACGTGAGAAAGAGTCGCGCAACGTCTATGGAGTTTCTCTAGGCGGACCTCTCATCAAGGATAAGCTTTTCTTTTTTATCAATGGAGAATATGAAGATGCGCCTTATCCCATCCATAAGTGGAAACTCTCCACAGATGGAAAAGAAGACCCTGCCAACCTCATCTCACGGGTGACGGCGGAGGACATGAGCCGTTTCTCTGCCGACCTGAAGAGCATGTATGGCTATGACACCGGTTCATGGACCGACTTTAGCGGAGGTGCAAGCATCTATCGCCTCCTGGCACGTGTAGACTGGAACATAAACAAACGCCATAAGCTAATGCTACGCTATAATTATGTGTCCAATGAGAAAGATAACAATGTGGTGGGAGCAGCGCTGGACGACCGTGACATAGGAAATCCGGTAAGTGCCTATTCCATGACTTTCCGCAATTCCACCTGGAAACAGATTAACCGGGTAAACTCCCTTACTGCCGAGCTGAATAGCCGGCTTAGCAATCAGCTGAGTAATACATTGCTCGCCAGTTTCACTTTCAACGACGGCAACAAACGGGAATGCAACGGGGAATTTCCCACGATAGATATAATGAAGCAGGACGACAGCGGTACAAACCGTGCTTACATGAACACCGGCTATGACCAGCATGCCTGGCACAACGGCATCACCGAAAAGGTGTGGAACGTTACAGACAACCTTTCCTGGAGCCTCGGCAACCACCAGTTGGCAGCCGGAATAAGCTTTGAATCGCAGAACGTATCAAACTGTTATATGCGCTACGGAGCCGGATATTACCGCTACAACACCTATGACGACTTCCTGAATAAAGCGGCTCCCACAGCTTTCGCTCTTACTTATTCGCTCACCGGAGAGGAAGATGCCCTGTCGGATGTCCACTACAACCAGTTCTCTGTTTATGCCCAAGACGAAATGAGCATCGGCTCCCGCCTGAAACTGTTGTATGGAGTACGCATGGACGTTCCGTTTTATGTCAACGAGCGCTATGAAAATCCTTCGATAGCCGAAGTAGACTTCAATGGCACACGCCTCAACACCGCTCATTGGCCTAAGGCCACCCCCGTTTTTTCTCCCCGCATCGGCTTCAACTACGACCTGTTGGGTAATGGAACCCTTAAACTGCGCGGCGGAACAGGATTGTTCAACGGACGTTTCGCCCTTATCTTCTTATCCAAGATGCAAGAAGGCAGCGGCATGATTCAAACCACCATTTCCACCAAGAAGGCAGGCGATGCTTTGTTAGCTGCCTTAGCAGGTGGAATCCGTACGCCTCAGCAGGTGTTGCAGGAGATTGCTCCCCGGTTTCCCGACCGATTCCCGACGGAACCGGGAGCGGTGAGCAATATTGTGACTGTCGACCGTGACTTCAAGATGCCCCAGGTGTGGAAGAGCTCTCTGGCAGTGGACTACCGACTGCCGCTATCCTTTCCCGCTACTCTTACGCTGGAAGGAACGTTCATTAAAGATATTTACGGAATCGTGCAACGGGATGTAAACATCGACGCAACGAAGATAAAACGTTTTGCCGGTCCTGACAATCGCTATCAATATCTGGGCAACACGGAAAAGAGCATTCACAAAGATATAAACTACGCCGTTCTGATGGAGAATACCTCCAAAGGTTATAGTGCCAACTTCAATGCTACGCTGAAAATGAATCCGTTGAGGGGGGTGAACTTTATGGCGGCATATACCTTTACCGCCTCTAAAAACCTCACTAGCAACCGGAGCAACCAGGTGGAGAAAGCGCTTTGGCAAGAGCCTTCCGTAATGGGATATAACTATCAAAAACTTCATAATTCACGCTTCCTTACCTCTCCCCATCGGGTAATTGCACAAGTCGGCTACACCTTTGAGTATGCCCGCCACTGTGCCACCTCCGTCTCATTGTTCTACGAAGGACAGCATGGCGGTTCCTATTCCTATATTTATGACGGAGACATGAACAACGATGGTAAGGCTTTCGACTTGCTCTACATCCCCCGTACGCGCGACGAGCTTATCTTTGCCGACAAGAAGGTAGGAGATAAGGTGTTCACGGCCGATGAGCAGCGGGATGCCTTCTGGAAGTTCATCAATCAAGACCCGTATCTGAGAAAACATAAAGGCGAGTATGCCGAAGCGTACGGAGCATATTTACCCTGGGTACACCGGTTCGACCTCCGCTTGATGCAGGAGTTTAAACTTAAAGTAGGTAGCCGCACCAACAAATTGCAATTGAGTGTCGACGTCATGAACATCGGCAACCTGTTAAAGGATTCTTGGGGAGTGATTAAGAACACTTCTTCCTGCTCGGGCGGCAGCCTCCTAAAGCGTACAGGGCTCACTGAAGCGGGCGAACCTGTCTACAACATGACTACTATCAAGGAAGATGGCAAAGACATTTTGCCTTATCGCACTTTCATGGATAACCGTGCCTCGGATAATTGCTGGCAATTGCAGTTTGGCATCCGGTATGTTTTTCATTAAAACTGTTTTTGAGATTTTCCCGGCGGACTTTTTTAGGTTTCTTCGCCGGGAAACTTATATTTCTTCGCCGGGAAATATATGTTTCTTGGGCAAGAATGTAATAATTATTGCCCAAGAAATAGGGTACTGCCAACCGCCATACCGCCAACTGCCACTTATACGGTCACTTTTATAGTAAATTTTTGTTCGACATTTATGTATGGTATTTATTATCAATAAATTACCTGCTATTTATTGAAGAAAAAGTGTAAAAGGTTGGCTGT
>JAUUNK010000264.1 GCA_030844565.1 Bacteroides ovatus
GGTGATACGGCAAAATCCCCGATTCTGCCCATTGCCCACAGAGCTTCGGGGGTCATCCTTCCGCCTTCGATTTTGATATTCTGCCTTTCGATGAGCGATTGGTCTGTTTTCGCCGCATCTTTTGAGCCGCCACAGGATGCTAACACCATTGCTGCTGACATAATGAATAGATTTGTTCGTTTCATATTTGATTAATTATTTAGAATGTGCTGTCTTTTGATTTTGTTTGCGAAGATAGTGAAAAATGTGTGAATTCTTTTTTTATACATCATATCTTCTTCTTTTGCCAGTTCCCTTTCTGCATATACCAATAGCAAAATGCAAGGATAAAGATACCGTATACATGCTCTGTTGTCCAGGCAAATGCGATATTCACCCTCAGGTGGAAAATGAAGTAAGTGGCATATACTATGTAGATGGCGAGTACGCAAAGTTCCATAACCAGCCCCGTACGTGTATTTCCCGTACCCGATACCGATTGGAAATAAACATTGGCAGGCACAAGAATTACATAGGCTGAACATAACACCCATAAAGACGGTATGGAAGCGGCTCTTAAATCCGGTATATCTGTGTAAATACTTAAAATCAGCTCCGGAAATAAACAGAAGAAAATTAGGATGGGAATCACGAACACGTATCCGATACGGATATGTTGTCGGATGGTTCCTTTTACGCAATCCTTTTCTCCGGCACCGATAAGGTTGCTGACGAGCGAACCGCACGTAGCGGCGAAAGCCATAGTAACCATAAACGGAATACCCGAAACGTTTCGGATGATATTGGCGATGGCAAGCGACCGCTCACCCAAGTGTTCTACAAAAAGAAAGAACATAAACCACGTGGATAAAGAAACGAAATTCTGAATCATGGTCCATACGGAAACATTCAGGATACGTTTTAAGGTCTGACAGTGGAACTTAGGTAGAATATTGAGTGCATACTTTTTGCAATCGATCCGTTTCCAGGTATAGATAATAAAGAAGATTACCGATACCAATTCGGAAAGTGAAGAACCAATGGCCGCACCGGCAATACCCATCCGGGGAAAGCCGAATTTACCGAATATCAGGATATAGTTGAACACTACGTTGGACAATACCATCACGACAGAGTTCAATGTTAACGTTTTCGTTTGAGTAGTACCCACAAAAAAAGCGCGGAACATCACCATCACAAAGGAAAAGAAGAACCCGTAGACTCGCCAGTTTATATAGCTTGAAGCTGCATCATAAATGTGGGGCGAAGAAATGATGCTCTTCAGGATATGCGGCGAGAAAGCGAGTGAAAGTGTAAATAAAATGATGGCGGTAGCGAGTAGGAAATAGATGCCTTGATAGAATATCGGCCCTATTTCCCTATAGTTCCCTTCTCCGTTGCGGCGGGCAATCAGTATTTGTGCACCGATGCTGAATCCGAATGCCATCATGAAGATAGCCAGATAGTATACACCTGCAATGGCGGATGCGCCCAGTTCTACTTCTCCCACACGTCCTAAGAATGCGGTGTCCGTCATACCAATGAGTTGCTCCATAATCAGGCTGATCAGGATGGGGTAGGAGATAGTCCAAATTTGTTTATAAGTATATTTTGTCTTCATACAATGTTTTGTTATCAGAGAAAAAAGCCGGACAAACACCCTTTGGTTATTGCCCGGCTTTTCAGAATATATTTTTGGAATTTACTTCTTATCGTTTATTCTGTTTCTGTCTTTGCTGCTGCATTTGTTCCTGTTGCTTTTGCATAGCTTCCAGGCGTGCGGCAAAACCGGTCTTTTTCATTTGTTTGGGATCTTTCTTCTTTGCTTCGAGAATAGCCAACAACTTGGTTTCGTCCGTTGTTCTACGGAGAATAATCATGGTAGCTACACTAATCAATGTTGAAAGGAAATAATAATAGTTCAAGCCCGATGGATAGTCGTTCAAGACAAACAAGAACATGACAGGCATCAGATACATCATCCATTTCATGGCTGCCATTTGAGGCTGGGCACCGTTATCCTGCATAGACATCGTGTACTTCGTATTCAAGATATTGGTTATGGTCATCAACAGACAGAATAAGCTCAAGTGGTCGCCAAGGAAAGGAATATGGAACGGGAACGTGATGAACGCATCATACGTAGAAAGGTCGTCCGCCCATAAGAAACTTTGCTGGCGCAACTCGATAGCGCTCGGCACGAACATAAATAATGCCATCAGGATAGGGAATTGCAGAAGCATAGGCAGGCAGCCACCCATCGGGCTCACACCATATTGGCTGTAAAGCGACATCACTTCCTGCTGTTTCTTCATCGCATCCTCCTGCTTGGGGTATTTTTTGCTTATTTCGTCGATTTTTGGTTTCAGCACGCGCATCTTGGCAGATGACATATAGGTCTTCCAGGTTGCAGGATATACCACTACTTTCACCATGATAGTCAGAATCAACAGCACTACGCCCATGCTTAGTCCCCATCCGGACAGCCAGTCGAAGACATTAATAGTGATCCACTTGTTAATCCAGCGGATAATAGGCCATCCCAGATATACGAGGTTATCCAATTCCCATTTCTTTTCGCGACCTTTGTCCAAAGCTTTAAGAGTCTTGTAGTGGTTTGGTCCGAAGTAGAAATACATGTCTGTAGGTTGCTTCCCTGTCGGGTCGAAGAAGGTAGCCATTTCGGCGGAGTAGTCTTTGATATATCCGCTTCCCTGTTGTTCCATTTTCGATTTTACCGTGGTTTTTTCAAAATCCTGTTCGGCGATAAAAACCGAGGAGAAGAACTGATTCTTGAAAGCAATCCAGTCCACTCGTTCGGAAATCGATTTCTGATCATCCTTTCCGGCAGAAAGGTTGTCTACGCCTTCGCCGGTATACTTATAAGTAAGGTCTGCCAGACGGTTCTCATACATAAAGCCCTTTTCCAATTGGCGGGCACGTTGTGACCATTCTATATCTACATAATCGGTAGTAGATGACAGTTTGCCTTCCATACCGGTTGCTTGGATAACGAAGCCAAGCAGATAGCTGTTAGGTTTCAGCGTATAGGTGAAATCAATGTAGCTTGCACTGTCAGCTGCAAGCCGCATGGTGACACTGCTGTCTGTCCGGTTAACTGTCTCGAAATAATAGTCTTTTGTTTGGATGGCTCCTTGCTTGTTGTAGAAAATGAAGTTCATGGAAGCGTCGTCGCCGTTGAACAACACTACAGGAGTCGTCTTATCCTGACTCTTATAATCTTTCAGCAAAGCAGAGTAAACACGTCCTCCTTTGTTGTCGAGGGTAATCTCTACTACATCATTCTGTATCTTAGTGAACGTTTCTTTACCTTTCAGGGCATCGAAGAAGAGAGAGGCAGAGTCTGCATGTGTTGTCTCTTTCTCATTGGCTAATGCAGCTTCGGTTTTAGCTTTGAGAGCTGCCTCCTGCTGCTGCACTGCGGCGATAGAGTCGTAGTATCGCTTCTGTGCCGCTAGCTGTTCTTCACTCGGACGCGTCAGGAAGCTGAAACCTACCAACAATACACCTATTAAAACGAGACCTGTTATGGTATTTTTATCCATAAATTAATTTGCTATGTTACTATATACTTACTTATTTATAAAACTTCTGTTACTTCTGAATAGCAGCCTTAATGAAGGATACGAACAGCGGATGCGGGTGCAACACGCTGCTGCTATACTCAGGATGGAACTGAGTACCGACGTACCATTTTAGGCTGGGAATTTCCACGATTTCTACTAAATCCGATTCAGGATTGATGCCCACACACTTCATGCCGGCTTTTTCATATTCTTCGCGGTAACTGTTATTGAATTCATAACGGTGGCGATGACGTTCCTGGATATGCTCTTGTTGATAAGCCTCATAGGTTTTCGAGTTCTTATTAACAATACATTCGAAAGCCCCCAGACGCATGGTTCCTCCCATGTTAGTGATGGCCTTTTGCTCTTCCATGATGTCTATCACATTGTGCTTTGTCTTTTCGTCCATCTCTACAGAGTTGGCATCGGCATAGCCTAATACGTTACGGGCGAATTCAATAGCCATGCACTGCATTCCCAAGCAGATACCGAATGTAGGAATATTATGTTCACGGGTGTATTTGGCTGCTACGAATTTTCCTTCGACACCTCTGGAACCGAATCCCGGGCAAATTACTACTCCATCGGCATGGCCTAACATTTCTTCTGCATTTTCCGGAGTAAGTTTTTCGGAAGATACATATTCGATTTTTACCTTGCGGTCGTTATATGTGGCGGCCTGGGACAAAGATTCCAGAATGGACTTATAAGCATCTTGCAATTCCACATATTTACCTACCATGGCGATTTTCACCGTTTCGGTGGCGTTGGCACGACGTTTAAGGAATTCTCTCCACGGGGCAAGTGTCGGTTTCTCACCTATAGGCAGTCCCATTTTGCGGAGAATGGTTTCGTCCAGTCCCTGTGCCTGCATCAGCAATGGCACTTCATAGATGGTGGAAGCATCGATAGATTGCACAACGGCGCCTTCTTCCACGTTGCAGAATAAGGCTACCTTTTTTCTCAGGTTCATGTTGAGTTCATGTTCTGTCCGGAGCACTAGAATATCCGGTTGTACTCCCAGCGATTGCAGTTCTTTTACAGAGTGTTGTGTCGGCTTTGTTTTCAGCTCTTGTGCTGCTGCAAGGAAGGGCACGTACGTCAGATGTACACAGAGTGCGTTTTGTCCTAGTTCCCATTTCAGCTGACGGATACTTTCCAGATAAGGAAGCGATTCGATGTCACCCACCGTACCCCCTATCTCAGTAATTACGAAATCAAATTTGTATTTGTTACCCAGTAACTTCACGTTGCGTTTGATTTCGTCTGTGATGTGAGGAATTACCTGGATGGTTTTTCCCAAGTAATCTCCACGACGCTCTTTGTCGATTACACTTTTGTAGATACGTCCGGTCGTGATGTTATTTGCTTTGGTAGTCTGTATACCCAGGAAACGTTCGTAGTGTCCCAAGTCAAGGTCGGCTTCATGCCCGTCCACGGTCACATAACATTCTCCGTGTTCATACGGATTCAATGTTCCCGGGTCAATGTTGATGTACGGATCAAACTTCTGGATGGTTACTTTATAACCTCTTGCTTGCAGCAATTTACCGATGGAAGATGATATAATACCTTTTCCTAAAGAAGAGGCTACACCACCGGTGACGAAAATATACTTTGTTTCTCCCACAGCTATAACTGTTTTAATTATTTGTTTACTAGTAGTATTCTATTGAACTTAAAAACCGCAAAATTATAAAAAAAAGAGGAAGTGGGCTGCCTTTGACTCGAACAAATTTATTAAAAAATGCAATTTTAGAAGATTGCTATGTTTTCTGAACATTTTAATGTAGCTTTGCAAACAAATTGTGTATATATGAAGACGAACTACATTTCATTAGCTGCTTTTGCATTTGTTTTCTCTTCGTCAGTGATAGCGCAGAACAAATCTCTGCCTGAATCTAAAGACAATAAAAAGGAAGAGGTAGCCCGCGCGGATACCTTATCGGCAGAATTACAACCTTATCTTGTGTTGAAACTGGAGATGGACGGAGAAGAGGCGAGGATAGATACGGTTTCTATCTTATATAATAAGTATATCGGTCAGTTGGATTATCTGAACGATCCTTCTGTGCCGGAGCGTTACATTGCCATGGACCCCCATTATTACCGGCTCTTTGTTCCATTAGCCTATTATCATGCCCCTATCCGGCAATATTCCCGGGTAAACTGGAAGCCGGAAAAACCTTTTGCTTCGTCAGAACCTACAGCAAAGTTACTTCCTTATGATGAAAAACGGTTTACTAAATCTCAACGCACCCGCAAGCAAGTAAATAAAACATTGCTGGATTTTTATCTGGCTAAGCCGGAATTGGTGGTAACCACCGAAGACCGCATCATGAGTCGCGATGTGTTCCGCAAAGATATAAAACCCAGAATATCTCCTAAAGCAACTGTGGTTCATCTGTTCCAACCCGAAGAGATGAATGCGAATGTAAACAAGGTAAAGACCAAAATACGCCGTCCCAACTGGTGGGAAACAGGCGGAAACGGTTCTTTACAAATTAGCCAAAACCATGTTTCCGACAACTGGTACAAAGGGGGGGAAAGTAATTTCTCGGGGCTTGCCACTTTGCAGTTGTATGCCAATTATAACGATCGGGAGAAAATATTGTTTGAGAATCAATTGGAAGCAAAACTCGGCATGACATCCACCCCCTCAGACGAATTTCACGATTATTTGATTACTACCGACCAGTTCCGTATATATAATAAGCTGGGCTTACAAGCTATCAAAAACTGGTATTATACTATATCTTCCGAGTTCAAAACTCAGTTCTGCCACGGTTATAAGGCAAATAGTGATGAGCTTGTATCGGCTTTCCTTGCTCCGGCGGACTTGGCAGTCAGCATCGGTATGGACTATAAACTTAATAAAAAGAAGTTCAATCTTTCCGTCTTTATGGCTCCGCTTACTTATAACCTCCGCTACATTGGCAATAAAGAGGTGAACGAAGTAAAATTCGGTGTGGAAGAAGGCAAATGTTCCAAGAATGACTTCGGTTCCCAATTCCAGCCCACTCTGGCATGGACTATTATTCCTTCTATCAAATTTGATTCCCGTCTCAACTACCTGACCAATTATGATTGGGTACGTATCGAATGGGAAAATACCTTTAATTTTGTGCTCAACCGCTATCTTTCTACAAAATTGTATGTCCATGCACGTTTTGATGATAGTTCGAAGCCTAC
>JAUUNK010000265.1 GCA_030844565.1 Bacteroides ovatus
AGAGCAAAGGACTGAAAATCCTTGTGTCCCCGGTTCGATTCCTGGTGGCACCACCAAAAAGCTTTTCAATTTTAGAAAACCCTTGAATTATAGATAGTTCAAGGGTTCTTTTTTTACCCTCGCTACGCATTTCATTACATATTTGTGAAGTTGGATTTCGCCAATTCAGTGGCTTTTTTTAAGGCTTTTGAAAAAGCCATAAATATGTATCATACTTCATTGTTTTTCAACTATTTGACAATTTCAATCTCCGGTGTGAAAAAGTAATTTTGCACACATGACCGGATGAAGTTGAAAGTGTGAAATAAATTTAAAATTTCGGTATTTCCCATCGGGATAAAAAAAAGGAATCGAACCCGGGATACAAAAGGCAATTCGAACCTGATAAAAATGGGATTTTTATGGCTATTCCACAAGTCCCTCAAAAAAGCCACCGAATTTAACATTTCGTTTCACGTCCTCATGCCATCCGGTTTTGACGAAACAATTGGATGTAACACCTCTAAAAAAACAAAAGTGATGAAACAAGGAACAATGAACATTCTTTTTTTCGTGCTCAAAACGAAATTGTTGAAAAACGGTGAGGCCCCCGTACTGATGCGGATAACCATCAACGGGAGCTACGACGATGCCCGTATCCAAAGAAGCGTGCCTCTGAACTTATGGAATGCGGCCAAAGGATGCAGCAAGGGCAGGGACAGGGCATCCATCGCATTGAATACCTATATTGCGGAGTTACACGCACGTGCCCTCGAGAAACACAAGGAACTGGTATTGGAACAGGCCCTGATTACCCCGAAACTGATCCTGAAACGTGTTTTCGGGAAAGACACCGAAATGCGTACATTGCTCGGTACCATGCAGGATGGCATCAAGGAAATGGAAACACTGGCAGGCATAGACTACTCTCCCGTTACGATCAACCGGTACAAGAACGTGGTGAAGAAATTGCAGCGGCTTATCCCCTCTTATTACGGCAAGGAGGATATCACCTTCCATGAGCTGACACCGGAGTTCATCCGCGCGTTTGACATTTACCTGAAAACGGAGGGGGGACTGTGCCGTAACACGATAGTCCGCTACATGAAATGTTTCAAGAAATTCACCAACATGGCATTGGCAAAGGAATGGATGCGTAAGAATCCCTTTTACGGTTACAAGATGGAACAGGACGAGACCGATCCGGTATTCCTGACCTACGACGAGTTGCAGGCCGTCATGAAAAAGAAATTCACCATCCCACGGCTCGAGCTGGTCAGGGACATATTTGTCTTCGCGTGCTTCACAGGTCTGGCGTTCTCCGATGTCGCCACTCTGAGTGGTGAAAACCTGGTACAGGACAATCTCGGTGACTGGTGGATAAGGAAGGGAAGGGTCAAGTTGGAACACCGCAGAAAAGCGTCTTCCATCAGCAACATCCCGCTGCTGCCCGTTCCACTGGCCATATTGGAGAAATACAGGGAACATCCGATCTGCGTAAAGAAAGGATGCTGCCTGCCTGTCATGTGCAACCAGAAAATGAACAGCTACCTCAAGGAAATCGCCGATTTCTGCGGCATAAAGAAAAACCTGACCACGCACGTGGCCAGGCACACTTTCGGGACGACCGTCACGCTCGCCAACAATGTACCCTTGCAGGACGTGTCCGTCATGCTCGGACATGCCTCCACACGCATGACGCAGCATTATGCGCGGGTCATGAACAGCAGCCTGAAAGAGGCGATGAACAATGTGAAGGAACGTCTGGAATGGTAAATATGCAACCGGCCCATCATTGAAGGTATCTGAAAAGGATACCTTCTTTTTGTTATACTGTCTGTTATCCATTTTCTCTGGAAAACATCTTTGGTCTTCATAATCATCCTGTACTGGCGAAATAATTCATCATGGACACTACATATCCAAGTAACGGTATCAGTACACCGATTACATATACCATAGCGTACCCCAAAAGGACGAGAGGTAATATTTTACGATAAAGACCGGCGATAACAAGAAATATAAACAAAAAGCAAAAACCATAAACTCCTATTTGAAAACCGGGCATCAATTCATAAACGGGTACGGGCTCGGGGTTAAGCATGGCTCCGGCCACAATGGAATAAAGACTTGCCAACAATATAAACAATGTATACAGGCAGCTCTTAAAAATCCCGGGATCGTTTCTTTTACAATAGAGAATTGTTTGGATATCACTCCTAAGAAACTCAATACCCAGCAAGAAAGCTACCATGACACCCGTATCAAAAGCAGAGAATGTATTCATTTCAATCAATCACCTTTGACGCGAAGATATGTAAACTCGCTCACATACGGATGGCTTTGGAGAAAATAATGCAAAGTGTTTGAAACCGAAAGGGATATGTGGTTTTGTACCAGATTCTTCCATTTATGGCTTTTGACCGTTTTTGGGGGGAGTTAGGATAACGAATCGCTACCTATCCGTTGCCTTTTTCAGGATTGAAAAAGAGGTTTGGAAATTGCTCCCGCATCTCGTTCTATATCCTGTTTACCATAGTAAAGAACGCAGTTTTTGCTATGTCTGTTGATGCAAACTTAGTCATATTTTTCTGTATTGGAAAAAAAATAGGCTCTGTTTACAAGCCAAGGTATCTTATTCTTCGTTCCGCTATATTTTTCATGCCGTTCATTTGCTCTGCATATAATAATTTTGCAAACAAAGGAATTAGTTATGAATCAGGCAAATGTAAAGGTATCGTTCTACCTGAAAAAGAGCGAGGCGGATGCTGACGGCAACTGTCCTGTAATGGCAAAGTTGAATGTCGGAAAGTATTCCGAGGCGGCTTTCAGTGTGAAGATGAAAGTGCCACAGTCACGCTGGACCTCCGGACGTGCAACTGGCAAGAGCGTGGCGGCAAAGGAAATCAACAACCGTCTGGATGAGATTCGTGCGATGGCATTGAATATCTACACGGAGCAGTCGGCTGTTCGTGACGGTGTGACAGCCGATGAAGTGAAAGGTGTACTGCTTGGAATGGCCAGCGGGCAGGAAACGCTTTTGGGGTATTTCAAACGATTCATCTGCAATTTTGAAAAGCGTGTGGGAGTAAACCGCACAATAGGAAGCCTGCGGGCCTATCGCAATGCCTACAACCATATCGAAAGATTCTTGCAGGTGCAATACAAACTGTCGGATATTCCGTTTTCCGCATTGGACCGCTCTTTCATCGACAAGTATGATTTGCACCTTCGGACTGAACGTAATCTCGCTCCCGGAACGATTATCAATCTGACCGTACAGCTGAAAACGATTGTCGGTGAGGCCATCGCTGACGGCATCATTACCGCCAGCCCGTTTTTGGGATATGAGCCGGTGCGTCCCAAAGCCGTACAGAAATATCTCACGGCAGAAGAGTTACACAGGATTATGACCACCCCGCTTCACAGGCAGACTCTCTATCATGTCCGTGATTTGTTTCTGTTTTCCTGCTTCACCTCCGGCGAGGATGATTTTCCCGAAAACCGCTTGCGGCATGACCTTGCTCTGCCGGTAAGGGGGCGGGCTACCTTTGCCTGTGGAATGGAATCTGCGGTTTCTCATTTGTTTTTCCATCTTGTCAGGGCATCTTTCTTCGCGTCTCCCGTGCAGTTGTAATACAGCTCGCAGATACGGCAGAACTCCTCGATGATGACACGGTAAACCTCGCACTCGCCGCCGGACGGGATGACGGTATGTGTCCGTATCCTGTATTTCTCTCCGGCGAAGTCCCTGAACTTGCGTGTAATGACGGTCTTGCCGATAAGCTTGGCCAGTTCCTCCTTGTTATAGACATCCTGGTTCTGCTTCTCTATACCGAACACGGTGGATTTTCCCGGACAGTGGCAGGCACGGAAAAGCACATGTCCCCTGAAGGCAGAGAACGGCTCGCCATAGTGCGGATTGTTCTCTTCCTCGATTTCCTTGTCCCTGTTCTCGTGGTACACCCGGCCGCTCCAGCAAATCATGTTTATGGAATTGTTGTAAAGCAACTTGAACTGGCTATAAAGCTCCGCGATGTTGTTGCGGGTGGTCGTGCCGGTGTCAAGTATCTTGTACCTGAGACGGCGGAAGAGGCTGAGAATATGCCTTGTACGCTGTGACGACGGGGTGGTTATCTCGTCCGACTCGTCGAAGACGAGGCACAGCTTTCTTGAGGTGCGCCTGACAAACCTTGCCAGCCCGCGCTTCAGCTTGCCGAGCATGGAGGTGGAGAGGACGAGGAACACGCCTTCCGAAACCGTTTCCAGATCGGCATTGCTCCTTACCACCCGGAACTGTTCCCTGTTCATTGAGAGGAAGGGTATCCATGTCATGTTGGTGGCGATGGCGGGAGCCAGTATGATGACATTGCGTATCTTGCGGTATTTGAGCAGGTACTTGGCACGGTGGTATACGGCGGCGGTTTTTCCCAAGCCTTGCTGCCAGTTCAGCAGGGCGTATCGTTTCTGCAAGACGAGGTTCTGGTCGTGTTTCTGGAGCGCGGTGAACTCACATACGTCACCGTCCTTGTTGACAAAGGTCATGCGGTCAAGGTATTCGGTCAGCCGTGTGTCGGGCTTCATGTCGGCAAACTGCTGGTTCTGGACTTCGTATTGCCTGCGTTTTCTGCCGATCAGTTTTTCTGCCGCACGGATTTGGCGCATATTCTTCTCTGTAGGGAATTCCGGCATGGGCAGTACTGCGCGTCCCAGCACGAGGTCGTTGATGCCTGCCGCCTTATGCGGGACCTTGTCCAACAGTCGTGGGGCATATTGTTTCAGCTTGAATCCGTATGAGCTCTTCACCAATGCCACTTCCTCGCGCGACACGACATTCTGCGAGGTGATGTACCTACGGAGGACGGCAAGCACTTTTTTTGTGGTCAGTTTCTTCCTTTCCCATTCCTTGCCCTGTTCATTCGTGGCGTTCTCAGGAGGTTTCTGGTTGCGGAATTTTGTGACCAACGCCTCCGCTTTGGCGATGTGTCTGTTCAGCTTGGCGTGCGCCTTCAACTCATACATGTATTTGGCGAGTTTGTACTCGAACAGTTCAAGCTCTTCCTTATCTATTCTGTTTGTCTCGCGCATCAGGTCGAAACGCAGCCTGTGCTTCATCGCCCTTGCCTCGCTGATACGTTTCCCCAGTTCTTCCGCCGTTATGAATTCCTCCGCGTTGTATGTCTGCACCCCGATGTGGATCGATTTGCGGAAGAATACCATTATCTTCGTGTTGAAGTTGTCTGCTCCGATGGAGGCGAAGGCTTCAGGGGACAGCTTCGTCTGGCCGACAATACAACTCCATAAGCTGCACGAGAACCGTAAATGGCCGAAGACGCAGCGTCTTTCAAGATAGAAATAGACTTAATGATATTCGGGTCAAGGTTAGAAAACACTGTAGCATCCGCAATAACACCATCGATAACGCACAATGGGGCAGAAGTCACAAGTTGCCACGACCACGAAAATTTATATATAGCCAAGCCGATTAAATTAAGTTTTTCCATATAATATAAAAAATGATTACTTATTAAAAATAGATTTAACAGAAACAAATTCGTAACTACTAAAAAAAATAATTATAGTTCCTAAATAACAGAAAATTATCACACTTATTTTTATAATTTCATCTCATATTAACCTCCTATTTATTTCTTAATTTCCGGGGAGTTAATCCAAATATTCTTTTGCAGTAAAAAGAGAAATGAGCTTGGGACTTAAAATTAAAATCCATGGCAATATCTTGAAATGATATTTCTGTTTCAGAAATTTTTTCCAGTATCCGTTCTGCTTTTTTTTTTTGCATCCAGCGATAAGGACTTTCATTAAAACAATGTTTGAATTTCCTGCTGAAGGATCGCTCCGATGTACAATATAATTCGGCAAACTCCTTTACGGTATTGACCTTTTTATAATTATTGAGAACAAACTCTTCGAATGAGTTCCATGAACTGGACACAAGCTGGAAAAATTCGATCAACTCGTTTTTCGTATAGATCCCCCTCAATACTAGCAACAATTCTTGTTGTTTCAAACAGTGCATGTGTCTACATTGCAGTTTCGAAGCTAAATATGTACGTACCGACTCCAATACTTCCAGCAGCGGTGTACGTATAGGTAAAACATGATTACCTTTCTCACTAACGCTGGTAAAGAGAGATTCGACAAACTGTCTATTGCATGACTTTACGTCTTTATTCCAAAACAACAATAATAACCGTGAATCTTCCAACGCCGTAATATTATTAGGGATGTGTTGTGGTATAATCACCATTTCGTTTTGTTGCAAAAAAATATGATTGTTTCCATAATCTACAGATAACTTTCCATACAAAAGGAAAATCACACAAAAAGAAGATTCGTTGTCAATGCTACTATTTTCTTCTTTTCTAAGCTCACAAAAGACAAAACCTGTATTATAAGCTACTTGATAGTTGATACAAGACAAGTGCTCTTTCAGATAAAGTAGTTTCATGGTGTATTAATTTTATTCAACAAATATAAAACATGTTATAATCACTACGCTTTCATAAACAAGACAATAATTTATATAAATAAGCCAAAATCGATTATATTTATATTTTCAAGATAACACGAAATCACTTTAATATTTAACATACATAATAAACCATATTTAAAAATTTATTTTACACAAAAAAAACAATCAAATATTTTCAAGTTCAGTGGCAATATATATACCTTCTATTCGATAACAATCAATTTGTTTTTTACAGCGTTTGACATAACAAAGTTCCACAAGAAAAAAAGATGAATCAAA
>JAUUNK010000266.1 GCA_030844565.1 Bacteroides ovatus
GTATTGGCTGTAAGTTGGTTGAGCAACTTGTTTTGTGAACCTCCGCCGATGATATTCAATTGGCGAATGGGAGCGGGGAGGCAACTGTTCAATAGGTCTACTGCCTGTCGGTATCTTAAAGCTAATGATTGCAGTACACATTTAACTATTTCCGCCTTACTTTGGGGTACTTCCAGCGAATAATTCCGACAGAAATCCAGCAGTGCCGTTTCCATGTTATCAGGGTTCATGAACGCTGTGTCGTCTACCGGGATGATGGTGGAAATCTTAGCTTCCGCAGCTTGAGGGATGATTTCGTCATAGCTTTGTTCTTCGCCGCGTATTTTCCATTCGTTCATCAGGCGTTGCAGAATCCATAATCCAGTGATGTTTTGCAGGAACCGGATACGTCCGCCTATGCCTCCTTCGTTAGTGAAGGGTGCTTGCCGGGCTTTTTCTGTCAGGATAGGTTCGTCCACCTCGACTCCCAGCAACGACCAGGTCCCGGAACTGAGGAAAGCCACTTGTCCTTGTGTAGCAGGGACGGCGGCAACGGCACTGGCGGTATCGTGAGAGCCTACGGCAATAACATCTACCGCCCCCAATCCTGTTTCTTTGGCTATATCTTCTTTCAGGGTTCCACGAATGGTGCCTGGAAAGATGATTTCTCCAAATAAATGTTCAGGAAATCCTAAGGCGCGAATGGTTTCTGTAGACCAGTTGCGCCGACGTGCGTCTAGTAGTTCGGATGTAGAAGCAATGCAGTATTCGTTGTTGGCAATTCCGGTAAGATAATAGCTAAAGAGGTCGGGCATAAAGAGGAGTTGGTGGGCAACCTCCAGTTGTGCATGTCTGTCCAGTTTCATGCTATAAAGTTGGAAGAGGGTGTTGATAGCCATCACTTGTATGCCGGTCTGTGAATAGTGAGCCTGTTCGTCGAGTATCTTGAATACTTTTTCCGGCATTCCGTCCGTGCGATTGTCCCGGTAGCAGACAGGGTTGCCAAGCAGGTTGCCATCCTTGTCGATTAGACCGAAGTCTACTCCCCATGTGTCAATGCCGATTCCTTTGATGGCATAACCTTTCTGTGCAGCAAGCTTCAACCCGGTTTTCATATCTTCGAATAAAGCGGGAAAGTCCCAATAAACATGGTCACCCAGTTTGACTTGCCGATTAGCAAAGCGGTATACTTCTTCCAATACCAGTTTTCCCTGAAGAAGGGAGCCGGCGATGATACGTCCGCTACCTCCCCCGAAGTCTGCTGCTAAATATGTGTTTCTCATGCAGTCTTTCATGATATTTGCGGAACCTTATTTGGTTTTCTTTCCCAGTACATAGATTTCCAGGTCTTCTATTTCCTGGGGGGTAAGTACGGAATAGTCGCCACCGGACTGGATGATGATGCGGCATGCCATTTCAAAGAATGTGGCACGTTCATAAACCTGGTCGAAATCTTTGCCGCATACCACTTGCCCGTGATTGGTCAGTAGAATGGAGTTGTGGTGGAGCATGGCTTCTACAACAGCTTTAGCCAATTCCGGAGACCCAGGGCGGTAATAAGGAATCACAGGGATTTCCGATCCCACATGGCAGGGAATTTCTGCTGTTACATTGAAATTGGTCGGTTTATTTTTCATACAGGAAACGGCTGTGGCATATTCCGATTGAAAATGAAGTACCACATTGACGTCGGGACGTTCGCGGAGGATACCCAGGTGGAATGTACTTTCCATAGATGGTTTCACTCCGTTCACCGGTGTGCCGCTGGCAATGTTACAGATAGAGACTTTCTCTTTACCCAAGGTAGGTACCCAAGAGCCTGTACCGGAAATCAGTGCCTCTTCTCCGATTCTCCAGGAGAGGTTACCGCTACTACACAACATTAGTTTGGCATCCCCATAGCGATGTGCTTGCGTGAGGAATAGTTCGATATGTTCGTTGGTGATCATCGTTTCTTTTTTAAAGCCTTATGTAGTGGAAGCCTGCGGGAGGCTTCCGCTACGATAGGGCTGAATTAAACAATTAAAATTTATAATGAATGGAAATTCCCTGGTTATTTGTAGATAGGACCGTAGGTAGCACATGCTCTATAGTCGGCACCTTCCTTATCCATTCCGAATGCGTTCCATGCAGCAGGACGGAATATCTTGTTTTCGTCTACATTGTGCATACAAACAGGGATACGCAGAATAGAAGCCAGTGTAATCAGGTCAAGTCCGATATGACCGTAGCTGATGGCTCCATGGTTAGCTCCCCAGTTGTTCATTACGGAATATACATCTTTGAAAGCAGGTTTGTCGCAAAGGCGGGGTGCAAACCAGGTAGTAGGCCACGTGCGGTCTGTGCGTTCATTCAATATCTTATGAATTTCCGGATCGATTTCTACTGTCCATCCTTCTGCAATTTGAAGCACCGGGCCAAGGCCTTTTACCAGATTCAGACGAGACATAGTAACAGGCATGCCACCTTTTGACAGGAAGTTGGAAGAGAAACCGCCTCCACGGAAGTAGTCACGGCTGGCAGGATACCAGGTAGTGGCAGCAAGGCAGTCTTCTACTTCTTTTTCGCTGATTTCCCAGAATGGCTTCATGGTTGGTTCACCGTTTTCGTTGGTTTGTTGACCTGTGCCGTCTAAAGTTGTTGCGCCCGAGTTAATTAAGTGGATGATACCGTTGGCAGCCAGTCCGGTCAGTTCTTTTCCTGTTACGCGCTTTACGGCTTCAGGGCTCCAGTAGGTGCGTACATCTGAGAATATTTGTGCGCGGTTGGTCAGTAAATGTCCGAAAAGCATAGCCACTCCGTTGCAAGCATCGTTTTCGGTGGCAACGACAAATGCTTCGCGTATACCGTTCCAGTCGAAAGAAGTATTTAATAATGCTTCCGAATAGTCCCCGTTAGGGTAGAAGTCTGTCCATTGGCGCTGTCCTTGGAACCCGGCTGCGATGGCGTTGTGCCCCAGTGCCTCTTCTTTGAAGCCCATTTCTTTTAGTTTCGGGTTGCCGGTCATCAAGTCACGCATGATAATGGTCATTTTTACAATGAACTCCCAGTCTTTCTCTTTCTCTTCGCGGCTCTTCACTTTGGCAGGAGTGTTAAAGTCTTGTCCTTCATTTACTTTACAATACTTTTCGGTCCATGCCATAGCTTTTGCATATTCTTCTTTATCGTAGATGCCTTCTTCCATACGGCGGATAATCTCGGTCAAGTCGATGGATTCGTTACGCATGCCTAAATATTCCTGGAAGAAATCCGGATTGACAATAGAACCGGCAATGCCCATAGAAACGCTACCCATAGATAAATAAGATTTTCCTCTCATAGTAGCTACAGCCTGTGCGGCGCGGGCAAAACGAAGAATCTTTTCTGCTACATCCTCGGGGATGCTGTTATCTTCCAGGTCTTGTACATCGCGGCCATAAATACCGAATGCCGGCAATCCTTTCTGTGCGTGTCCTGCTAATACGGCTGCCAGATACACAGCTCCGGGGCGTTCTGTTCCGTTGAATCCCCAGACAGCTTTCGGATAATAGGGGTTCATGTCCATTGTTTCCGCTCCATAGCACCAGCAAGAGGTAACAGTGATAGTAGCACCTACACCTTCTCTTTCAAACTTCTCGGCACAGGCTGCGCTTTCGGCTACACGGCCAATTGTGCTGTCGGCGATGACACATTCTACGGGACTTCCATCTCCATTCTTCAAGTTACTGCTGATTAACTCTGCCACTGCTTTTGCCAGGTTCATTGTCTTTTCTTCCAGACTTTCACGTACGCCGCCTTGGCGACCGTCGATGGTGGGACGAATCCCGATTTTCGGATACTTTTTCATGTTGTTGTTCATTTATATAATACGTTCGTTAATGTTGTCCTTCTATACCTTATTATATATAATGTTAGAGAGATTTTCTCAGTCGCACTTCTGTGTGCAGGTATTTTTGCACCGGAGTGTTGTTTAATACAAACTGAGCTGCTTCGTTTCCCATCATTTCCCAATCGATACTTAAGGCGGTGATACCTTCGTCGATTACTTCATAAGAGGGTATATCATTATATGCGAGTAAGCCAAACTCTTTTCCACATTTTAGTCCTTCTTTCCTTCCGCTTTTTACTACCTTCACCACGTCTTGTTGCTTGATGGCGATGTAGACTTCTCCTTTTTTCACTTGGAGGCTTTCTATATCTTCCCGAATTTCGCAAAGGAATCCCTGTTCATCACAGAATTGCTGGAAATAAACTTTGCTGCTTGCAGGATGTTGCAACCCTTTTGGGAAGAGCATGACGAGTTTTCGATATTTCTCAAGCTTATCTTTCAAGGAAAACAAGGCTTGGTAGAATTCTACGTCAAAATCCTGGCAGATATAAGAATAGGGTTCCTTATCGAACTTGCCGAAGTCGAGTAGAAGTAATTTAGTAGGGGTAATCTTGTGTAGCACGCTGTTGAACTTCTCATTGTCGAAATTCATAACGATGTATTTGTTATATCTTCCTATAGACTCTCGCACAATAGAATTGAAAAGTCGCTCGTTATACTGATGGAACAAAAGATCTACTTTATAAGTGACTGGCAAATGTCGGATAAAGCTATTATAAAGAGCTTCTTTGAAAGGAGAGTATTGGTCTAATAAAAGAAAAACCTTCGTCACCTGACTGACGACATAATAGCCTTTTCCCGGAGTAGAGTCTATAAGCCCCCGGTCACGTAAATCCAGAAATGCTTTAAATACGGTATCCCGTGATACATGATACTGTTTGCTCAACTGGTTGATAGAAGGAAGAGAATCTCCTTCCCTGTATTCTTTCATGGAGATAGCCTGACTGAGGGTATCTGCCAACTGTTTTACTTTAGTAGTCTGTTGTCCGAAATGTACCTTCATATTTGTATTTTATATACAGTTCCGTGCTGAACTATGCTGATGCAAAGAAAGACTTTTATTTAGAGAAAGGAAAAAGAAAAGGCATGTTTTGTAACAGGTCTTTGAAAAAAGGATGAAAAAGAAGGAGAAATAAGGAAAAAAGGGTAGTGGGATGGGTATAAAAAATCCTCTTTCGTGTCTCACGAAAGAGGATCTTATAGTTTTAATCCATTTTTTACTGATACGAGGTACGTTTGCCGATTACTCAGCAGCTTCCGTAGCAGGTGCTTCTTCTGTGGAAGCTTCGTTTGCTTCAGCAGGTGCTTCAGCAGCAGCCTTTGCAGCTTCTTCAGCAGCTTTCTTCTCTGCTAATGCTTTTGCTTTAGCTTCGTTGATTTTCTTTTCTGCTTCCAAGCGTGCTTTAGCGTCAGCCTTCTTAGCTTCATCTTCTTTAGCTTTCAGAGCAGCAAGACCTGTCTGCTTGTTGTTCTTCCATGCTTCGAATTTAGCTTCAGCTTCTGCTTCGCCGAATGCGCCTTTAGCTACACCACCCAACAGATGTTTCTTCATATAAACACCTTCGCGGGAAAGGATGTTGCGTACAGTGTCAGTCGGCTGTGCGCCTTTTAATACCCATGCTAATGCAGCGTCGAAATTCAAATCTACTGTAGCAGGATTGGTGTTAGGGTTGTAAGTACCAATCTTCTCAATAAATTTACCATCACGTGGTGCTCTGCTGTCCGCAATTACAATTGAATAGAACGCGTAGCTTTTGCGTCCATGTCTTTGCAATCTGATTCTAGTTGCCATTTTCTAATAATTGTTTTTTAATGAATGATTTGAATTAATGCTACTAACTCGTAATAGCGGGTGCAAAGATACGGATTTTCTGCTGACTGACAAACCTTTCCGCTTTTTTCTTCCGTACTCTTTGCACCTCCTCTTTCATACATATATATAAAAGAGTGTTTGTTTTGCTTGTTGTGTGTCTGTTGCAACCGGGTGCAAAAGTAAGGTATATTGTGATAGATAGGGCTAAATTCCGATAGATGATTTAATAGATTTCGTATCCAAAAAGCCCCATTTCATCGTACTTTCGTGCAAGAATCCCCGTTTGCCCTACTTTTATTCTAAACAAAATAGCCTATCTTTGTAAGGGAGATTAAATCTATAATTCATATGCGATATTGTATCTTTGCCTTTCTTATTTTTCTTTTTGTTCTGGGAGGATGTAATCGTCCGTCTTCGGTAGAGGGTTTCTCTGTAGAGGAGTGGTTGGATGCTGATCCTCAAGAATGCATAGAGTATTATATAGGTCATTATGACTCTCTGTTTGCAAATGGAGAATATGAGGAGTTGGTGACGGAATTGGAAAATATCTTCAGGAAGATGCCTGTTCAACCCCAGGGAAACAAAGATACCCTCCGGCGGCGCATTGCATCTTTATTAGGACTTCATTTTAGTGTAATGCGAAAAACAAAGCAATATGAACATGCCATTACCTTATTAGATAGCATCCGTTTGGGAGGAAATTCGTTTTTTTCTTCCTATTGTTTATATCCCCTTTTAGCATTTGAGGCGCAAAATAGCTTGATGACGGATAGCAATCGACTATCGGAGCAATTTGCGGATATGTTTAGCACTGTGCCAGAGCCGGATGACCCTTCTATCGTGATGGAATGTTGCCATCGGGTGTCTTGGGTTTACCATTTTTGCAGCGATAAGCCGCGGGCGGATACCCGCATGCAAGAACGCGCCGTGGCTGCTTATCGCCAAGGCGGAAGTATGCAGGAAGGCGCGGGAGCGGTATTAGCAAGGATGGGATATTTCTATCGTCGGGAAGGTCGATACGAACAGGCAGTAGATAATTTATTGGAAGCTACACAGT
>JAUUNK010000267.1 GCA_030844565.1 Bacteroides ovatus
AGTTGACTGGTAAAAGAACCTGGCTACTGGTTATGGTTCTTTGACCTTGACAACCGGCACTTTTTATAAAGGTGATTTTTTTGACGTATTGGTAGATGGCAAGGGTGTGCAGATAGACAAAAATGGCAATCGTTTTGAAGGGTTCTTCAAGCAAGGCAAGAAGAACGGTCCCTTTGTAGAGACAGATAAAGACGGTAAGGTAATCCGGAAAGGAAACTATAAGTTCGGAAGACTGGAACAATAAGAAAATCTCTCCGCAATGTATAGGGAGGTTGGTTTGAATGGTAGGCACCGTTGGATTGAAACCAAGGCACCCTACCATTTAAACCAAGGTCCCCTTGGATTGAAACCAACGAAAGGACCGGTAAAAGAGGGATGTTCATCAAATATTAAAATAAAGGCAATTGATTTGATAGAGAGTCAGTTGCCTTTTTTGTATCTTTAGTGCATGATTTTTCTTTTGTCTATTGGAATAGAAACTAATTATAAAGTCGGTGTCTGAAATAAAAATATAAATGATTTACTATCCTTCAAATCTTTCACAGCATCACCTGCATAAATTTCTCCGTTAGTCAAAGCAAGTTTCTTAATACTAGCTTTAGGGCTGAAATCGATCTTTTTCAAATCGAGCCAGAAAAGGTTGGGAGTTAATGTCGATTCAAAATAGTATACTTTATTCTTCTGATCGGAAACAGAACGCCAGCGGGTAGAGGAGATATAAGGCTTATCCGGTGTGGTAATGCCGAACGGAACCGATACGGTACGCATTACGCTCAACACACTGGGGACGGCAATCTTGGCATCAGACATTTGCGGAATGGCATGAATGTAGAAAGATGCACGCACAAAGCGATCCGTGGCACGATTAGTACCCGGCAACATTTGAAGTCCGCCTACCTCTTTCCAATAATCATTGACTGCCAACTGAAGCTCGTATCGGGGAGAGTTTGTCATTACCTGATATTCTTTACCTTCATGAATATCGAGATTTCCATTTAGGTATTCCAGTATAGCCGTATTACCGGTTTCATCCGTGATTGCCATGTGCAGGGTAGATGCTGAACCATTAGGCATCATCGGTGCATCTATGCGGAATGTTTCTTTTTTCAATTCATCCACAGCCTCGCGTACGGTTGCAAAATTATCGAGTACATATTGAGTCCAGATGCTGATACCCATTACCGGGCGGGTATCTCCGGGACGCTCATAGATTGATTCCGGCAGAAACAAAAGACTGGCAACCAACCCTTTTTCATTCATGCCGTCACACGTACCTATATCATAACCTGTAGCAATGACACTGCCATATTTTGAAGTCCAATCCACCGTTTCACCTCTATTATATCCGGCTCTTTGTATGCCTCGTGGAAACACATAGATATTACTCATAATATCTTCTTTCCAGTCCATGGTACGACCGGTAATAACCATGTTGTCCAGACCGATATATGTAGCACGGGTACATGCTTCCGTCTGTTGTACGTTTGTTAAAACGAGTGCAACCAGTGTGACTGTTGCTACCATTCCTATCCTTACCTTCATTTTATTATTAATTTAGGGGATTAATATTCTAATTAAAGTATAACAAACGTCTTTGAAATCTGTTTTGCGATAGGTATTAAGTTACATCTGCATTAATATGTACAACGAAACGTTGTCTTCAGGAAAATGAATGTAAATTTTAGTTCAAAAAAGGATAAAATTTGTTCAGAATTCCTTCAAAAAAGATGTTTTTTCTTGGAACGAATGAAAATGGTCTAATTTTTTCCTTTTTTGAATAAAAATTTGTATTGTCTTTATTCGATTTGCCCCATCTTTGCTTCCGTTCTAATAAAAAGAAAAACACTTAAAGATGGGTATATTTTTTTCAGTCCTGATGCCGACTTATAATCAAGCATCTTTTATCAGAAGAGCAATTCTGAGTCTTTTTAAACAAACTTATCCGAATTGGGAATTAATTATTATTAATGATGGGTGTACGGATGAGACAGAAATGTTTATTTCTGATTTTTTAGAAGATAAAAGAATTACATATATAAAGAATGAGAGTAATCAAGGTTTAGGATATGCCTTGAACCGGGGGCTTGAAGTAGCGAAATATGATTATATAGCTTATTTGCCTTCCGATGATTATTATTATGGAAATCATTTGGAATCTCTTCGTCGGGAATTTGAAGTGAATGAAGATATGATTCTTGTATATACGGGAATGAGATATGATTCCCGAGATACTATGTATTATGTTACAGATGTGGAAAGTGAGAGGGGGAGGAAGGGATATTGTTTGCAATTAGTTCAAACAGCCCATAGACGGACAAACCATCGGTGGCTTGAAAGAAGTGAATGGGTTACGGAAGATCTTTTTGCAATGTTCTGGCATAAACTGACAGATGCAGGCGACTTTGGCATGACTGACAATATTTCTTGTTATTGGACGTCTCATCCCGCCCAGCGACATCGTTTTATTAGTGAGAGATACGGGGGAGGGCTCAATCAGTACCGAAGTTATTATAAGGTGGCGACTCCTGTTAAAATGAAAGTTTCCCAAGATAAATTTGTTGATGAAGAAAAGTTTTATGCTGATTTTCGTGCGGAACAATTTGTAGGCAATAATTCTCTCAAAATACTTTTAGTAGGAGAACTTGCCTATAATCCCGAGCGTATCTATGCTTTAGAACAAGCAGGACATCAGTTATACGGTTTATGGATGCCAAATCCTGTATTCTGCTTTTCTACTGTGGGACCTTTACCTTTTGGACATGTGGAAAACATACCTCTAGATCATTGGAAAGAAAGGGTAGAGGAGATACGACCGGATGTGATGTATGCCATGCTAAATTTTGGTGCGGTTCCTTTTGTCTACGATATAGTAAAAGCTTGTCCGCATATTCCTTTGGTTTGGCATTTTAAAGAGGGACCTTCCATTTGCCTTCGTCAGGGCAACTGGGATAAATTAATATATTTGTATACTCATGCTTCAGGAAGAATATTTCTGAACAATGTACTAAAAAGCTGGTTCGAGCAATTTTTACCACCAACTTCCAGTGTTACTTTTGTTATGGATGGTGATTTGCCTAAACGTGATTATTTTAAGAGTGACTTTTCACCTAAGTTATCAGCAAAAGATGGTGCTATACACACGGTAATAGCCGGGAGGATGATTGGTATATCAGGAAGTGATCTTGCAATTTTGGCACAAAATAATATTCATATTCATTTGTATACGGAGAATTATCATGAGGATAGAGCCAAAGAAAATATAAATCGTTTTAAGATTGCGCCTAAACATTTCCATGTGCATGCTCATGTAGCGGCAGATAAGTGGACCAAAGAACTATCCCAATATGATGCAGCGTGGTTACATTGCTTAGAAAGTCAGAATAATGGAGATTTATTGAAAGTTGCTTGGGATGATATGAATATGCCTGCTCGGATGGGTACCTATGCTGTAGCTGCATTGCCTGTGATTTTATATGATAATACGGGTCATATTGTTGCTACACAAGACATGATTCAAAAATTGGATATAGGCATTTTCTTTAGGGATTTTCTTGAGTTAGCTAACAAATTGAAAGATAAGGAAAGGATGGAAGTCTTAAGTAAAAATGCTTTAAAAAACAGAGAAGTATTTTGTTTTGATTCTTATGTACCTGAATTAATTTCTTTATTTAGAAAAGCTATTAGTATAAAGAAGTATGGATAAATTGATAAAAAAACTGGCAAATACAGTTATAGCCAACTTACATAATACAGCTGGAATAGGACTGTTTGATGGCAAAATGGGTATTGCAATATTCCTTTATGAATATGCAAGATATTCTAAAAGGGACATTTATAATGATGTTGCAGGACAACTTCTAGACGATATATATAGCCAAGTTAGCTTGAAAGTTTCTCCAAATCTTTTGGAGGGTAGCGCGGGAATTGGCTGGGGCTTATGCTATTTATTACAACATCAATTTATAGAAGGGGATCCTGACGAGGTTTTACATGACTTGGACGAACATTTATTAAATCAACCGTTAGAGCTTTTGTTGGCAGAAATGGCATGTCCTACTCCACTTTACTCGTCGGGTATATATTTATTGTCCCGTTTGCCTTTATGTCACGATGAAAAGCAAAAAAAGAAATGGATAAATTCTATTATAGAAGCGGGTATATTTTTTATCGTGGAAAATGTTAAGGAAAAGCATTTGGATGTAAAACTGTCATTGATAAATTCTATGCTCTGGGTTTTTAAAGAGTTGCCTAAAAATTTGATAGAGTGTAGTGAAAATGTCCTTCCATTGCAACGGGATCTGCTATCATTATCTATGGATTCAATAAAAAAGGAATTATATCAGGATGTGGATATGGTATTGAGTAAACAGATATGGAGTTCTTTATCTACAAAGCGATGTAGGAATTTAGAGGAAGTATCGTCTTCTTTGCTTCTTAAAATTGATAGCAGAGAGGAATGGAATGAATACTTATGGTGGTGTCTTATATATAGCCAAACTGTTTTTCATTTTGATGGAGGGAAGGTGGAGGAATATGTGAAACAAAAAATGGAGAACTATGGATATGAAATGAAAGTAATTAATAACCAATATTCTATCCTAGGGTTATATTTTATGAAGTATAAAGATGGTTTTTCTTAGAATTTTCCTATCACAAAAAAGCTTAGTAATGATTGCTATATGTTAGGTATATTGACATATAAAGTGTGAATGAATAATTAAAAAGAATGAAAGTATGAAAATTAGGAGTCCTGTTATTATGAAAGATTTTAATGATGGCAAATATGGTATTTGTCTCGTCTAGTGTTTTAAACACTCAAAGGTTATGTTACAGTATAACTTTAGAAAATAATTTAATTAGATTAATAAATTTATTCCCGTTTGCGATAGAATAATTTATTTCTCAGTATTAAACTTAACATTTTAAATTATGAAAGAAAAGAAACAAATTAAGCGATTAAAACTTAAAAAAGAGGAGATTGTAAATCTAAACGAATTTCAGATGAATCAAATAAAAGGTGGTGCTACTCCCAGCATTGTTTGGTCTGTTATAAAATCCGTGATAGAAAGTGTGGCTTCAGCATATAGTATCTATACTGCGGGAAAAGAAGAAAGTCTCTGGAATTGTGCTGAAAGTGCACAAGCAGATTGCATGACTGATATATCGAAACAATACGTGGCTTCGGGATGCCTCATTCCAGATGTAGATGTATATGGTATTTATACCTACAAAGGATAATTGTTAACTATGGGTCATACATTTCTGCAAGCAGTTGATTTTTGTTTGAAGCAAATTATTGCAAAGGAGATTACTTCTAACAATGGTTTGGTAGTGGGAAGAACAGGTCTATTATTATTCTTGTATTATTTATTTTATCTAGATAAGAAAATTAACTACCGTGAAGAAATGTATGATACCATAGATAATATAATGCTTCAAGATATTGATGATTATAGTTTAGGCTATGGGATAGCTTCTTTGGCATGGGTATTGGAAATTACTGATCAGCAAGAATTGCTGGGAGAACAGGCAGACGAGATAGATGTGATACTAGAAAGAGAGTGTCGTTTAATGATTGAAAAAAACAATTTAGATTATTATAGCGGTGCTTTAGGTATTTTGTTTTATTTTTCTCAGAAAAAAGTGCCATACCACAATTGGGATTTATTAGTCGAGATTTTAATTCAGAAAGTAGATTCCAATTTGGAAAAAGGAGATTGGTATACAAGTATGTCGGAATTGGATGGAGGTATGGCGCAAGAAATTAATTTGGGAACTCCTCATGGTATTACTGGCGTCCTCCTCTTTTTATTGTCGATAAGAGATAAAATAAAATTTTCTATTGATTTGGTTATTGTGAAGTTGTGTGATTCTTTGCTTTCTTTTTGTTCAGGAAGCTTCGGCGGAGGTAAGATACCTTGTAAGATATTGAAGGATGGAAAAAAATATTCTAGGGGGATAGCATGGTGTTATGGTGATTTAATGGGAGGGTATGCTTTATTAAAGTCGGGAATATTACTTTCTAACGGTCATTATGTTACATTTGCTGAGGATATGTTAAATCATATTGTTAATAAAAGTAATTTGCGGGAAGAAGAACTGTGCTTATGCCATGGATGCCCGAGCTTATCTCATGTTTATCAAAACCTTTTTTATCTTACTAGAAAACCGATTTATCAGTTTGCTAGTAATTATTGGAAAGAAAAAACAATAAATGTGTTTAATAGTCACTGGATAGAATATCAAGATCAACAAAAGCATAAGGAATTTTTCGAGAATCCTTCTTTGTTTATGGGGGTATCTGGTTTGTTTCTTTCTTTGATTAGTTGGGAGATAGGAGAGGAAAAATGGATAAAATGCCTATTAATATAAATATAAATTAAAATCAAATGGAAACAGTTGTAGTTTGCAATAAATATATGCAGGATGTTATTCCTACTGCCATATATGAACAATGTATATTAGACCAGCAAGATATAAATTTAGCATTATTGGATGTAGATGCACCTAATTATGATAAATGGTTTACTGAGTATTCGATGTTAGTTAAAGTAAATGCTTTTTCTTGTAATTTTAGAGATAGAGCATTGATACATACATTTATGCAAGAATGTACGAACCTTAGTCAAAAGCAAAAATATTTTTATTCTCCTTTTGGCTCTGAATTTGCTGGAGAGGTAATTA
>JAUUNK010000268.1 GCA_030844565.1 Bacteroides ovatus
CCAGACCATGACACAGTGTTGACCAAGAAGCTGTTCTTTATCTTCGCGTGCCAGCATACGGTCAAAAATAGGATATATATGATTCTTTTCTTCCATACTTATACATTATTCATTTAACTAGAAACTCCATATCATCGGGATGAGAATCACCGAGATGATGAAGGTGATAATATTGAGAGGCAATCCGATACGGACGAAATCCGTAAACTTATAGTTGCCGATACCTTGCACGATGAGATTGGTCTGATAGCCGATGGGCGTAGAAAAGCTGGCAGACGCCGCCATGCAGATAACTACAAAAAACGGCACGGGGCTCACTCCCATCTGGGCAGCAAGAGACAACGCCAGCGGGAAAGACAGCGCCGCTGCGGCATTGTTCGTAATCAGCTCCGTAAAGAGATTGGTAATAATAAACAGGATGGCAAGCAACACATGTGGACCATAATCATCGCTCAGCCCGATGATGAACCGCGCCACGCAATCTGCCACCCCCGAATTGACCATCGCTTTGCTGATGGCAAAGGCGCAGGCAATAGTAATGAGGATGTCCCACGAAATGTACTTGGTATACTTGCGGGCGGGAAACAGGTGAGTCCATGCCATGATAATAGTAGTGACAGATACAAAGAAGAACATGTCGAGCTTTATATCCGGAAACATTTCCTTTACAACCGGAAGCTCTCCCACCGTGGCACCCACAATCATGAACACCAACAGAATCAAAGCAAACCAGCGTTTCTTCTTCCCCGGGGCATCGGGGTCTTTTCCATTAGCTATCAACACGAAGACGGAAGACTCTCCCCACGTCGGGATAAAAGAATCGTCCGCCATCACCACCAACGTATCTCCTTCGCGCAACACGACGTTCTCGAGATGATCGACAAACCGCTGTCCGCCGCGCTTCTTTATCTCTTTCACTTCCGCCCCATAATGGCGCTGGAAGTTGAAGTCGCCCAATTTCTTATTAATACCCGGGAAACGTGCTCCCAGCACCACTTCCACCCGGTGGAGTTTTTCCCCTTCTTCCACTTCCTCGTCGGGCACAGCAGTGTCGGGGCGTGCCTCGGGCAACAGTTTCTTCGAGAAAAGAAACAAATAGATGATGCCTGCAATGGCAATAAAGATGCCCACCTTTCCCAGTTCGAACATGGAGAAACCTTCGTAGCCGGCTTCCAATATCATGCCATGTACCACCAGATTGGTGGACGTGCCAATCAGCGTACAGATACCTCCCAAAATGGTTACATACGAAAGGGGAATCAGGAATTTGGTAGCAGGCAGGTTCACCGATTTCGCCCAGTGCTTGATGATGGGCGCAAAGATAACCACTACCGGAGTATTGTTGAGGAATGCGGAAATAAACGCTACGGAAGGGAGAAGACGGGATTGCGCCTTGAAAACAGTGGTCTTTCCCTGAGGAAGAAGCCTCTTTATCACCTGCCCCAAAGTTCCGGACTGCCGGATGCCTTCGCTGACAAGAAACAGTAGCGCCACCGTTATCATGCCTTTATTACTGAACCCCTCGAGCATTTCCTTCGGAGTGAGTATGCCTGCACATAAAAACAAAACTACTATCGAGAAAAGCACCATGCCCGGGCGCATCTTGTCCAACACCAGGGCAGCTACCATTCCTAACAAGGATAATAGTACAAACGCAATTTCAAATGTCATATAAACACTATTTAATCAGTGTGATTCTCTCTCTTTCTCTCTACAATGAACCAGGGATTCAGCAAATCTTCTTTGTTATATCTCAGAGGATTCTCTTCCCCGGCGCGGTATATTTCCATTCCTGCCGCCCGCGCAATGGCATGTCCTGCTGCGGTGTCCCACTCCATTGTAGGAGCAAAACGGGGATAGACATCCGCCGCTCCTTCTGCCACCCGGCATATCTTGATGGAGCTTCCGCAGGATATTAATTCTACATTTCCATATTTACGCTTCATGTCATTCACATATTCCTCAGTCTCGGGGGTAAGATGTGAACGGGAAGCGACAATCACTTTATGGTCGCGCGTCGCCGGTTGCGGCAACCGGACGGCATCCGCCACCAGTGTTTCCAGCGTAGCGCCTTCGGGCAGTGAAGTGATTCCGGCAAGCTTATAGGCTCCCAGCTCTTCAGCTGCAAAATAGAGTTCTTCTTTTACGGGCAGATAGATGACTCCCGCCATAGGGACGCCTCGACGCACCAAGGCTATGTTCACCGTAAATTCTCCATTTCTTTTTATAAATTCTTTTGTGCCGTCCAACGGGTCTACAATCCATAGCGTATCCCATCCGCTACGCACTTCGTAGCTGATCTCCTTTCCCTCTTCGCTCAGTAGTGGAAAAGGCGTTTTGTCGTTCAGAATAGCCGCGATAACCTGATGCGCTTTACGGTCGGCAATGGTTAAAGGGGAGTTGTCCGCTTTCCTTTCTATTTCAAAATCCGAAGACGGATCATTGTAAATAGAAAGTATCTCCTTTCCTGCTCTCAGCGACGCATCAATCGCGATATACAAATAGTTAGATTCCATGTAGTTAGATATATTTAAGCCTTGCCACCAACAAGGCATAAGCACTCTTACTGAAAATGTGCCTAATAAGCGTCCACAAAAGTAAAAACTTTCTGCACGCGCAAAGTTTCGCTCCCCATAATTATAACTTCTTTTAGTAGAACTCAAAAAAAGTCTAAATATAAATTCACACTAGCCCGATAAAAAAAGGGGCAATAGCTTCCCAACTACTGCCCGCCTTTGGAAGAATATTACAATCTTCCTAACATTACCAAAAAGAAAGTTTAATAAATGCGATACAGCAACCATGCTCCTTTGAAGTCGTCACGGTTGGGATATTTTGCTTTGATGGCATCACGCGCCTCGGCGGCGGCGGCTTTATCGGCAAATGTAGCGGCAATCACGCGATACATCGCCTTCTCGGCATTGAATGCAATAGTAGCAGCATAGCCTTGGGCATCCAGCCAGTCTTTCAGGCTTTCGGCATTTGCCTTCACGCCGAAACTTCCTACCACCACACTATAATCTTTCAGACCTTCGTTGCCGGCAACCACAGTCACCTTCTCTTCGCGTACGCCCTGAGCAGTATTTGCAGCTTGCTTCACCTCTACGGGAGCCGCCACTACCGGAGTCACCTCCACCGGAGCTTCTACCACCTGGGGTTCGGCCAGTTCCTGTTGCTTTGCCTTTTCGTAGGCTTTCTTATAAGCGCTTTCGCTCGACTTACAAGAAGCAAATGCCAGTAGTATGCAAACGCCCATTCCTAATACAACTAATTTTCTCATAATCTATAAACTGTTTAAATTAATAAATTTCATCTCAAGGAGCCCTCGTCCCCCCTTTTCGGAGGGCAAAATAATAGATTTTTTATCAGGTAGCAAAAGAATACTATCCAAAAAACGTTTATTCCGCCTTCTTCTTATATGAAATGGTTCCCGTTGCCTGGTAGGTAGGCATAATCAACACTTCTGCTATCTGTATGTGGGCAGGCGCCGAAGCTGCAAAATACACTGTTTCGGCAATGTCTGCTCCGGTCAGGGGACGGATGCCTTTATAGAAATTGTCGGCAGCCTGCTTGTCTCCACGATAACGCACGACGGTGAAATTTGTTTCCACCATGCCGGGTTTAATGTTAGTCACCCGCAAAGGAGTATCCACCAAGTCGATACGCAATCCGTCGGAGAGAGCTTTCACCGCAGCTTTGGTAGCGCAATATACACTTCCACCGGGGTAGGCGGCGTCTCCGGCAATAGATCCTATATTAATAATGTGTCCTCTTCCGCGCTCCACCATGCCGGGAACCACCAGGCGCGTCATTGCCAACAAGGCTTTCACGTTGGTGTCTATCACGATGTCCCACTCGTCCAGATTGCCTTCAAATTCTTTGTCGACCCCGATTACCAGCCCGGCATTGTTCACCAACACATCTATTGCTTTCCATTCATCGGGCAAAGCGTCCAGTGCTGCCGCGGCTGCTTTGCGGTCGCGCACGTCAAACGGTAACAGGTATACCTGAATCCCCAACGATTCTTCAAACTCTTTTTTCAATTCTTGCAACTTTGCCACGCTACGGGCATTCAGAATCAGGTTCCAGCCCTCCGAAGCGAACTTCCGGGCACATCCTTCGCCGATGCCGCTGCCGGCTCCGGTTATAAAAACAATTTTACCATCCATTTTATTATCTAATTACTTATTATCAGGAAATAAAAGACTTTGGTTAGAAGAGGCAAAATTAAACAAAATCTTAGAGTTATCCAAAGAAAAAGACAGAAGAAGAAAAAGGAAGCCCGGCGGTCTCAACAATGGAGAAAACAATTAACTTCTCTCAATAGGTGGCATCCAACCTTCTGAGCCACGTCCTTAGTATTATTTAGCCAAGTTAGTTTCAATTAATCGCAACCGTAGTTTCAGGGCTTTGAAACTTTAGTTTCAATTAATAGGAAACACTAGTTTCATTGAATCGAAACTAAAGTTCCACTCAATGGAAACTATGGTTTCAATATATAGAAAACAAATTGAAACTAAAAACACATGATAGCAAACATATAGGAGATTCTCTAAAAACACTATATTTGCAGACTAAAACCAAAAAAGGATTCAGTATGAAATATATTGGAGCACATGTTCCTGTGGCAGGCGGCGTAGAATCCGCTCCTGTTTATGCCCACCAAATAGGGGCTACAGCTTTTGCCCTCTTTACCAAGAACCAACGCCAATGGTTCAGCAAGGCACTCACCCAAGACAACATCCAGCTTTTTAAAGAGAATTGCGAGAAGTATGGTTTCGGTCCCGGACAGATTCTCCCTCATGATAGTTACCTTATCAATCTGGGACATCCCGAAGAAGAAGGTTTAGCCAAAAGCCGTGCCTCTTTCCTGAACGAAATGAAGCGCTGCGAACAACTGGGATTGAAGCTGCTGAACTTTCATCCGGGTAGCCACCTCAATAAGATTTCCATAGAAGAGTGCCTCACCCGCATTGCAGAAAGCATCAACCTCGCACTAGAAAAGACTAACGGAGTGACGGCAGTCATCGAAAATACTGCCGGACAAGGCACAAACCTCGGTTATGAATTCTGGCAATTGAAATTCATCATCGACCGGGTAGAAGATAAGAGCCGGGTGGGTGTGTGCCTGGACACTTGCCACACGTTTACCGCCGGATATGATTTCCTGACCGATTATGAACAGGTATTTGGAGCTTTCGACAAAGAAGTGGGATTCGAATACTTACGGGCTATGCATCTCAATGATTCTAAAAAAGCAATGGGAAGCCGGGTAGACCGCCACGACAGTATCGGACAAGGCTTCATCGGCAATACGTTCTTTGAGAAACTGATGCAGGACACTCGTTTCGATAACATGCCGCTAATCTTGGAAACGCCCGACGAAACTAAATGGCCGGAAGAGATAGCATGGCTGAAAGATGTACAAGGGGAAGACAGATAATGTCTTCTTCCCCCTGCTCTAATAAATATTTGCCATACTAACCAAAGGCTCATACAATTTTTCAATATCTCCCGAATCCATCTCTATCTGCACTTGATCGCCGGGAACCAATGTCTGCCCCGTCGGCGCCCAGTCTTTACGGTCGCGATGAATGTTGATGATGATACAGCGCTCCGGTAACCGGAGTTCATCGACAGATTTACCATCCAGATAAGAACCGCTCATCACTTCTACGGATAACGTATAACGTTTCTCCTCATGAAAGTCGGGAGCATGAATCATATCTCCGTAGAGAATCACATTGAAAGGCTTAATTTGCAACATTTCCGTGAAATAGTAAGTCAGTCCGCCTACTACGATAGAAGGGTAGAAAACTTCGAGATGCCCGGTAATCTCCGTAATCAGTACAATCGCAGTCAAGGGAGTACGCACCACAGCTACCAGAAAAGCTGACATGCAAATCAACATCACATAGCTGATGTTTTCATAAGCGATGAGTCCCTCACGAACAAGTACCAAAGCAATGATTTGTCCGATAAGACCTCCTGTCACCAGCGTGGGAATGAAATTTCCTCCGGGCAATCCCGAAGAAAAAGAAAAGACACTGAATACAAAATGGAGCAACATCATACCCACAATCCAGAAGATTTGCATATCCGGATGGCTCGCCTGCATAAGAAGAAACTGCTCTCCTCCTCCCGTAAGATTCACTTCTCCCAAGGAAACCAGAAAAGCGACGAACAGCAGATAGAGCATCTTCACATATACGGGATGCTTGATGGCAGGATAGATTCGCTTAAAGAAAAGAGTAGTGATGGAAAACAGCTTGCCCGATACGGAAATCACGGCTGCCAAGAGAAGGAACAACTTCACTTGTGACCAAAATTCCAGCGCCGGAGCAAGTGCACCAATGTGATAATAGGGGTTCATCGGAAAAATCCAACTGGCTACTCCGCCTGCCACTACCCCTGCCAACAAAGTGGTGATAGCTGTTTTAGGAGCGTCGAACCGTTCTATAGACTCGATGACCAGCAAAGAAGAAGCCAAAGGAGCGGCAAAAGCAGCAGCCAGTCCTGCTCCTGCCCCTGCCGCCAACAATTGTTTCCTCTCTCCGGATAAAACCCTCCCCCATTTGGCTATAAGGCAACCGACATACGAACCGATTTGTACAGACGGACCTTCACGTCCCAAGGACAATCCGGTGCTCAATGCCAATATTCCTCCG
>JAUUNK010000269.1 GCA_030844565.1 Bacteroides ovatus
ACAAAGATAGGAAGGAAAAGAAGGAAAAGAAATACGCACTAGGCCGAATGCTTACTCTCTATGAATGATTTATAAAGGCTCACAATTGTGAGCCGACTTATTCACATCTGTAGACCTTTCAGCTCACAACTGTAAACTGATTTGTTCACAGATGTGAGCCTTTGACGATCATTAAGCAAACACAGATAAAGCCTTATATCTTTTACTACTAAACATAGTATCATCACCTCCTACATACCTACTCTTAAAGATTATTGCTCAACAATTTACATTTTCAAATGGCAAGTGGAAGAATATCATAATAACAGAATAGAAAATACTACTAGGAGAAAAGCAAATAATATTTTCATCGTTTCTCCAAAATTAAGATGACTTTATTCTATTTATTACTATTTTTGTATCCGATTAAGGTATGATTCCGGCAATCATAGCAACCATACTATACAAATCTAATTTAATAAACGATGAAAAAACTCCTAATATACCTGTTGACACTTCCATTTTGGCTTTGTTCCTGCTATCCGGATGAAGATATTCCGTCCATTCCCGCACAAACTGAACAAACAGTATTCATGTATTTCCCTTGGTCTACGAATCTCGCCCCTTACTTTCTTAAAAATATCGAAGACTTCAACGATGCCATAGCAAACAAGATATTGAAGAATGAAAGAGTAATAGTCTGCTTTGCCGAATCCCCTGCCAAAGCTGTTTTATTTGAACTTCAGTATAAAAAAGGGGAATGTGTGGCAGATACATTGAAGCATTACAAAAATCCCGCTTTTACCACTGTAGAGGGAATTACCGATGTCCTCCGCGATGTCAAGTCAGTCTCCCCTGCCAAACGTTATGCAATGATTATCGGATGCCATGGAATGGGTTGGCTACCCGTCTCCCAGACAAAAGCACTTGGCACCTCCCCTAAATTTCATTGGAACTACGAAGGCGTCCCCATGACACGCTATTTCGGAGGAACATCCCCTGAGTATCAAACCAATACTACCACCTTGGCAAAAAGTATCTTTAATGCGGGTATGAAAATGGAATACATTCTATTTGATGATTGTTACATGTCTTCCATCGAAGTTGCCTACGACCTGAAAGACGTCACCGACTATTTAATTGCTTTTCATACTGAAATCATTGCTTACGGCTTTCCTTACCACACTCTAGGAAAATATCTGATAGGGGAAGTAGATTATGCTTCTATTTGTGAGGGCTTCTATAATTTCTATAGCAACTATGAAGATCCGCATGGAACGATTGGAGTGACTAATTGCAGAGAGGTAGAGAATCTTGCAAGTATAATGAAAGAAATAAACCGGCAATTCACTTTTGACCCGCATTTAGTGAATGACATTCAAAGAATGGACGGATATACACCTATCCTTTTCTTTGACTACGGAGATTATGTGGCACATCTATGCAAAGACTCATCTTTATTAGGAGAATTTAATCAACAGCTCCGACTCACTGTGCCTTATAAAGCTCATACGGAAATGTATTATTCACAAATAAGAGGAAAGATAAAAATAAACGCTTATTCGGGTATCACCGTTTCAGACCCGAGTACACATTCGTGGGCTTCTTCGGCCAAAGAAGAGACAGGATGGTACAGGGCAACTCATTAATTTGACCTATCGATGCGGAATCCAAAGGATTTTCTGTAAGTTTGCCCCCACTTTATAAACAAACAAAGAAATGGAACTTTCTGTCCTTTATAGAATATATCTGGAGTGCACCGATGTCACGACCGACAGTCGCCATTGCCCTGCCGGCTCATTGTTTATTGCCTTGAAAGGAGAATCTTTTAATGGGAACGCCTTTGCTGCCCAAGCTCTGGCAGATGGATGCTCGTATGCGGTGGTGGACGAAGGGTGTTGGGTGGTGGAAGGAGATTCACGCTACATCCTTGTAGACAATTGCCTCGAGACCTTGCAACAATTAGCTAACTATCACCGTCGGCAACTAGGCACACCGGTGATCGGCATCACCGGAACAAATGGAAAAACGACTACGAAAGAACTGATTTCCGCCGTGCTTTCCCAGTCCTATAATGTGCTCTACACACAAGGCAACCTGAACAATCATATCGGAGTACCGCTAACACTGCTCCGGCTGAAACCGGAACATGAACTCGCCGTAGTGGAAATGGGTGCTAACCACCCGGGAGAAATCCGATTCCTTGCGCATATAGCAGAACCGGACTATGGCATTATTACTAATGTAGGAAAAGCACATCTTGAGGGATTCGGGTCTTTTGAAGGAGTGATAAAGACGAAAGGAGAACTTTATGATTACTTGCGGAGCAAGGAGGGCACAAGTATTTTTATCCATCATGACAATCCTTATCTGAAGGGTATCGCCCAAGGGCTGAAACAACTCCCTTATGGAAGTGATGAAACGCTCTATGTCAACGGGCACGTAACGGGTAATTCGCCTTACCTTACTTTTGCATGGAAAGCAGGACAGGACGGGGAATGCCACCAAGTAGAAACACAACTTATCGGAGAATATAATTTCCCCAATGCTCTGGCAGCTATTGCTATCGGTTGTTTCTTTAAAGTAGCTCCTGGGAAAATAGACGAAGCCTTGGAGAAATATACACCTCAAAACAATCGTTCACAACTGAAAAAGACAGCCAATAATACGCTGATTATTGATGCTTACAACGCCAATCCTACAAGTATGAGGGCTGCCCTGGAGAATTTCAGGAATATGCAAGCCGAGCATAAATCTCTTATTTTAGGCGATATGCGAGAATTGGGCAAGGAAAGCTTGAACGAACATCAAAAGATTATAGACTTTATCAGGGAATGCGGGTTTGAAGAAGTGTATCTTGTAGGCAGCCAGTTTGCAGAAACAAACCACGCGTACCGGACTTATGCCAACGTGCAGGAACTGATAAACGAACTTTCTCACACTCCGTTGAAGGGTTGCACCGTACTGATTAAAGGCTCTAATGGAATCAGGTTAAGCAATGTAGTGGAACATTTGTAACTCCCGACGAGAATAAATACGTGCCTAAAGACTTACAATTAAAACACACCCCGTTACCTATGTATAAGTAACGAGGGTGTTTTTCTTTATAGAAGCATGCGCCTATCTCCGGGGTCATATCCTATACCGTGGACGAACCACAAAATAAGCCACAAGACTTGCTAAAAGTGCCCCCGTAGTGTTGGCAGCGAAATCCACCCAGTCTCCTCCGCGATAATCAGTGCAATATTCTTGAAGCAACTCCACACATCCGCTAAAAAGTACTGGCGCCACAAACGCTCCTACCCATGCATGCCACATAGGTGTACCGTCATTCCGGTGAGCTCGCAAAAACTCTAGCCACAACATACCCGACATACCGAAATACATACAGATATGTACAACTTTATCCAGATTGGGTATTTCGTTCAAGTCCGTGCTGGGTGGCTTGAAGAAAGACAAATAAATAACAGCCAGGATGATAACCAACGAAATAGGGTATTTCTTAATATAATAAAGCATATCTAAATAAATAACAGATTCGGCACAAAGATAAGGAACATTTTTCTATATTTGCAGCTTTAATCAAAGAAAACGAACGAATTGTAAGTAGAATCAAGATTTATGGCAAAAAATGACAGGGCGAACTTCGGAAGCAAGCTGGGAGTGATACTTGCTTCAGCAGGTTCGGCAGTAGGGTTGGGCAACGTGTGGAGGTTTCCTTACGAAACAGGCAACCACGGCGGGTCCGCCTTTATCCTTATTTACCTGGGTTGTGTACTTATACTAGGACTTCCTATCCTGATTTCAGAATTCCTTATCGGTCGCCATTCACGTGCCAATACAGCAGGCGCTTACCGGATATTAGCTCCCGGAACCCACTGGCGATGGGTAGGACGGATGGGAGTATTGGCAGGATTCCTTATTCTCAGCTACTACTCTGTGGTAGCGGGATGGACATTGGAATATATATGGGAAGCGGTTACCAACAACTTCTCGGGAAAATCGGCAGCAGAATTTATTACCTCTTTTCAAGAGTTCTCCGCCAGTCCCTGGAGACCGGTGCTCTGGCTGGTTCTTTTCCTTTTAGCTACTCATTTCATCATTGTCAAAGGAGTGGAGAAAGGTATAGAGAAATCTTCCAAGGTCCTGATGCCGACCCTTTTCATTATCATCCTTATATTAGTGGTTTGTTCGGTCTCCCTTCCGGGGGCGGGAGCGGGCATAGAGTTCTTGCTCAAGCCCGATTTCAGCAAGGTAGACAGCAACGTATTCTTAAGCGCCATGGGGCAGGCATTTTTCTCGCTTAGCCTGGGCATGGGATGCTTGTGCACGTATGCTTCTTATTTCAGCAAAGATACCAACCTGACGCGGACGGCTTTCAGCGTGGGGCTCATCGATACCTTTATAGCTATCCTGGCTGGTTTCATTATCTTCCCGGCAGCCTTCTCGGTAGGCATTAAGCCGGATGCGGGACCAAGCCTCATATTTATCACTTTGCCCAATGTCTTCCAGCAAGCATTCAGCGGTGTACCGGTGTTGGCTTACATCTTTTCTGTAATGTTTTATATGCTCCTAGCAATGGCCGCACTCACCTCCACCATCTCTTTGCACGAAGTAGTTACAGCTTATTTGCACGAAGAGTTTAACTTTACTCGCGGCAAAGCAGCCCGCTATGTGACAGGCGGTTGCATCACCCTCGGCATTCTATGTTCCCTTTCACTAGGGGTGCTCAAAGGCTATACAGTGTTCGGGCTCAACATGTTCGACTTGTTCGACTTTGTAACAGCTAAAATCATGTTGACCCTCGGAGGATTGTTTGTCTCTATCTTCACTGGTTGGTATCTGGACAAGAAAATTGTATGGGAGGAAATCACCAATTACGGAACATTGAAAGTCCCCTTGTACAAACTGATAATCTTCATCTTAAAGTTCATTGCTCCTCTCGCTATCTCTCTCATTTTTATTAATGAACTGGGATTGCTGAAATGAAGCACTGGAAAGACTACCTCTATTTCACACATACCGAGCGGCAAGGCGTCCTTCTCCTTGCCGCTCTCATTGTTTGCGTTTGTCTCCTTCCCCGCTTTCTTTCTTCTGACAGCGAAGAGGGCTTTTCCTGCGAAGAAGATTCCGCCTTCCGCAAAGAACGAGACATTTTCTTTTCTTCCCTACATGACAAGAAACCAAAGAAAACCGTCCGCTACACTACGACGTGGGGAAAGGAAAAAAGCGTCGCCCCTCCCTTTAGTTATCCACCGGAAGAAGTGCGGTTCTCTTCTTTCGACCCGAATACCGCCGATTCTGTTACCCTTCTTCGCTTGGGGCTGTCTTCGTGGACTACAAGAAACATATTAAACTACCGCCGCAAAGGAGGAAAGTTCCGCCACCCCAAAGATTTTGGAAAGATATATGGCATGAGCCCTCAACAATACGCCGTCCTTCTTCCTTATATTTCTATTCCTAAAGCACCGGATACCTTGCACCTGCTTGCCAGTCGGGAAACCATGCCTAAAGACACCGTATATAAATACCCCGCAGGAACAACAATCGACCTGAATCATGCCGACACCACTGAACTTAAAAAGATACCGGGCATAGGAAGCGCCATTGCCCGCATGATTGTTAATTACCGTCAACGCCTCGGCTACTACTGCCGGATAGAACAATTGGAAGAGATTCATTTACGGGTAGAGAAACTGCGCCCATGGTTCACCTTAAACAAAAACGAAGCCAAACGCATCGACCTAAACCGTGCCAGCCTCGAACGCATCATGCACCATCCTTATTTCAATTATTACCAGGCACGCGTCATAGTGGAGTATCGCAAAAAGAAAGGAAAGCTGAAAGAATTGGAGCAACTGTCGCTCTATGAAGAATTTACCGCCGCCGACCTGGAACGGCAGACGCCTTACGTCTGTTTTTAAAGCCCCCCGCTGTCATAAAAAAAGATGCATCCTTATCAGCTGATAAGAATGCATCACACACAAACAAAACAAACACTCTACTACCATCTTCACAGACTTCTGTAGAGAAGCGGTGCAAATATATGTTTAAAGGACGGGAAATGGATTACATTCCAGCTTTTAGATTTATATTTTTAAGCGTTTAACTCAACTATTAATCTTTTTTAATGCCCCCATCCACGATATGGATAGTCCTGTCGGTGATTGTTGCCAACCCTTCATCATGTGTCACAATGACGAATGTCTGCCCGAATTGTTTCCTTAAATCAAAGAAAAGTTGATGCAATTCTTCTTTGTTATGTGTATCGAGACTTCCCGAAGGTTCGTCAGCAAGAATCACTGCCGGATTGTTAATCAACGCACGCGCCACAGCCACTCTTTGCTTCTCTCCGCCGGAAAGTTCGTTGGGCTTGTGAGATGCCCGTTCGGTTAATCCCATGAATCCCAATATTTCCATAGCCCGTTGCGACGCTTCACCGGAAGAGGCCCCCGCAATGAAAGCAGGTATCATCACATTCTCCAAAGCAGTAAACTCGGGCAATAACTGATGAAACTGAAACACGAAACCGATATTCTTATTGCGAAAAGCCGAAAGCGCTTTCTCCTTCATCCGGCTGACATCTGTGCCGGCAATGCAGACTCTTCCCGCATCGGGCTTATCGAGTGTGCCCATAATTTGTAACAGGGTAGTCTTCCCTGCACCGCTGGGACCCACGATGCT
>JAUUNK010000270.1 GCA_030844565.1 Bacteroides ovatus
GTCCACAGGCATATACATAATGGAAAAGAAGCAGGCATATCAGCCATACTTGCACATACAGTTTACGGGCGTTGCCGCTTCGTGCCATTGCCATGTAAAAGGGTGTCATGAACCGCTTGTTGTTCTTGTACAATGACATTGATACCCCGAAAGGTATCGCGCAGAAAATGAGTAGCAGGATATTCAGTAACATAAGTAATAGGGCTTTTCGGGTATGGGAGTGGGACGCACAATGAGTTCCAACTGGACAATACCGTATGTCGCCAGCCGGATAAGGGTTTCGGCATCCTTGGGCGAAAAGTACATGGCCGCTTTCTTGATGCGCTGCTTGAATGTAATGTCTTGCTTTCGGTAGATGGCCAAAGCCTTGTCCAGTTCGTGTTCGGGAATAGTCCATGTCGTACCCTCGGCGTGTATGCCGTTCGTCTTGAAGGCACGCAGTACCAATGTACGGGAAACGAGGTAGTCGGTGCGGTCGGTTCTTGAGATGATATGCTCCTTGTAGAGATTGTCATCGGCAACCTCTATCCACGTCCGGTAGGCATTGATGCAATAGACCATCTGTCGGTATAAGGTGTTTCTCATATAAAATTCATCAGCACGTCGGACTTGTCTTTCTTGTATTTCAGGAACCCGCTTTTGGAGTGTAGTTCCAAGTCGAGGCATAAGTCCCCGTACATCTGCTCCAAAGAATCATAGATGGTGACAAGGATGCTGTTTACATTGCCCTCCGTATCCGTCTTGGCGTTCATCTTGAACATCTGTCCGAAAGCGGGATTCGAGTATGCACAAGTGCTGTGACCGAATTTTTCCGTCCGCATCGGAATATGGTGGTAGAGCGTGATCAACTCCATGTCGTCCTCGAACATATCCATTACTTCGTCCAGTTCGTAAGGGGTGCGCAACGGAAACGTAAGCAGCACATAGTCGCCGTAGAACTGCGGTTCTTCCATCGTCGTCACATCGAGCAACTGCGGAAGTTGCAGGGGGACGAATGCCATGAAGTCATTATAAAAATGTCGTAACATATTCATATCTTTTTCTGTTGTTATATTTTACAGCGTGTGTATGAATGCCTCCATCAGCATTCCGGGCAGCTCGTCCAAGCGGTTGTCTCCGGGGTGCAGCATCCTGCCCAACTCCCTGAAAGCGTCGGGTGTCTGCGAGGCAAGCATATCGAGTTGCTCTCTTTCTTCGGCTGAAAGCAACGCCAGGCAGAAACCGTCCAACGACGAATAAGGCTGGAGAAGCATCCAGATGTAGGCTTGTGCCTGTGCCGGTGTCTTGACTTTTTTATTGCAGATGTCGTCGATACAGGTTCGGATATTCTGAATCAGCCTGCGGTTGGTGCGCATGGCCAGATAAATCATGGCATTGCGATAGGTGATGTCGTTCCGTTCGGCGGCAAGGAATATCTGTGCACAGCATCGTTCCGTGTCATGAGTGATGTCGGAAAGATTCTCGCCGTCGAAATCAGGCAGACGTGAAAGGAATGCCCGGTACACGGCATCCTCCTTTTCGATAAAGGTCGTCAGGTCTGCCATACAATGAATACCGTAATCAATCGTTTCAGCAAGGGTAGTTCGATAAGTGGCAAGAATGTGTTGTCGGTTTCTCTGACTGACGGGCCGGTTATCCAATGAGGCAAAGAACGGTCGGATTGTTTCAGCCGCACGATGCAACTCTTTGTCTTCAAGATGCGGTGAGATTTGTTCTTTTACCCACAGTATATCCTTATAAGTGCGTGTTTGAGACAGCACCATCCGTGAAAATTCCATGCGGATGGAATCATGTATCTGTTCACACTCTTCTCTTACAGTGGAATGAAGCCGGCCAAGCGTATCACATTCGAGATGCAGGAATACGGAATCCCTCAATGTTTGCCATTGCTTGAGGTGTCCGGCCAATTCTTTAATGGAGAGTTTTTTCTGCCTGCGTATGTCGGACAGGTATTCCCTGTATGTTCCGGCAGGGTCATTCTTGGCTTTCGCCAATCGTTTGCCATTGCCGTTGTCGCATGACGCGCATAGGAATATGGCAATCGAAACGGCAATTATTTTGGCAAAGATTATCGGCTGTTTTAAGTTCGATTTTAATGTTTTCATACTATATCATTTCGTACTATTTAGTGCAAAACTATATATTATTTTTGATACTTCGCATCCGAAAAACCGTATTTTGTGTATTTTTTAATATCGTACTTAATAGTATGATTACCAATGAAAACAAGTGAAGATAAAACACGTGGAAATGTACGATTTTCGTTTTTTAATATAGTATGATTCATATACTCGAATAAAACTTGTATATTTGCACTTGTTATCATGAATATTGTATATTGATATGGCAAAAGTCGGTTATATATTCGAGGCTAATTCCTACGATGCGTTTGATGCGGATAAGGAATGGATGCGCCAATATGGGTGTGTACAGGTGGTTGAAGAATCGGTCGGACACGAGACGCTTAGGCCGAGATGGAAACAACTGATGTCGAATCTTGAAAGAGGAGACGAATTGGTGATGTCAAAATTCAGCAATGCCGTTCGTGGTTTACGGGAACTATCGGCATTGATTGAGCTATGCCGCATCAAGGTCGTGCGTATTATCTCCATTCACGATAAAATTGACACCGACAACAAATTGTTTCCGGACACGACACCGGCGGAAGTATTGGCCATGTTCGGGGCATTACCGGAGGAAGTGGCTGTTTTGCGGAAGTCGTCGGATAAAATTATACGCCTGCAGCAGAGTATCAGTATTCCGATTTCCAAAAAAAGTATGAGTAAAACTGAACGGGACAAAAAAATCGTGGATATGTATAACAATGGGTATTCAATCCGTGATATTTGGAAAGAAAGCGGTGTCCAAAGTAAAAGCACCGTGTACAGCATTCTCAATAAATACAAGGTTCAGCTTAACCGAACACCGGGACGAGTGCCGGGCATCCGGAAATAGAACTTATAAATCAATATGGATATTGAAAATCAATAGATTGCTTGCGTAATTCATCGTTTTTTCGTATCTTTAAGTTGGATATAACTATATAAAAACAAGACCTATGGGAGATATTATAATTTTATTGCTGGTGTTCTTGGTAGTGGGCAGGCTTTTGAGGGGCGTGTTCGGAGGATTCAGCAAAAGCAGTTTTCGGGATGACAAATAACTCCGGATTGTTGTAACTGGCAGATATTTGTTAATTTTGCACCGTATTCATAAAAATCAAGAACAATATGACAAAAGCGGAAATTGTCGCTCAGATCTCACGGCAGAGCGGAATAGAGAAAACGGTGGTGATGACTGTGATAGAATCATTCATGGAAAATGTAAAAGAGTCGATGGTTGCGGGAAACGAGGTGTTCTTGCGCGGGTTCGGTAGCTTTATCATCAAACGGAGAGCTGAAAAGACGGCCCGGAACATTTCGAAGAATACGACAATTAAAATTCCCGCTCACAATATCCCTGCATTCAAACCTGCCAAAGCATTTCTGAATGCGGTAAAAGAGAACAAGTAGAGTATAAAAGTACAGATGGTGCAACAACACCGTAATGAGTAAAACAAAAGCGACCCGAAGGCCGCTTTTGTCGTGATAAGGCAAGGATTATTTCTTGCCTTTTTTCGCTGGTTTGGCCGGCTTTTCAGGAGTTTCCTCCTTCTCGACGGGCGGATAGAACTTGACGGCGACCATCACGATACGGTTGTGTTTCACACCGCTTTGGTCGCTCCATTCTTCGGGCTTGAAATACCCCTCGACGGTCAGCATCGTACCCTTGGTCAGTTGGTCGAACGACCCGGTGTTCTCGTTTTTACGCCACGCCTCAAAATTCATAAAGGCGGAAACGCGTTTGGATTCCTCGCCATTATTCTCCAATCGGCTTACTGCCAGAGGGAAACGTGCTACACTTGCGTTGGTGAACTGACGGATTTCTGCATCCTTTCCTACGAAACCGGTTACTACGAAATTGTTTTCAATCTTTTTCATAATGAATTGTTTTTAGAAGTTATTAAATCAATTTTACGCTGCCTCAAAAAGTAGGTGCAGTTAAGGGGATGCACCAAGGCCGGACGCATCAATACTCTTTATTTTTGTCCGTAGGCAAAACCGGAAGGCTCGATAAAGGAAGATTGTACGGCTGCGCCATTGGTCAAGACTTCCAAAGTCGTTCCCGTCTGCATACTATCTTTGCATCGGAAAATGATGATGACTTCGGCGGAAAACTATTCTGAAAATGAGCGGAAAACCGTAGTTGCAGGGGAAGTGAAAGTGCAATCCGTCCACCGGCACAATGGTGCGCGTTTCGGCTGTAAGTCCGCAGAATCGGCAGGTATTTTCGTGTAATTCGGTCGGACTGAATTGAGGTGGCTACAAACAGAACACTGAACTGACAACAGGTTGCGGTACCGCAGAAGGGAATATCAACGAAGTGGCGACAAAAGGCGGAACGGGATATCGGGGTACTGCCATGTTCCCGTCCGGCAGAAAGAAAAGGGGACAAAAGGGAAAAAGGAAAGAACCCTGCTTTTCGGAAAAGCGGACGGAGCTTTTCACGAATGGCTGTTTTTTACAAAAGGATATGGCGCAGCCAAAAGAGAGAGATAGATGTAAAAAAGGGAATGCGGCGTGGCAGGAATGGAAGATTATCCCGTTCCTGCCTGCCTGTATCATCAAAATTCTGCCATGATTACCCGATGCTCGAAAATCTTTTTTTGATTACTGGGACGTCTTTGGCAAACCCATAGGTGATGCTTGCCATAGCCGAAGACGAAATAATCATCAAGGCGTGTTTTTTCTTGTAGGCGTTCCATGCCGGTACGCAGTTCCGCTTCATCGGTTGAGAAAAGAATCGTGTTGATGATACGGAAGTAGAGTTCTGTTACCTCGTCACAATAAGGACAAAAGCTATGCTCAATCGTTGCTTTCATGTTTCTTTGATTTTAATTCTACTTCTACTATGTCTTCTATTCGACCATACAGGACAGAGCGCAACGCTGTTTTGTCAATGGCGTAATACTCGGCGATATGTCCGTGCTGTTTTACGAAATATCGTTTGAGAACATCGGAGAAATCAAAGAAGTAGCCCATCAATGCGATACCTCTTTTGAAATGGATGCACTCTTTCACGTTTCGGGTAATCCAGTTCTTGTCTTCACGGCTCAACTTGTCTCCGTTATCAAGTTGTTCCCGTAACTGGTAAACCCTGCTGTCTTTCAGCTTCTCTAATTCGGGTACGTCCCATTGGACGAATTTCATTGCTATCTGCTGCATCGCTCTTGTATTTAATCGTAAATAATCACTTCATCACGATACTCGACCACCTCTTTGCCACTACTAAGACGCACCACTATTTTATTGCCGAAGTCGCCGACAACTGTTCCCTCAGAGTAGCCTTTATAGGGGGTAAGCAAGGTGCAGTGCGCACCTATAATTTCGCTATTTTCTTCGTATTCGTACATAAGTCATGTCATTTTACGGTTACAACTTGATATCCCATTTCCCCTGTGAGAAGATTCTGAAGCTCACGTATTCGTCTGTAAATTCGTAGGACAGAATTTTGATATAAGTTTTGTCTTTGGCTTCCAACGAAGCTATCAGTCTGTCGATTTCTTCTTCCGGATAAACCCAACGAGAGGTAAACTCCGCATCCACGCTATCGCTGTGTCTATTGACAAAGCCGTCGAAAGTGTCATCCAAGAATGCCTCTATCTTGTCGAGGTCTGCTTTGTTTTCCGTCCTTGCGTAGAAAATGTTTGTTGCATAGTTTGCCATAATCCTAAGTTTTAAGTTTTTTATTTTCCCTCTTTTAGCATTTCAGCTACTTTCGGGCTTGATTGAAAATTATGTCGCCTCAAAAGGTGTTATGGCTCTTTATGCAGGGTTTCACGACCAAATACGACCTCTGCAAAGCGGAGCGTGGAGATTTTGTCGGGAACCGTCAGGCTGTGACCTTGAATACAAGAAAGACATGACAAGTACCTTTGCGACACAATTCTCATCAGGCAGACCGAAAGTTGGGATGCGAGGATAGAATGCCTATGGCAGAAGTTACGATAAAAGGAACTTCCGTAAAATTGGGATGCAGCGAAAAAAGAAAATATCGGTGCGATTATCTTCTCTTTTGACTGTGAATATAAAAGTAAGGGGGAGAACTTCGGTAAAGGTTTAGTTTAGTCTATTAGCTTATATATATGCTAAACTAAAGTAAACTAAATATAGGCAGATATATTGGACTGCCTGTATAGGTGTTTTGAGGGAAATGGTTACCTTTGCAAAAAACAATGTTCCTTGAAAGAAACAGAGATTTGTCCTTTTTTCTTTTGGCTGTAGTTATTCATCCATAGATGACTGCAACAATCACTCTTGGCGAGAGGATGAAAATCGTGTGAAAAGACTTGGAAAAATACTCAAAGTACGAACAAGTGAAGAGAAAGAAAGGTAGTGCAAACAAAAAAACAAGAAAATAAGATAATTCGTGTTTCTGTTCCTAATTTGTTTCTTGATAAAAACACATCACAATATAAACTATTAATTTACAAGATATTATGATGTGAAATTTTGAGATATAACTAAATTTACCAGATTT
>JAUUNK010000271.1 GCA_030844565.1 Bacteroides ovatus
ACATATATAGTTGATGTGTTTCGCTAACACCTTGTATTAGAAATCTGGTAAATTTCAAAATGGAAGCAGGGCTGGGCAGTAACACTTATCACATGTATCCGTATGCGAATGACATGCGATATAGGTGTGGGGTACTGTTTTCATTTATTTGCTTCCGGGTTTTACCAGAACCTCTAATACAAATAAGTAAACCGGCTCCACACTTTCTTGTCAGATAGTGTGGCATTCAAGTCCGATGGCGAAAATCGGAACAGTCCGAATGTCAATTTTCAATAAGGGAATCCATGTGTGTTGGATAATTGACGGATAATTGGTCAGGATGAACAGAAATCCGTAAAATTTATCAGCATTCATAACTCCCATATGTAGAATATAGCTATTTTTACGCAGAAAAAACGGATAAGATTATGAAAAACGTAATTGTTATAATAAAAAACGCTTGGGGTGAGAGTCCTCCACCGAAAGTCAAAACCGGCTTTATCCCCAATCTTTGTGATTGGGAGAAGAAAAATTATCTGACGAATCCCGGCTCTTACTACCGGCAAAAGGCATCGGTCGGATATATAGCCATGAAAGGATGGCTTTTCACTATTTTGCGTTTGCCGAACTGTACCTTTGCTAACCAAGTGTTTTCCTACTTCCCTTTTCCATTCTCTATCCTGAATAATCAGATTCTCGCAATATATAAATTCTACAATCATCTTTGGAATGATATCAAGGTGTCTTATCCTGTAAAAGCTGCTATGAAAAAAACGGCATTCATAGCATTGTTCTCAGGCATGGTATTGTCAGCCGGAGCTCAGAATACAGACCTGATAACCGAAGAGGAGCCTGATATAAAGGTGACAAAGGATACGGTATGGAATGTGGCGATTGAAAAGAAAGCGACACCCAAGGTACAATTTCCCCAACCGGGAGACAAAATTGATGTACTGGATCCTATCGTGTACAGTTTATGCTATACCACCGCCTATAACAGGCTCGCCCGGAAATCCGTCAAGGTGAAAACTTACAGGAAAGAGTACTCCCCGTATATCCACGCCGGCTATGACTTTGGCGTAAAGCATTGGAAAGAAATCGTTCTAAAAGACTATTCCTCGCTCTGGAAACAATTGCGGGGCATTGCAGAGAGTACCGGAATGGAAAGGATCTGCTTCCGCAACGGAGCCCTTATGGGAGCATACTCAACAAATCCCTATCCGGAACTGGATTATATCGATGCCGCAATTTCCGATGTGCTGAAACAGGTAAGGAAGCATATTGCTTCTGAAAATGAGATATCCCGGCACTATGACACCTTATCCGATAAATGGTTTTCTTTTTTCAATGAAGAGAAAGAACGCTATTACGACATCGCAAATCACAACAGACCTTATTTCCTGTGTCAAGAGCATGCCGACGATGCCCTTATTCTTCCAGAGTGGATAGATACCGCCACAGCAAGCAATGACATCACCCAATCGGAAGCCCTGGCTTCGGCAATTGCAAAATTTGATTCTCCTGCAGCCCCGGACGGCATCCGCAGGCTGAAAGACAACATGAAGCTTACACCCGACGAACGGAATGCCTTACTGGCACCTAATGATATGATTTCGTATGCAGTGGGAGTAGCACAGGCTGGCTGGATTATGGAATATAAGTGGTTTATAGGAGAAGCTCACAGAGAGGAGTTTGATGCAATGCTACTTTCCCGGGGTAACAGTCCTGCCATCATGGCCGCTTTTGGAGACGGACTGAGGAGTGCCATGGATATAACGGAACGTTTCAAAAATGCGATTCTGTGTCAGGACTGCGACTCGATATGTCTTATGAACAAAGCCATCAAAGCAGAATTGAACAAAGCATACAGACAAAACGTAGTTTATGGTTATGTCTTTATGAACGGAATGGATGCCGTTGAAATATACAGGGCCGGTGCCGAGTGGGATATTTCTGAAAAACAAACGGCCAGCGGATTGCGGCTTGATAAGGACCGGGTGCTTGAAGGTTTCAGGGATTATCTGGAGGGACATTTGAAAATGGGTGTCGAATATGCCCGGACACTGACCAAGGGGCGCAATGCCATTGACTGGCATTTATATGAAAAAGATACGGAGACAATAGACTTGTCCGAAAACGGATTCCAGCCTGCCATTCCGCTTAATATAGAAACTGGCTCTCAAAGTGAATTAAGTGCAGAACTGTCGCAGATGCTTACACTCCCACAAGAAGTTGCCGGGCAGAACATTACGGGCAAGGTAATGGCTACGGTGGTAATTGAGGCCGATGGTGCTGTCAGCAAAGTGGAAATTACAAGTTCGCCGCATCCGGCTTTGAGCGAAACTGTAACGGATTGCATCTACCGCATGCGGTTCATGCCGGCAAAATATGACGGAAAATGCGTTGCATCGGTTGCCATTATTCCTGTATTATTCTAATGAAAACACAATATCACCATTCACCATGAAAAGATTATTATCAACCGTCCTGCTTGCATGTTTCGTACTGGGAGCATGGGCACAAAACAAGACGAAAATGACAGAAGAAGAGAAAAAAGAGGCCATGAAGCAACTTGAAGTGCTCTATCAGTTCGAGACAGGAGCGGCATTCGGCGAACTTGATTCATTAACAGAAAGCCAAGAGTTCAAACAAGATAGGCTCCCTTGGGAAAAATGGGCGGACAAATTCAAACACAAGAGCTTTAAAAAGAGCCTGTCAAGACTGTTCACGTGCTTCGACAAGGCATTCATAGAACCGAACAAGGATTCTCCTATCTTTTTCAACCTTATGCTAAGGGGCAAAGACGAAGATGTATCTTCATATTTCGGTGGTCGACAAGGATCCGGCCTGTGGAAAAAGTATTATCACGAGGATGAGAACGGGAACTTCACGGGGTTCTGCAAAGAACTTTTCTTCGACCTAGAGACTGATTTGCAGCTTCATCTGGCGGATAAACAGGGCAAACCGGTCTATATACACCCGGATGAAGATATCTATCTGCTTGAGGGCGGCGACTATGCCAAGAACAAAGACATGTTGAATATATGGTTCGGATTGCAGATACCGTTGACTGTCCCTTATCAGGAAATTGCAGGCGGACACATCTCCTTGTCTTTCTATATGCCTCAGAAATACGACCGCATCACAGTACCCATAAAGGATTTTGGAGACAACGCGGTGCAGGTGACTTGGGGCAACAAGACTTTGTCCATAGAAAAGGTTGACAGCAACGGCTTCACCATTTCCGCAGACGCAGAAACTATCGATAAACTGAGACGCATGGATTACCTTTATCACAGGGATGGAAACTGGTACGAGCCGTCCTCTTCAACATTCACAACAGGAGATTTGGACAAGATTCTGAAAAATAGTACAGGGAAAATCACGTTTGAAGAGTGGTTGAAAGGAAAAGGCATCGACCCGAACAACCTGGAAGAGACCTTGAAACACTTTATGGAAGATGAAGATTCAGAGGGAAATGACGATACAGACGCTGCCGGAGTGATGGGAAAGCACTACACGGTTGCCTTGCAGGGAGATAGTCTGTTGCTCTACATGCCGGACGAAAAGAGACGGAAAATTGCCGAGATAACCGTATTTGCCCCATCGGAAGGCGAAGCATCGCGGTTAATAATCAACCGCGAGCGATGCAACGAACTTATCGAATGGTTGTGCACAGAAAAATCACCGGACAATACAAAGCAGACCGAACCGGAAGAGATGGAGGAAGTGGATTATTTCAGTCCTGATTTCCAGCCAGCCAAGCCCATCAACCCGCAGACAGGAATGCCGGACGAATGGAACATGATCTTGGCACAATTGCTCAGGAAGCCGGAAGAGGCAGTCGAGCAAGGAATTACAGGAAGAATGACGGCGGAAATAACCATCGGAACCGACGGCGTTGCCAGCAACGTAAAAATATACGGAGACCCCCATCCGCTATTGAAAAAAGCGGTCTGCGACTGCCTCTACGGCATAAAGTATGTCCCGGCAAAATGGAAGGGAAAAGCAATCTCCTTTGTCGCTACTCTTCCCGTCATTTTTAACTGACCGAGCCTATGGAAGGATATATCCTGATTGTACTACAGATTCTGATAACCGGACTGATTATCTGGAGAAGGAAGCAGGACTCCAAAGAGCCGTCAGGCTGTCTGGCAGCAGGTGTTATTTTCATGATTGTATTTGCTCTGACCACCGCACTGTTCAGTCTGGGGCATCTTATCATCAATGAAGGACTGTTTGCCAATATCTTTGCAGAGAGCAGAGGGTCGCTCGCCGCCGCTTCACCAATGGAATGGCTGATGGCTGGATTTATCTGTCTGATAATGATGCTGGTATCTGCCACCGTTTGCTCTTTGGCTGGCTATGCTGTCACAGGCCGTCACCCCAAATTCTGCAAACTGATATGGAAAACACTGGCAATAATCCTGCTGTTTCCCGTCATGGCATTGGGAATATTGGTTGCGGCATTTGGGTTTGCCTATATTATCTGCATGAGGTTTGCCTCACCCATGTTTGACAATATCGGCTGGGGCTGGATGCTTCTGCTCTTATTTTTCAGTGTGATGTGCCTGCTTGGATTTTCCGGATTCGTCGTTTACCTGTTGGAAATGAACAGCGAGAAATTAAAAAAATACGATGAAAAGGACAGCAGACGTTCTTTCAGACCGGTCGATATGAATAACCATGAGAAAGGAGGCACTATATGATACGAAAACTTATAATCTGCATAGCCGTTCTGGTGGGTTTCTGCCCGATGGCATGGGGAACGGTCGATGATGTACCTAATCCCAAGACATACGATGCGGACAATTGGGTATCCGACCCTGACCATATATTGGACAGTGAAACGAAGAATAAAATCAACGATATATTGCAACAACTGGAGGACTCACTGACCATAGAAGTGGCAGTTGTCGCCTTGAACAGCATCGGAGAAGAGGAACCGCATGAATTTGCCGTTACGCTGTTCAACCGGTGGGGTGTCGGCAAGGCGGAAGATGACAACGGACTGCTGATTCTGCTGACCCGGGATATACGGGATATCACCTTCAAGACCGGGTATGGCCTGGAAGGAGTATTGCCGGATGCCATTTGCAAAAGAATACAGATGGAAACCATGGTGCCGCATCTTCGGGAAAATGACTGGAATACAGGAATGCTTGAAGGTGTCAAGGCGGTGGCGGCAGTTCTGTACGGAAGTGACTATCAGGCAGCACCGCCGGAAGCATGGATAAAAAAGTTCCGGCGTACCACCCCTTCCCTGGTCTTTATCGTGTTTGCCCTGATGCTGATACTTATAAACTGGTTTGTCTGGAAATCGGCGGTACACAGGATGACGCCCAAAGACGAAGGGACGGAAGCCGCATTGACCTTGCTGGCGACCCGAAAACCCTTTACTGTACGCACCCTGCTCGGACTGTGCTGGCTGGTACCGGTGTGGCCCGCCATGCTGGGTATTGCCTGCTGGTATTTCGGCATACAGAAACAAAAGACCCTCAGGCGCAGCCGGACATGCCCGAAATGCAACCAGGAAACCCTCCGGGAGATTCCTTTGCACGAGTTGATAAAAGATACGAAACGGCTGACTGAAAGCGAACGCAAAGAAACAGAACTGAAAACGGCCTACATCCGCATCTACCGGTGCTCCGCTTGCAGCGAAGAGGTGAAAATCCGGATACCGCTTGAAAAGGACGGCTATGAATGCTGCCCCTCCTGCGGGCAAATGACGCTACACAAGGAAGAAAAATATCGGACTATTATTAAAGCCACCACTTCATCAGAAGGACTGATGGAGGCTCGCCATCGATGTATGCATTGCGATGCCGAATACATGGTAGGCTATACAATACCGAAAATCAACACCTCTTCCAGACGTTCGGGAGGCTCAGGCGGTGGCGGAGGCAGTTTCGGAGGAGGATCGTCCGGAGGCGGAGGTTCATCCAGCCGTTTCTAATACAGTATATCAATATTAACAAAAAATTGCAAAGCATGAAAACGATTTTTATCATGGGAATCTTGAATTTCTTTTGCGGCATCAGTGCCGCACAGCCTCAATACTGGGGTGAGGGTGCATACGATTTGGGAAATGTGGTGTTCGGAATGAACGTGGACAAGTATTATTCCAAGGCAAGGCTATACGACGAGGATTATGACGAATCATTCCGCTATTTCATGAAGAAAAAAGTGAAATGTAAAACCCAGGAAGGCAAAAATGCGGTCATTCAGGAATACAGCTCGGTAGAAACAAATTACGGAGAGGTTCTTGCCCGCTTCGGGAAATTTGAATTCCCGTATACCGGCATGGTGGCGGACAAATCAGGAAAACTGATTGGCATTCTGGCACAGGGAAGGCTGGACGAAGCGGCGGCAGTGGATTCGCTGCTATATGCCATTGCAGGAAAGTACGGTCCCAAATGCTTTGTTACAGAAGAGTATTTCGGATATCGTGTAGATACTAATTGAAAAGTGCGCTGTATTCTAATTGAAAAGAGCTCCATCC